>JBEVKG010000308.1:0-19607 GCA_040509765.1 Xanthomonas sp.
TCGTCGAACAGTTTCTGCAGCAGGGTGAAGTTGGCCAGCCGCGTGCCCTGGCCGCCGTAGATCTCCTGCACCGAGGTGCTGTTGCCGATGTTGCCGTTGGCCAGGTTGGTGCCGTGGCGGTTGATGCCGTAGACCTTCAGCGTGGCGCCGTTCCAGCCCATCAGCCGCTGCAGGTCCACGTCGGTGCCAAACATCAGCTGCCCGGCGTAGGCGCTGCCCTGGTGCTTGCCGCCGTCCAGCGAGACCGCGCCCTCGCCGGTGTAGGCCAGTTTGAGCTTGAACGCGTCGCTGGCGTCCTGGGCATGGGCCAGCGGCGCGGCCAGGGCCAGCGCCAGGGTGGCCAGGGGCAGGTGCGAGACGAGGGAACGGGACATGGGCGGAACTCCTCAGCAGGGAAAGGCCGGCGCGCCGCCAGCGGCGACGGGGGGAGGGGCATCGCCAGGGCGACGCGCCGGCACATGGACAGGACTAGGCGACGACCGGCTTCTTCAGCACCCGCAGCGCCACCGCGGTGACCACGGTGCCGGCGAGCAGCGCCACCAGGTACATGCCCAGGTGGCTGACCGCATTGGGGATCGGCAGCACGAACACGCCGCCGTGCGGCACCTTCAGTTCGGCGCCGGCGGCCATCGAGATGGCCCCGGCCAGCGCCGAGCCGAGCATCAGCGCCGGGATGGTGCGCAGCGGGTCGCGTGCGGCGTAGGGGATCGCGCCTTCGGTGACGAAGGCCAGGCCGAGCACGCCGGTGGCGGCGCTGCTGCCGCGCTCGTCCTGGGTGAAGCGGCTGCGGAACACCCAGGTGGCCAGGGCGATGCCCAGCGGCGGGGTCATGCCGGCGACCATCGCCGCGGCCATCGGCGTGTACACCTGGCTGGCGATCAGGCCGGTGGAGAAGGCGTAGGCGGCCTTGTTGACCGGCCCGCCCATGTCGAAGGCCATCATCGCGCCCAGCAGCAGGCCGAGCAGCACCGCGCTGCTGCCCTGCATGCCGCGCAGCCATTCAGTGAGCCAGGCCAGCAGCTCGGCCACCGGCTGGCCGACCACGTACAGCAGCGCCAGGCCGACCAGCAGGGTGCCCAGCACCGGCAGGATCAGCACCGGCTTCAGGCCTTCCAGGGTCCGCGGCAGCTTGATCGCCCGGTTCAGCGCGGCCACGCCGTAGCCGGCGATGAAGCCGGCGAAGATGCCGCCGATGAAGCCGGCGCCGAGGTTGGCTGCGACCATGCCGCCGATCATGCCCGGGGCGATGCCGGGGCGGTCGGCGATGGAGTAGGCGATGTAGCCGGCCAGCGCCGGCACCATCAGGGTGAAGCCGGCCTTGGCGCCGATCTGGAACAGCGACCAGGCCAGGGTGCCCTTGTGCGCGTCGTCGAAGGCATAGATGCCGCCGAGCGCGAACGCCAGCGCGATCAGCAGGCCGCCGGCGGTGACGAACGGCAGCATGAACGACACGCCGGTCATCAGGTGCTTGTAGGGGCCGGCGGAGCGGCCGGCCTGGGCCTTGGCCGGGGCGCCGGCACCGTTGCCAGCCGCGTGCACGCTGGCCTCGGCCAGCGCCTTGCGGATCAGCGCCGGGCCGTCGTTGATCGCCGGCTTGGTGCCGCTCTTGAACAGGCGCTTGCCGCCGAAGCGGCCCAGGTCGACCTCGCGGTCGGCGGCGATCAGCACCAGGTCGGCGGCGGCGATCTCCTCGGCGCTGAGCGCGTCCTGTGCGCCCACCGAGCCCTGGGTTTCCACCCGGATCTGGTGGCCCAGCACCTTGGCCGCCTGCTGCAGGCCCTCGGCGGCCATGAACGTGTGGGCGATGCCGGTGGGGCAGGAGGTGATGGCGACGATGCGCTTGCCGGCACTTTCGGTGCCGCCGGCAGACGCCGGGACGCCGGCAGCGGTCGCCGCGGCGGTGGCCAGCAGCGGCGCCAGGACCGCACCGGCATCGGCCAGCACCGCGACCAGGCTGCTGCGCTGCACGCTGCGGCCGGCGAAGCGGGCGGCATCGGCATCGCCGTCGCCGACCAGCAGCAACGGCGCGGCGGCGGGGGCCGCGGCCAGGTCCAGCGGCGCGATCACGCCCTGCGGCGTGCGCACCTCGGCCTGCAGCGCCGCGCCCTGCGCAGTGGCGGCATGGCGCAGCGCCTCGGCGGCGAGGACGGCTTCGGTACTGCGATCGCCGGCGGCGATCACCACGAGGATCGGATTCATGCGGGCTCCCGATGAGCGCAAGGGGGCGCGGCGCACAGCAGCGACGCGGCGGAAGTCATGCCAGGATCTCGAGGCGGACCGCGGCGGCCAGCGCCGGCAGGCGCTCGCGCGGCAGGCGGCGGGCGACGCCGCTGCCCAGGGTGGCGACGGCGAAGGCGGTGGCCTGGCGCGCGCAGGTCGCCAGGTCGGCGTCGGCGCGCAATGCCGCGACCAGGCCGGCGACCATCGCGTCGCCGGCACCGACGCTGCTGCCGCCGGTCAGCTGCGGCGGTTGCGCCAGCAGCGCCTGCTCGCCGCGCACGAACAGTGCGCCGTCGCTGCCCAGCGACACCGCGACCAGGCCGATGCCGCGTGCCAGCAGCGCGCGTGCGGCGCCGAGCAGGTCGGCGGTGGTGGGCAGCGGCGCGCCGGCCCATTCCTCCAGTTCGTGGCGGTTGGGCTTGATCGCGAACGGCAGTTGCGCGCGCGGCGCGTCGAGGGCGGCGTGCAGCGGCGCGCCGCTGGTGTCCAGCAGCACCCGCGCGCCGGCGGCGGCGGCCTGCGCCTGCAGGTGCCGCCAGGTGTCCTCGGCCAGGCCGGCCGGCAAGCTGCCGCTGAGCACCACCGGCAGGCCGGGACGCAGCAGCTCGGCCATGCGTGCGCCGATGGTGTCCAACTGCGTGTGGTCCAGGGCCAGGCCGGGCAGATTGATGTCGGTGGTGGCGCCGCTGTCGGCGGCGACCAGCTTGAGGTTGCTGCGGGTGTCGCCGGGCACGCGCAGGCAGCGGTCGTCGATGCCGCGTTCGGCGAACAGCGCTTCGAACACCTGCGCGTTGCCGGCGCCGAGCGCGCCGAGTGCGACGCAGCGCAGGCCGGCGTCGGCCAGGCAGGCGGCGACGTTGATGCCCTTGCCGCCGGCGATGGCGTGGGCGCTGCGCGCACGGTGCACCTGGCCGGGCTGCAGCCGGTCGATCGCCACGGTCAGGTCGATCGCCGGGTTCAGGGTGACGGTGACAGCGTCGACGCTCATGCGCCGGCTCCGCCGTCGAGCGCGCGCACCTCGGCCGCGCTCGCGCAGTCCAGCGCGCGTTGCGCCAGCGCCTGCAGTGCGTCCAGGCGGCTGCCGCGCAGGCGCGCCTTCACCGCGGGGATGTCGTTCGGCGTCATTGACAGTTCGTGCACGCCCAGTCCGGCCAGCAGCGCCGCGCCGAACGCATCGCCGGCCAGTCCGCCGCACACGCCGACCCAGCGGCCGTGGCGCGCCGCGCCCTCGACGGTGGTGCGGATCAGCCGCAGCACCGCCGGATGCAGGCTGTCGGCCTCGGCGGCCAGGTCCGGGTTCTGCCGGTCGATGGCCAGGGTGTACTGGGTCAGGTCGTTGGTGCCGATCGAGAAGAAATCCGCGTGCTTGGCCAGCGCATCGGCCTGGATCGCCGCGGCCGGCACTTCGATCATGATGCCCAGCGGCACTTCCGGCGCCTGCAGTTCCGCGCGCAGGCGCTCGCATTCGGCGCGCAGCGTCAGCAGTTCCGCCGCCGAGGTGATCATCGGGAACATGATCGCCAGGCGCGCGCCGTCCTTGGCTGCGCGGTACAGCGCGCGCAGCTGCGGCTGCAGCAGGTCGGCACGGCGCAGCAGCAGGCGCGCGCCACGCACGCCCAGGAACGGGTTGTCCTCGCGCGGCAGGTTCAGGTGCGCGACCTGCTTGTCGCCGCCGATGTCCAGCGCGCGCACGATCAGCGCGCGGCCGTCCAGCGCCTGCGCCATCGCGGTGTAGGTGGCGTACTGCTCGTCCTCGCTGGGCGTGCTGCCGCGCTCCAGGAACAGGAATTCGGTGCGCATCAGGCCCACGCTCTCGGCGCCCTGCGCCAGCGCCGCGGCGACCTGCTCGGGCAGGTTGACGTTGGCGCCGATCTCCAGGCGATGGCCGTCCTCGGTCTGCGCCGGCTGGTTGCGCTGTTCGGCCTCGCGCGCGCGCAACTGCCGCTGCGCTTCGATGTAGGCGTGGGCCGAGGCCAGGTCGGCCTCCGACGGCGCCAGGTACAGGCGGCCACTGGTGCCGTCGACGATGACCGTGGCGCCGTCCTCCAGATCCAGCAGGTCGGCGCCGCCGGCGACCAGCGCCGGCAGGCCCAGGGTGCGCGAGAGGATGGCGGTATGCGAGGTCGGTCCGCCCACCGCGGTGGCCAGGCCGAGCACGCGGCCGGTGTCGAGGTTGGCGGTGTCCGACGGCGACAGGTCGTGGGCGAGCAGGATGCACGGCGCGGCGGGCAATTGCTCCAGGCTGCCGCCGGCCAGGCCCGGATCCAGCTGCGCCAGCACCCGCCGGCCGACGTCGCGCAGGTCGCTGGCGCGCCCGGCCAGCACGGCGTTGCCCAGCGCCGAGAGCTTGTTGGCCAGGCGCTCGACCGACTGCTGCCAGGACCAGGCCACGCCGTGGCCCTCGACCATCAGTTGGCAGGCCAGGGTGATCAGGTCGGTGTCGTTGAGCAGTTCGGCCTGGGCGCGGAAGATCGCCGCGTCGCCGGCGCCGAGCCGGCGCCGGGTGTCGTCCTCGATGGCCTGCAGTTGCGCGCGGGTGCGCTGCAGGGCGTCGTGCAGCAGGGCGCCGCCGTCGCTCAGCGGCACCGGCGTGTCCGCCACCACGATGTCGTGGCCGGCCAGCTTGTGCACCACGCCGATCGCCAGGCCGGGGCTGGCGCCGATACCGACGATGGCCGGCTGCGCCTGCGGCGGGGTCCAGCCGGCGACCGGTGCGGCGCGGCGCTGCGCGGCGGCCTCGGCGTCGGCCTGCTCCTGCGCGGTCAGGCCGTCGATCACGCTGCGCAGCTGCGCCAGCGCGGCGGCGGCGTCCTGGCCCTCGGCCGAAATGGTCACCGTGTCGCCGGCATGCAGGCCAAGCTGCAGCAGCGACACCAGGTTCTTGGCATCGCCGACCTGGTCGCCGGCGCGCACCTGGATGCGGGCGGCGAAGCCGCGCGCCGTCTCCACCCAGCGGGTGGCCGGGCGCGCGTGCAGGCCGGTGGGGTAGCGCACGGTCCAGTCGAAGCGCTCGGCCAGGTCGCTGGCCGGTGCGGTGGGCGCGGCGGCGGCCGCATCCGTGCTCAGCGCGGCGACGATCGCCTGCGGGTCGTCGCTGGCGAACAACGCCTCCAGCTGCGGCGGGTCCTGGATCAAGCGGGTCAGGCGCCGCAGCACGGTGATGTGGGTGTCGGACTGGGCGGCGATGGCCACCACCAGGCGCGTGGTCTGGCCCGGATTCCACTCCACGCCGTCGCGAAGCTGCAGCACGGCGATGCCGTCGCGGCGCACCAGGTGGCGGTCTTCGCCGGTGCAGTGCGGGATCGCCACGCCATGGCCCAGGAAGGTGTTGGCCAGGGCTTCGCGGCGCAGCATGCTGGCCTCGTAGGCCGGCGGCACGCAGCCGGCGGCGACCAGCAGCTGCGCGGCCTGGGCGATCGCGTCGGCCTTGTCGCGGGCCTGGACATCGACCCGGACCAGGTCGCTGGAAACCAGGGGGGAGGAGGGCGTCTGGGGCACGCGGAATCCTTGGGGTGGGCAGCAAGTGGGCGCAGTGTGGGAACGTTCCCAGTCAGTCGTCAATGTGCAGTGCACAAATCTTTCGGAAAAGCCCGGTGTTAGTATCCGAGGACGCCACGCGACAGGGGGTTGAGATGGAAAAAATGAGGGAACGTTGCCAGTGAGCGTCAGCATTCACGACGTGGCCCGGGTCGCCGGTGTGTCCACCTCCACGGTGTCGCGCGCACTGGGCCACGGCCCGGTCAGCGAGGAGGTGCGGGCGCGGGTGGAGGCGGCGGTGCGCGAGACCGGCTACCGCCCCAACCTGATGGCGCGGCGGCTACGCTCGCAGCACTCCGGGGTGGTGGGCCTGATCGTCGCCGACATCCGCAATCCGTTCTTCACCGCCGCCATCCGCGCGGTCGAGGATGTGGCCTATCGCGCCGGCATGCGCGTGATCCTGTGCAATACCGACGAGGATCCGCAACGCGAGGCGCTGTATCTGCAACTGATGCAGGAGGAGCGGGTCAGCGGGCTGATCTTCGCCCCCACCCGCACCACCCAGAGCCAACTGGGCAAGTTGAATTTCGACCATCCGGTGGTGCTGCTGGATCGCGCCGGCAAGGGCGGCACGCACGACAGCGTGGTCCTGGACAATGCGGCGGCGATGGCGGCCCTGGTCGATCACCTGGTCGGCCGCGGCGTGCGCCGCATCGGCGGCCTGTTCGGCAAGACCAGCAGCACCGCCGCCGAACGCCGCGACGGCTATCTGGAGGCGATGCGCGGGCACGGCCTGGCGCCGGACTACCGCGAGGTGGCGCCGAGCGCGGAGGCGGCGATCGCCGAAGTCCAGGCCTGGCTGGCGCAGACGCCGCGGCCGGATGCGCTGGTGGCCAGCAACAGCCTGCTGCTGATGGGCGCGCTGAAGGCCGTGCGCGCCGCCGGGCTGCGCATTCCGCAGGACCTGGCGCTGGCCGGTTTCGACAACGAGAGCTGGACCGATCTGGTCGAACCCGGCATCACCGTGATCGAACAGCCGGTGGAAGCGATGGGCCGGACCGCGATGTCGTTGCTGCTGGAGCGGATGAACGCGCCGTCGCAGCCGACCCGCAAGGTGGTGCTCAGCGGCCGTTGCATCGTGCGCGGGTCGAGCCTGCGCTGACGGCCGGGGGCGGTGGGGTGGCAGGAGGGGCGCCGCCGCGGCGACCGTGGTCTGCCGCAGCGGGCGTGGTGACGTGCCTACTCGCTGCCGTCCGGGCGTGGATAATCGTGTTCCGGATCGGCGTGGTCGTGCTTGGGGTCGCTGTCGGGTTGATCGCGATCCTTCCACCGCGCGTCGTCGTTGCGCACCTTGTCGGGCGTGTGGCTGCGTTGCCGGGAATCGTGGGCGTTGTCGCGGTTGGCGGGCGGGGCCATGGCGGACCTCCTGAATCAGGCCGGGGTGTGCGCCGGATCCGGATGGTGGTCGCGCTGCTCGGATCCGTCGAGGCGTGCCCAGCAGGCCACGACCAGGGTTTCGGCGTCGCTCCAGGCGATGCGCGGCCAGGGGTGTTCGGCGTCGTAGCGCTGGCGCAGGCGCTGCAAGCGCACGTCGTTGGATTCGCGTGGCAGTTGCAGGAAGACGTCGCAGGCCATCTTGATGAGGCGTGCATGCTCGCTGAAGGACTGCGGTCCCAGCTTGCCCGCCGCGTGCAGCGCTTTCCAATGCGCCAATTCGGCTTCGACATCCACGAGCAAGCTCGGAGCGTGACTCACGCGAGTTCTCCTTGAGTAAGAGGGAAAGAGGATGCGGCGGTGCCCCCTAGCACCAACCGCTCCGCCACCCTAGCGCTTCGCGCGTAAAGGCGAGGTCGTGCTGGCGTGGTGTGCGCGGCAAGACGCCCGGTCCGCGCCGACGGCGCGAGGCTGGGCGACCGCGCGTGCAGCATGGTGAAGGCGGCGGGCCGCGTGCGTGAAGACGCGCGCGCGCACGGCGTGGTGCGTGCCGCTGCTGCCGCCGCTTACCATGGGGACCCGTCCGCGCCCGCGGGCGTCGCCGTCACGTTTTCCGCCGACCTTCACCGGTGGGCGCCTGCAAAGGAGTGGTATGCCTGTCACACCCGTGTTCGATTCCGCGCCGCCGCGCATCGCCGTGATCGGCCTCGGCTATGTCGGCCTGCCGCTGGCGGTGGCGTTCGGCGCCCGCCACGACACGCTCGGCTACGACATCGATGCGCAGCGCGTGGCGCAACTGCGCGCCGGGCACGACCAGACCCTGGAGCTGGAGGCCGAGGAGCTGCGCGCCGGCGTGCACCTGCGCTACAGCGACGACGCGGCTGCGCTGCGCGACCGCAACGTGTACATCGTCACCGTGCCGACCCCGATCGATGCGCACGAGCAGCCCGACCTGCAACCGCTGCGCCAGGCCAGCGAACTGCTGGCCGGCGTGCTCAAGCGCGGCGACCTGGTGATCTACGAGTCCACCGTCTACCCGGGCACCACCGAAGAGGTCTGCGTGCCGCTGCTGGAGCAGGGCTCGGGATTGCGCTGCGACGTCGATTTCCATTGCGGCTACAGCCCGGAGCGGGTCAACCCCGGCGACCGCCAGCGGCGCCTGGCCGACATCCGCAAGATCACCTCCGGCTCGAACCCGGCCGCCGCCGACGCGGTGGACGCCCTGTACGCCGGCATCATCGCCGCCGGTACCTGGCGCGCACCGTCGATCCGCGTGGCCGAGGCGGCCAAGGTGGTGGAGAACATCCAGCGCGACGTCAACATCGCCCTGGTCAACGAACTGGCGCTGATCTTCGACCGGCTGGGCATCGACACCCAGGACGTGCTGGACGCGGCCGGCACCAAATGGAACTTCCTGCCTTTCCGGCCGGGCCTGGTCGGGGGGCACTGCATCGGCGTGGATCCGTACTACCTGCTGCACAAGTCCGAGAGCGTGGGCTATCACCCGGACCTGATCCACACCGCGCGCCAGGTCAACAACCGGGTCGGCGCGCATGTCGCCGCGCGGGTGCAGGCGCTGCTGGCCGGCAAGGGCGTGGCGATGGCCGATGCGTCCGTGCTGGTGCTCGGCGTCACCTTCAAGGAGAACTGCCCGGACCTGCGCAACAGCCGCGCGCTGGAACTGGTGCAGGCGCTGGCCGCCGCCGGCGCCCGCGTCGACGCCTGCGATCCCTGGGCCGATCCGCAGGCGGCGCAGGCGCACGGCGTGGACCTGTTGCCCGAACCGGTGCCCGGCCGCTACGACGCGGTGGTGCTGGCGGTGGCGCACGCGGCCTACCGCGACCTGGACGCGGCGCAGATCCGTGCGCTCGGCACGCCCGGCCTGGTGGTCTACGACGTCAAGTCGGTGTGGCCGCGCTCGGCGGTGGACGACCGCTTGTAGGGCGCCCCCGGCGAGCGCGCGATCCCGCGCCACCGGCGCGGCTGGCCTGCGCAAGCTGTACCGGCGCGGAGCGGATCCGGCAGCGCTTGCAACGCCATGCCCGCGACACCCTCTACACTCGCCGGCTTCCGACTCCTGCGAGGAACGCGATGCACCGTTACCTAGCCTATATCGCCAGTTGCCTGTTGCTGGCGCTGTCCATCGCCCTGTGCGCGATCTGGCCGCTGTGGGGCTGGGGCGTGGCCGCCTTCGCCGTGCTGGCGGTGCTGGGCACCGTGGACCTGCTGCAGCGCCGCAGCACCCTGCGCCGCAACTATCCGATCCTGGCGCATTTCCGCTACGGCCTGGAATCGGTCGGCCCGGAGATGCGCCAGTACTTCCTGCAGAGCGACATCGAGGAGGCGCCGTTCTCGCGGCAGCAGCGCGCCCTGGTCTACCAGCGCGCCAAGAACGTGATGGACGTGGTGCCGTTCGGTACCCAGCGCAGCGCCTATGCCCCGGACTACGAGTGGATCAACCACTCGCTGGCCACCAGCGAGATCGCCGATCACGACTTCCGCGTCACCATCGGCGCCGGCTGCGCGCAGCCGTACGCGGCCAGCGTGTTCAACATCTCGGCGATGAGCTTCGGCGCGCTGTCGGCCAACGCCATCCGCGCGCTCAACGCCGGCGCGCGCCAGGGCGGCTTCTACCACGACACCGGCGAGGGCGCGATCTCGCCCTACCACCGCGAGTGCGGCGGCGACCTGGTGTGGGAGATCGGCTCGGGCTACTTCGGCTGCCGTGACGAGGAAGGGCGCTTCGACCCGCAACGCTTCGTCGCCAACGCGACGCTGGAGCAGGTCAAGATGATCGAGATCAAGCTCTCGCAGGGCGCCAAGCCGGGCCACGGCGGGGTGCTGCCGGCGGCCAAGGTCAGCGCCGAGATCGCCGCCACCCGCGGCGTCGCCATGGGCCGCGACTGCGTGTCGCCGTCGCGGCATTCGGTGTTCTCCACGCCGTTGGAACTGCTGCAGTTCGTGGCCCGGCTGCGCGAACTCTCCGGCGGCAAACCCACCGGTTTCAAGCTGGCAATCGGCCACCCCTGGGAGTGGTTCGCCATCGCCAAGGCGATGCAGGAAAGCGGCCTGTATCCGGATTTCATCGTCGTCGACGGCGCCGAGGGCGGTACCGGCGCGGCGCCGGCGGAATTCATCGACCATGTCGGCGTGCCGATGCACGAGGCCCTGCTGCTGGTGCACAACACCCTGGTCGGGCTGGACATCCGCGAGCGGATCAAGCTCGGCGCCGCCGGCAAGATCACCAGCGCCTTCGACATCGCGCGCACCCTGGCGCTGGGCGCGGACTGGTGCAATGCCGGGCGCGGCTTCATGTTCGCGCTGGGCTGCATCCAGTCGCTGAGCTGCCACAGCGACCGCTGCCCGACCGGCATCGCCACCCAGGACCGGCGCCGCTGGCAGCATCTGGATCCCACCGACAAGGCCACCCGGGTCGCGCACTACCACGCCAATACGCTCAAGGCGCTGCGCGAACTGCTCGGCGCCGCCGGGCTGACGCATCCCTCGCAGCTCGGGCCGGAACACATCCTGCGCCGCATCTCGCAAGTGGAGATCCGCTCGCTGGCCTCGCTGTACCGCTACCTGGAGCCGGGCGAACTGCTGCGCACCGTGCCCGACCATGCGGTCTTCCACGACTACTGGGGCGACGCGCGCAGCGACTCGTTCCAGCCGCCGGAGCGCATCCGCCGCCTGCGCGACAGCAAGTCGCAATGAGCGACGCGGCGCCAGCGCGGTTGCGGCCGGCGCTGCCGCAGGACATCCCGGTGCTGTGGGCGCTGCGCACCCGCTGCGTCCGCGAGGTGTGCAGCAGCCACTACCCGCCGGAGGTGATCGCGCGCTGGTCCCTGGCGCCGGCGCCGGCGTCTTCCCGCGACCTGGTCGCCGCCGGCGCGGCCATCGTCGCCGAGGACGCCGATGGCCGCGTGCTCGGATTCGGTGTCGCCGACCTGGACGCAGCCGAGATCGATGGCCTGTTCGTGGAGCCGGCGCTGCGCGGCAGCGGCCTCGGGCGGCGCCTGCTGCAGGCACTGGAGTTGCGCCTGGCGCCGTGTCCGCGCATCCATCTCGCCGCTGCGCTGAACGCGGTGGCGTTCTACCGTGCGCAGGGCTATACGCTGGTGCGCGAGGGGCACTATCCGCACCCCAGCGGGATCGCCCTGGCTTGCGTGTTCATGGAGAAGCGCAGCACGACGGCGTGAGCGGTGCGGCCGGCGCTGCGGCCAGTGCGCCAACGCTGCGTCCGGGCACGGGAATGGGATGGTCCGCACGCCGGCAACTACGGTGCCTCGCAGGCATCTGCTGGGTTTTTGCGCTGCCGCAATTTCGGCACGCTCGCCATCGTCGCCGCCGCCCGTTATCGTGCCGGTTCCTGCCCTCGCGTGCCGCGCATGAACCTACCTCCGGTCCCCGACGTCGCTGCCGCGCCGCTGCCCGCCGACGAAGCGGCGCGCCTGCGTGCGCTGGCCGAGCTGGGAATGCTGGATACCGGGAGCGAGCCTGCCTTCGACGACCTGATCTGGCTGACCAGCCAGCTGTGCGAGGTGCCGATCGCGCTGATCTCGCTGATCGACGAACGCCGGCAGTGGCTCAAGGCGAGCTGCGGCCTGCCCGCCGGGACCACCGGCTATCCGCGCGAGCTGGCCTTCTGCACGTATGCCTTGCTGTCGCCGCAGTTGCTGGAGGTGCCGGACACCACGCTGGACCCGCGCTTCGCGCGCAACCCGCTGGTATGCGGTGCGCCGCACCTGCGCTTCTATGCCGGCATGCCGCTGCTCGGCGACCAGGGCTACAGCTACGGCACCCTGTGCGTGATCGACGTGCGGCCCCGGCAACTGGACGCGCGCCAGCGCGAGGGGCTGCAGCGGCTGGCCAGGCAGGTCACCGCGCAGCTGGAAGCGCGGCGCGACGCGCGGATCGCCTATGACCAGGCCAAGACCCTGAGCCTGCTGCTGGAGACCATGCCCGACGGGGTGGTGTCGTGCCTGGCCGATGGCACGCTGGGCGAGTTCAACCAGGTCGCGCGGCACTGGCATGGGACCGATCCGCGTGCCTTGCCGCCCGAACAGTGGGCGCAGTACTTCGACCTGTTCGACGCCAGCGGCCAGCGCCTGTTGACCAGCGACGAGGTGCCGCTGGTTCGGGCCTGGCGTGGCGAATCGGTGCGCGACGCGGAGATCGTGATCGCCGCCAAGGGGCAGGCGCCGCGCAGCGTGCTGTGCAACGCGGAACGGCTGTACGGCGGCGATGCGCGGGGACTGGGCGCGGTCTGCGTGATGCGCGACGTCAGCGCCGAACGCGCGGCCTCGCAAGCGGCGCTGCTGGCCGGGCAGCGCTTCTCCGGCGCGTTTTCGGCGGCCGCGCACGGCATGGCGCTGGTGTCGTTGGAGGGACGCTGGCTGGAGGTCAACGACGCCTTGTGCGCGATGTTCGGCTACAGCCGCGCGGAGTTGCTGGAGCTGCGTTTCCAGGATCTGACCCATCCCGATGACCTGGCCGAAGACCTGGAACAGGTGGCTGCGTTGATCGCCGGCCGCAGCAGCGACTACCGCACCGAAAAGCGTTACCGCCACCGCGACGGCCATACCGTGCGAGCGCGCCTGGCGGTGTCGTTGGTGCGCGACGAACAGCAGCGTCCGCTGCACTTCGTCACCCATATCCAGGACGTCACCGAGCAGCACCTGTCCGAACACCGCCTGCGCGACAGCGAGGCGCAGCTGCGCACCATCGCCGACAACGCGCCGGCGCTGATCGCCTACCTCGATCGCGACCTGCGCTACCAGTTCGTCAACCGGCCGTACGCGGATTGGTTCGCGCTGGCACCGGAGCGCATCGTCGGCCGCCGCGTGCACGAGGTGCTGGATCCGCAGCAGCTGGCCTTGCTGCAACCGCATCTGCCGACGGCGCTGCAGGGCGTGCCGGCACAGTTCGACGCCGAGCTGTGCGATGCCGCCGATACCCCGCGGATCATGCACTTCAGTCTGATCCCGGACGTGGCGCTGGCACCGCAACGGGTCGGGCTGCACCTGATGATCAGCGACATCACCGGGCAGACCCGGCTGGCGCGCTTGCTGGAAGAACGTGCGCTGCGCGACGAGCTGACCGGGCTGCCGAACCGGATGGCCTGGAACCAGGCGCTGCGGCGGCGCATGAACGAGCGCCGCAGCCAGGGCCAGGTGGCGGTCATGTTCCTGGATCTGAACGACTTCAAGAGCGTCAACGACCGCTTCGGCCATCACGTCGGCGACGCGTTGCTGGTGCATTTCGCGCAGTTGCTGCAGCGCTGCCTGCGCGGGCAGGACAGCATCGCCCGGCTGGGCGGCGACGAGTTCGTGGTCCTGCTGGAAGGGCTGGCCGACGCCAGGCACGAAGTGCTGGCCGCAGCGGCGCGGATCATGGAGGCCTGTGCGGACGGTTGCGTGGTCAGCGGCCGGGCGCTGCCGCTGCAACCGAGCATCGGCATCGCCGTGCAGACCGGGCCCGGCTTCGACCCGGTCCTGCTCACCCAGCGCGCCGACGAGGCCATGTACGTGGCCAAGCGCGATCCGCAGGCGCGGGTGCAGATCGCAACCCTCTGAGCGCGGTCCGCCGGCGTGATGCCGGCGCTGGCTACGATGGGGTGTCCGCGGCCACGCGCCGGAATGGATAGTGCCCGCCATCGGCGTCGAGCGTGCCCTGGTCGGCATCGCCGGGCGTATCGAAGCGGATGACGATGTCCTGCGCGCTCAGGAAGAATGCGTGATCCGACGCGGGAATCAGTGGGTAGGCCTGGTCCTTGCGCAGTTCCACCAGCAGGCGGCCCTGCGCTTCGCGGATCTGGAACGTGCCCAGCTCGGGAATGGCGAAGCTGCCGACGAAGCGCCGTTGCGCGGCGATGTCCAGCGTGACGGCGGTGCGCCGGACCGGCTGGAAGTCCGGCCAGGCATAGGCGGCGGCGACAGCGCGCACGATCTCCAGGCCCAACTGGTAGCCTTGGTCGCCGTTGCTCAGCACCACGGCGCCATCGCATCCCTGCGGATACACCACCAGCGTGGCCTTGTAGCCGGCGTTGGAGCCGTCGTGATAGACGTACTTGCGCGCGCTGGCGCCGCCGATGTTCAGGCCCAGGCCGTAGCCGTCCCGCACCGGGGTCATCATGGCGCGTGCGCTGGCGGCGGACAGCACGCGGCCGCGACCGGCCTGCGCAGCGCACAGTTCGATCGCATAGCGCGCCAGGTCCTGCGCGTTGGTCCACAGGCCGGCCGCGGCCAGTTCCGGGTAAGTGTGCGGACCGCCTGCCACCGGTGCGCCATTGGCATCGTGCGGTTGCGCTGCGTGCGCCAGATCGCGTGCGGGCAGGGGTTGGCGGAAACTGCTGGCGCGCATGCGCAGCGGCGCCAGCACGCGCTGCTGCAGCAGCGTCGGAAAATCCTGCCCGCCGACGTCGATCAGCAATTGTTGCATCACCGTGTAGCCGCCGCCCGAATAGCGGTAGCGCACCCCGACCGGCGCCTCCACCCGCACCGGCGCCGAGTTCGCGGGCGCCTGGCCGTCGAGCACCTGCTGCAGGGTGGGGACGGCGGCGCCGCGGGCGTAGCCGTCGAAACCGTGCACGCTGGTGCCGGCGGTGTGCGACAGCAACTGACGCAGAGTCACCGGATGGTCGTGGCTGTCGGCGGAATCGGGCAGGGTCCATGAGGTCAGGCGCGCATTGACCGGGGCGTCCAGCGCCACGCGTCCGTCCTGGACCAGGGACAAGGCCGCCATCGCCGCAACCGGCTTGCTCACCGAGCCGGCCTGGAACAGGGTCCTGGCATCGACCGCGGCCCCGCCGGTGGCGGTGACGCCATAGCCCTTGGCCCAGGCGACGCGGCCGCGCTGGATCACCGCGATCGCCACGCCCGGGACGTGCAGCGCGTCCATCTGGTCGAGCAGCGACAGCTGCGCGCCCGCCTGGTCCTGGGTGACCACGGCCGGCAACAGGCCATGCTCGACCTGCCGGATCTTCGGGCTGGTGCTGGGCGCGGCACTCGCGGCCACGACGTTGCCGGCCAGGCCAAGTGCGCAGAACAGGATCGATGGACGCATGCGTCGCTCCAGGCAGGAGGTGAGTTGGAACCGCGAGACAGCCGCGGTCGCCACTTCCGAGCAGGAATACGGGCTGCGGCCGCGACGACGACAGGCCCGAAGGTCACTGGCCATTCCGGCCAGTCGCTGTGCCGGCGCCGCTCAGCGCGTGGCGCGTTGCAGCCAGGCCACCGCACCGCGGCCGGCGCGCAGGCCGCTGGCGAAGCACGCCGTGAGCAGGTAGCCGCCGGTCGGCGCTTCCCAGTCGAGCATCTCGCCGGCGCAGAAGGTGCCGGGCACGGCCTGCAGCATCAGCTGCGCATCCAGCGCCTCCAGACGCACGCCGCCGGCGCTGCTGATCGCCTCGGCCAGCGGACGCGGGCGTTGCAGGATCAGTGGCAGGCGCTTGAGCGTGGCCGCGGCCAGCGCCGGATCCTGTCCGGCCTGCTTGCCGAGGATCTCGAACAGCAGCGCCGCCTTGACCCCGTCGATGCCGGCCTGGCGCCGCAGGTGCTCGCCGAAGCTGCGGCCGCCGCGCGGCTTGCCCAGTTCGGCCTGCAGCCGCGGCAGTGCGCGGCCGGGCGCCAGGTCCAGCCACAGCGTGGCCGGGCCGTGTGCGGCAATCGCCTCGCGCAGGTCCGCGGCCAATGCATAGATCAGGCTGCCCTCGATGCCGTGCTCGCCGACCACGCATTCGCCCTGCAGCGACTGCGCCCGGCCTTGCGCATCGTGCCAGTGCGCGATCACCGGCTTCAGCGGCGCGCCGGCGTGGCGTTCGCGAAAATGCGCACTCCAGTCCACGTCGAAGCCGCAGTTGGCCGGCTGCAGCGGCGCCAGCTCCACGCCGCGCGCGCGCAGCGTGTCCTGCCAGGCGCCGTCGGACCCGAGCTGCGGCCAGCTGCCGCCGCCCAGCGCCAGCACGCAGGCATCGGCCTGCACGCGCTGCTCGCCGTCGGCACCGGCGAAGCGCAGCGCGCCGTCCGCGTCCCAGCCCAGCCAGCGCTGCTGCACGTGGAAGCGCACCCCGGCCTCCTTCAGCCGCCGCACCCAGCCGCGCAGCAGCGGCGCGGCCTTGCGGTCCAGCGGGAACACCCGCCCGGAGCTGCCGACGTAGGTCTCCACGCCCTGCGCCTGCGCCCAGGCGCGCAGCGCGTCGGCATCGAAATCGGCCAGCCAGTCGCCGACCGCGCTCGTGCGCTCGCGATAGCGCGTGACGAAGCGCTCGAACGGATCGGAGTGGGTCAGGTTGAGGCCGCCCTTGCCGGCGATCAGGAACTTGCGTCCCACCGAGCCCTTGGCCTCGTACACGTCGACCTCGGCGCCGGCGGCGCGCGCGGTCTCGGCGGCGATCAGCCCGGCCGGGCCGCCGCCGACGATGGCGAGACGGCCGCGTACCGGCGCGGCGTGCTTGGCGATAGGCATCGGCGCAGTCGGCTCAACGCGGCTGGACATCGAGCAGTTCGACCTCGAACACCAACGAGGCGCCCGGCGGGATCACCCCACCGGCGCCACTGGCGCCGTAGCCGTAGTCCGACGGCAGCATCAGCAGGCGCTTGCCGCCCACGCGCATGCCGGCCACGCCCTCGTCCCAGCCGCGGATCACCTGGCCGGCACCGAGCACGAAGCTGAAGGGCTGGCCGTGGTCGGCGGAGGCGTCGAACTTCTCGCCGCGTTTGTCCTTGGCGTGCTCGTCGTACAGCCAACCGGTGTAGTGCACGGTGACCCGGCTGCCGGGGTGGGCCTCGGCGCCGTCGCCGACACGCTCGTCGGTGGCCTGGAACGCGGCGACGCTGCCGCCGGGCGGCGGACCCGGCGGCGTGCAGCCGCCCAGCAGCCACGCCGGCAACGACAGGCTCAACAGCAGCAGGATTCGACGCATGCGGGAGGTCCACGGCGGGCAGGGCGTGCAAGGGTAGCGCATCGCCGCAGCGGCTATCATCGGCGCATGGCCAAACTGCTGCTCAACCTGCGTCACGTGCCCGACGACGAACGCGCCGAGGTCTGCGCGCTGCTCGACGACGCCGGGATCGGCTACTACGAAACCCGCGCCGGCACCTTCGGCATCTCCGCCGGCGGCATCTGGCTGCGCGAGGACGCCGAGCAGCCGCGGGCCAAGGCGCTGCTGGCCGAGTACCAGGCCAGGCGCGGCGAGCGCGCCCGCGCCGAGCGTGCCGCGGCGCTGCGCGATGGCAGCGCCGAAACCTTCGCCAGCCTGCTGCGGCAGCGCCCGCTGTTCGTGCTGGCCACGCTGCTGGGCATGCTGCTGGTGGCCTCGCTGGTGCTGCTGCCGTTCCTGCTGCTGCGCGGCTAGCGGCGTCGCCGGCGGCGCTCAGGCAACCCCCTGGCGCGCCGCTCCGACGTGCCGGTGCATGGCATGGCAGGGCAGCCGTGTCCCTGCCGCCGTCGTGCGTCGCAGGCCTTAAAATGCGCCGATGATCGCCAACACCGCCGCCTACCACTTCGTCGCCATCGCCGACCCCGACGCGCTCGCCGCGCAGTTGCACGCCTGGGCGCAGGACAGCGACCTGCGCGGCACGGTGCTGGTGGCGGGCGAGGGCATCAACCTGTTCCTGGCGGGCGCGCCAGTGGCGATCGACGCCTTTTACGCGCAGCTGCGCGCCGACCCGCGCTTCGCCGATCTGCGCATCAAGACCAGCGCCAGCGCACAGCAGCCGTTCGCGCGGCTGAAGGTCAAGGTCAAGCCGGAGATCATCAGCTTCCGCCGCGACGCCGCCTCGCCGCTGGACGCGGCGCGCGCGCCGGCGGTGGCGCCGGCCACGCTGCAGCGGTGGTTGCGCCAGGGCCACGACGACGCCGGCCGGCGCGTGGTGCTGCTGGACACGCGCAATGCGCAGGAAGTGGTCTACGGCACCTTCGCCGGCGCGCTGACCCTGCCGATCGTCAAGTTCACCGACCTGCCGGAGGCGCTGGCCCCGCATCGCGCGGCGCTGGCCGACGCCACCGTGGTCAGCTTCTGCACCGGCGGCATCCGCTGCGAAAAAGCGGCACTGTGGATGCGCGCCGACGGCATGGACAACGTGCTGCAACTGGACGGCGGCATCCTCGGCTACTTCGAGGAGGTGGGCGGCGAAGGCTACGACGGCCGCTGCTTCGTCTTCGACGCGCGCGTGGCGCTGGACCCGCAGTTGCAGCCGCTGGAGGAGGCGGGCGGCTGATCGCCGCGGGATTGGGGAGTCGGGATTGGGGATTGGTAACGGCGGGCTGCCTCGCGACTGACCGAAGCGCGTGCTCTGCGAGTTGGGCTTCTGCTCGCTGCATGCCGCCGCGTCCCCTCAGCGCCTCAAAGGAATTCGCTCCAGCGCAGCCCCATTCCCAATCGCGGATCCGGGAAACGGGCCTGGCTTGAAGTGCCTGAGCACTGCGAGACGCACGGCGTTCGCCAGAGGAGCGAGCCAGTGGCCGGATGGTGCGTTCGGTCCTTCGGGGGAGGCAACAGCCGCTTTAACCAATCGCCAATCCCGACTCCCCAATCCCACGCCCTCAGGCGTACTGCATCTTGCGCGTCATCCCGCCATCGACCACGAACTCCTGGCCGGTGATGAAGCCGGCCTGCGCCGACAGCAGATAGACCGCCAGCGCGCCGATGTCCGGCGGCACGCCGACGCGCCCGGCCGGGTGCTGTGCATGGTCCTGCCGCGACAGTTTCGGCGTGCGCCGCGCGTTCGGCTTGCGCCAGGCCTCGGTGGCGATCCACCCCGGGCTGATGCAGTTGACCCGCACCGCCGGACCGGCGCTGATCGCCAGTGCGTGGGTGAAGGCCAGCAGCCCGCCCTTGGCCGCGGCGTAGGCCTCGCTGTCCGGTTCGGACTGCTGCGCGCGGGTGGAGGCGATGTTGACGATGGCGCCGCCGTCGCGGCTGTCGCGCAGCGCCGGCAGGGCGTGCTTGCTGCACAGGAACGCGCCGCCCAGGCTCGCCCCGAGCCGCCGGTTCCAGTCGCGCAGCGACAGCCGCTCCAGCGGTCCGCTGTGCGGATCGGCGATGCCGGCATTGTTGACCAGCCCGTCGATGCGGCCGAACCGGGCCAGCGCGGCATCGACGAAGCGGCGCACGCTGGCCTCGGCGGCCACGTCGACGCGCCGGAACAGCAGGCGTTCGCCGGCGTCCAGCTCGGCCACGCAGGCACGTCCGGCATCGGCGTCGAGATCGCCGAACGCGACGTTGCCGCCAGCGCCCAGCACCGCCTGCACCACACCGCGACCGATGCCCTGGGCACCGCCGGTGACCAGCACCACACGGTCGCGCAAGGGCAGGGCGGGAACGGGGGCGGGCGGCGGAATCAGCGACATGGCGGCGACCAGGCAAGGGCAGGGGCGCCAAGCCTAGCCATAGAGCCGTGCAACCAATGTGGTAGCTGCAGTAATGCAGCCGGCCAAAGCCCCTCTCCCCCCGGGAGAGGGGTTGGGGTGAGGGT
>JBEVKG010000309.1:0-5854 GCA_040509765.1 Xanthomonas sp.
AAGCCCGACTGCCCGCAGTGCGCGATCCGCGACCTGTGCCGGTACAAGGACAAGACGCCGGGTTGAGCGGCTTGCCATGGTCTGGAGCTTTGTCCGGCACGGGCTGTTGGTCGTCGGCTCCGGCAACGTGTACGGCACGCGACGTCCGCCGCTGCGTTCGTCGCGGTTGAAACCGCTCCTACACCCCACCGAAACGCTCGCTGGATGCAGCACTTGTAGGAGCGGCTTCAGCCGCGACATTCTCCGCCGCCGACACTGCCTCGCCTGCTCGTCGCGGTTGAAACCGCTCCTACAGATCTTCGAATCGCTCACCGGAGCCACTGCCGGCCACGCCGCCGATTACGCCGCGCGCTGTCCTTCCACGCGCCGGTCCAGTTCCCTCCAGTCCACCACCAGCGCGCAGCCGCGGGCGGCGGCGTTGCGGCTCCAGTCGCGCAGCAGTTCCAGGCACGCGTGGTCGACATGGCGCAGCCGCGCCACGTCCAGGTGCAATTCGGTGTTCGGCGGCAGCCGCTCCAGGGTCCTCGCCATCGTCGGCACGCGCAGGAAGGTGGCCGAGCCCTCCAGCGACAGGCGCAACTTGCCGGCACCGGCGCCCTCGGCACCGGCGTCTTCGTGCGCGTGCACCCCGACCTTCAGCCGCGATTGCTGCAGCGCCAGCCGCAGCAGCGACAACGCAAAACCGATCAGCACGCCGGTCAGCAGATCGGTGGCGACGATGGCGAAGGTCGTCGCCAGGTAGATCGCGGCGGTGCCGCGGCCGTACGCGGCCAGTTCCCGCACCTGCCCCAGCTTGACCATCTTCAGCCCGGTGTAGACCAGGATGCCGGCCAGGCACGCCACCGGGGTCATCCGCAGCAGCCACGGCAACAGCAGCGCGAACACCAGCAACCAGCCCGCGTGCAGCATGGTGGAGACGCGGGTGGCCGCGCCGGCCTGCACGTTGGCGGCGCTGCGTACGATCACGCCGGTCATCGGCAAGGCGCCGAGCAAACCGCACAGCATGTTGCCCACGCCCTGTGCAGCCAGTTCGCGGTCGTACCGGGTCCGCGGCCCCTGGTGCATGCGGTCCACCGCCGCCGCCGACAGCAGGGTCTCGGCGCTGGCGATGAAGGCGAAGGTGAGCGCCGACAGCAGCAGCGTGGCATCGAGCACGCCGAGCATGTCGTCCAGGCTCGGCACCCGGATCGCCGAGAGCAGGTTGGCCGGCACGTCGACCTTGCGCACGTCCAGCGCCTGCGCCTGCACCAGCGCGGTCATCGCCACCACCGCCAGCAAGGCGCCGGGCACCAAGCGCAGGCGCTGCGGACGCAATCGCTCCCACGCCAGCATGATCGCGATGGTGCCCAGGCCGACCAGCAAGGCGGCACGGCCCACGCCGGCGTCCAGCGCGCGCCACAGCGCCGCCGGCAACGCGACGAAGTTCTCCAGGCCGCGCGCCTTCGGCGCCGCATCCAGCAGCACGTGCGACTGCGAGGCGACGATCAGGATGCCGATGCCCGACAGCATGCCGGCGACCACCGCCGGCGAGGTCATGCGGAACCACACGCCGGCGCGACACACCCCCGCCACCAACTGGATCGCGCCGGCCAGCAGGATCACCGGCCCCAGCGCCGCCACCCCGTGCGCGCGGACCAGTTCGAACACCAGCACCGCCAATCCTGCCGCCGGGCCGCTGACCTGCAGCGGCGAGCCGGCGATCAGCCCCACCACTAGGCCGCCGACGATGCCGGTGATCAGGCCGGCGGCCGGCGGCATGCCCGACGCGATGGCGATGCCCATGCACAACGGCAAGGCGACCAGGAAGACCACCACCGAGGCCAGCAGGTCGCGGCCGAAGGCGCCGCCGCGCAAGTAACGGGCCGGCGCGGAGGCGCCGACCGGAGCGTGCTCTGTCATCGTGTGCATGGGCGGCTCCTCAGACGGCGACGTTGCGCAGGACCGGCGCCAGGCGCGGCGGCGGCGTGGCATCGGGCGGACGCCGGCCCGCTTCCGGCAGCAGCGGCACGAAACGGCCCTGCTCCGCGTCGAAGGCGCGGATCTCGCCATGGCCGATGTCGTAGATCCAGCCGTGGATGCGCAGCGCGCCGCGCGCCAGCCGCGCCGCCACCACCGGCTGCGTGCGCAGGTGGTCCAGCTGCGCCACCACGTTCTCCTCGGTCAGGCAGTGCAGCGCATCCTCGGCATGTGCGGCATGGCCGTGCTGCGCGGCGACCTGGCGCGCGCTGTCGGTGTGCTTGAGCCAGGCCGCCACGGTCGGCACGTCCTGCAGTGCGGCGGGATTGAGCACCGCCTTCATCGCGCCGCAATCGGTGTGGCCGCAGATCACGATGTGCTCGACCTGCAGCACCGCCACCGCGTACTCGATCGCCGCGACCACGCCGCTCACGTGCTGCGAGTAAGGCGGCACCACGTTGCCGATGTTGCGGTAGACGAACAGCTCGCCGGGCTGCGCGGCGAACATCAGTTCCGGCATCACCCGCGAATCGGCGCAGGTGATGAACAGCGTGTGCGGGGTCTGGCCGGCGGCGAGTTGCCGGAACAGCCCGCGTTGGCGGGGATAGACCTCGTTGCGGAAGTGGCGGAAGCCGTCGAGCAAACGTTGCATGGGGGTATCTCCAGGCACAGGGGGAGAGCGGCCGTACCGCACGCGGCACGACGCAGACGCAAACAGCACAGGAGGATCGGCACCGCCAGCGGCGGTGCCGGCGTCAGGCCCGGGATGGAGGACGCAGCGCGGGGCGGCGGTAGCTGCGGCAAGGCGCTGCCGGTGGCGCCGGCAAGGCAGGCCGGATCAGGATCGCCCGCGCGAGCAGCGGCGGCGCGACCGCCAGGGGGGCGTCGTGCGCATCGGCATCGGCGGCAGGCGCGGCCAGCTCAGGCAGCACCACGTCGGCATCGCTGGCGCAGGCACCCGCGCACGCCGCCGGTGCCACCGCCACGACCGATCCTGCACGGATCGCGGACAGCGCCAGCAACGCGGTCAACATCAGCATGGACAGACGGGCGAGCATGGGTCGACAGTAGGAAGGCGCATCGTCGATGACAAGTGCTGCGCCGCACAATTCACCGCATCGTCCACGGCTGTCGACGCGAACCGTGAAAGCCACCCCGGCCCGCGCCCATTGCGGGAGCCTTGGCGATCACACCGCCCAAAAGAAAGGCGGCGCATGCGCGCCGCCTTTCGTACACCGTGCGGGAAGGTCCGCGACTCAGAACGACAGGTCGCCCCAGACGCCGAATTCCTTGGTTTCCACGTCGGTCTTCCTGCTGGCGTTGTCCTGGTGCGTGTACTTGTACACGGTCGCCAGCTTCAGGTTCTTCAGCACCGGGAACTCGACGCCGACGTTCCAGTACTTGTCGGCCAGGGTCGGGTCGAGGGTCTTGCTCAGGTCGGTCTTGTCGTAGCGGGCGAAGGCGTTGATGCCGCCGTCGGTCAGCGCCACGCTGCCCCACACCGACCAGCCGCTGGACTTGTCGGTGGCCGGGGTCAGCACGTTGTTGAGGTTCTTGGCCTGGAAGTACTCGCCGCCCAGACGGAAGTTGGAATCGGCGTAGGCGACCATCGCATCGGCGCGGGTGTAGTCGTGCTGCGCGTCGAGGATGTCGGTTTCCTTGCCCAGCTTGCCCGAGTAGGCGCCGACGGCGATGGCCAGGTTCTGCATCGGCATGTAGGCGACGCGGCCTTCCACGTCCATGCCCTTGCCGCGGGTCGGGTTCTTGTAGCCGGCACCGTTGACCACCGACATCGCGTAGTTGACCTGCGAGCCCAGGTCGCCGAAAGCGTGCAGGCCCCAGTCGGAGGAGTTGGCGTACTTCAGGCGGTCGGTCAGAGTGTTCTCGACGTAACGGTAGCCGTAGAACTTCTCGACGAACGGCACCCACGGCATGTCGGCGGCACCGATGCGCAGCGCGAAGGCGTCGTCGAACTTGCCCTGCACGTAGGCCTTCTTGACGAACAGCTGGGTGTTGGAGAGCGCCGAGCTGTACTGGAAATCGGTGGTCAGGTTGGCCGACCAGATCTCGTTGAAGCTGTGGTCGACGGTCAGGTAGAAACGCTTGACGTCCAGACCGGTGCCGCTGGCGGCGGTCTTGGCGCCGCCGCTGGTGCGGTCGATGTTGGTCAGATCGAAGAACATGCGGCCGCCGATCTTGTTGTCGTTGACCAGCTTGGCAAGCTTGTCGACCTTGGCGGCGCTGGCCTGCGCCGTTTCGGTTGCCTGGGCCTGCACGACATTCACTTCCGACTGCGCGTCGGACTGCGCCTGCAAGGCTTCCGACTGCGCCTGCAACTGCTGGACCTGGGTCTGCAGCGCTTCGATCTGGGCCTGCAGCTGCTGCAGCTGGGCAGCGCTGACGGCGGGCGGGTTGCTGCTGGCCTTGGCCTTCGCCGCGAACGCCTGCGGCGCCGACGCGAGGCCGAGGCTGGCGAGGATCGCCGTGGCGAGAAGATGGGAACGCATTAGGATGTCTCCGATGGGTGGTGGCAGGGTGGTATGGGTGCGGTGCGGCCCCAGTGCGATGGCCCGACCATTTGTAAAGATTCCGTCAAAGACATGACGGTTTTGAGTCAGCTTCGTGTCGGAACGAAGGCATCCCCGTCCGGCAAGGCTGTCACCGGACTGACATCTGATTTTCTTCAGACGTTCATGAAAAAGTCTTGGAATGCAGCCGATGCCGGCAGGGGTGCCGGCTTCCCACCTATTCCAGGAGTTCTCCCGATGCGTTCCCTCAAGCTCCGACTGCTGGCAGCCGCCGCGGTCGCTTCGTTTTCGCTCGCGGCGCAAGCCACCGATGTCACCGGCGCAGGCTCCAGCTTCGTCTATCCGGTGCTGTCGAAGTGGTCGGCTGCCTATGCCGAGAAAAGCGGCAACCGCGTCAACTACCAGTCGATCGGTTCCGGCGGCGGCATCGCGCAGATCCAGGCGGCCACGGTCGATTTCGGCGCCTCCGACAAGCCGCTGAGCGGCGCGGAGCTGGACAAGTTCGGCCTGGGCCAGTTCCCGGTCGTGATCGGCGGCATCGTGCCGGTGTTCAACGTGGCGGGCGTGGCCCCGGGCGCGATGAAGCTCGACGGCACCACGCTGGCCAACATCTTCCTGGGCAAGATCAGCAAGTGGAACGACCCGGCGATCGCCGCGCTGAACCCGGGCCTGGCCCTGCCCGACCTGAAGATCACCATCGTGCACCGCTCCGACGGTTCGGGCACCAGCTTCAACTTCACCAACTACCTGTCCAAGGTCAGCCCGGAGTGGAAGAGCAAGGTCGGCGAAGGCACCGCCGTGCAGTGGCCGGCCGGCATCGGCGGCAAGGGCAACGAAGGCGTGGCCGCCTACGTCAAGCAGATCCGCGGCGGCATCGGCTACGTCGAGTACGCCTACGCGCTGCAGAACAAGCTCAGCTACGCCGGCATGAAGAACGCCGCCGGCCGTTTCGTGATGCCGGACGACAAGACCTTCTCCGCCGCCGCCGCCACCGCGGACTGGAAGTCGGCCAAGGACTTCAACCTGATCATGACCAACGCGCCGGGTCAGGACGCGTGGCCGATCACCGCCACCACCTGGGCCATCATGTACAAGAAGGCCAAGAAGCCGGCGTCCTCGAAGGCCGCGCTGGACTTCTTCAAGTGGTCGTTCGAGCAGGGCCAGGCGCAGGCCAAGGCGCTGGACTACGTGCCGCTGCCGGAGCCGCTGGTCAAGCAGATCGAAGCCTACTGGGCGCAGAACATGAAGTAAGCCGGCGTCTCGCCCGTGCCGGCGCGCGCCGGCACGGCGACACCCCGAAGGCGCGGACCGCAGGGTCCGCGTCTTTTTTGTCCCCGCGCGCGTGGCCCTGCCCTGCCGGCAATCGGGAC
>JBEVKG010000310.1:0-20264 GCA_040509765.1 Xanthomonas sp.
CTACCACGGCACCGGCGACGGCATCTTCTCCTTCGCCGATACCGCGGCCTGGTACGACCGCCTGCGCGCGACCGATGCCGATGCCGCCAGCTACGCGCGCCTGTTCGCGGTGCCGGCGATGGCCCATTGCGCCGGCGGGCCGTCCACCGATCAGTTCGATGCGCTGACCCCGCTGGTCGCCTGGGTCGAGCAGGGCCAGGCGCCGGATGCGATCGTCGCCAGCGCACGCGGCAGCGGCAGCGACGCGCCCAACGCCGAGGTGCCGGCCAGTTGGAGCAGCCAGCGCAGCCGCCCGCTGTGTCCGTATCCGCAGGTCGCGCGCTACGTCGGCGGCGACGTGGAGGCGGCGTCCAGCTTCGTCTGCCGCTGAGCGTCGGCCGCGGTTGCGCCGCCGGTGTGGCGGCGCGCCGCGCGCACCGCCGTCAGCCCATGCCGCCGTTGATGCCGATGACCTGGCCGTTGATGTAGGCAGCCGCGTCCGAGCACAGGAAGGCGACCAGCGCCGCCACTTCCTCCGGCTTGCCCGGGCGCCCGGCGGGGACCATCTGCTTGATCGCCTCCGGCGGGAAGGCACTGTCGGCCATCGCGCCCTGGATCACGCCCGGCGCGACCACGTTGACGCTGATCCCGCGGCTGGCCATCTCCCGCGCCAGCGACATGCTGGCACCGTGCAGCGCGGCCTTGGCCGCGGCGTAGTTGGTCTGCCCACGGTTGCCCAGCACCGCCGCCACCGAGGACACGCTGACGATGCGACCCCAGCGCGTGCGCGCCATCGGCAGCAGCAGCGGCTGGGTGACGTGGAAGAAACCGTGCAGCGAGACGTCGATGACGCTGTGCCACTGCGTCGCGGTCATGCCCGCCATCGGCGCGTCGTCGTGGATGCCGGCATTGTTGACCAGCACCTGGATCGGGCCGGCCTCCAGCAGCGTCGCCAGCGCCTGCGCGCTGGCCTCGGCATCGGCCACGTCGAACGCCACCGCCTCGGCGCTGCCGCCGGCGGCGGCGATCGCCTCCACCACCGCCGCGGCCCGCGCGACATTGGCGTTGGCGTGCACGATCACGTGCAGCCCGTCCGCGGCCAGGCGCCGGCAGATCGCACCGCCAAGGTCGCCGCTGCCGCCGGTGACCAGGGCGCGGCGTTTCGTCGAAGGATCGGTCATGCGCACATTCTCCGTATTGCGTTGGCTGCGTGACCCTTCATCGTAGAACACGGCGACGTGCAGGGTCACCGGCACCCGCCGGGCGCGCATCCGATCTGCGGCGGATGCATCTTGCGGCGCCGGAATCGGGCGATCGGCTATTTGCTGCCGAACAGCGTCTGCATGTTGTGCGCAGCCTTTCCTACCCGCTCAAGCGCAACCTCGCTATCCACGCGCAGGTCTTCCGGCAGGGCGAAGTACTCCATGCATGCGTTCTCGGCGATGGCGCCGCGCAAGTGCGCAATGACGCGGAACATCAGATGGTCCATCCGCCAGCAGATCGATGGTTCGATGCCGGCAAGCCGCTCCGCGGTGGCCGGATGGCTGGTCCCTCCGATCCAGATGCTTCCTTCGAAGGCGAACTGGATGGCATCGTAACGGGAGTCGGATTTTTCGTAGGCAGGATCGCTGAAGAGGATCTTCCAGCGCGGGATCGCCGAAAACCGCAGGCTGCAGAAGATCGGCCTGAACAGGCGGCGCGACGTATCCACCTGGGCGATGGACGCCGGGATCTGCGTATGGAAATCGGCGAAAACCTCGATCAGATGACCGAGCGCGGGCGGTATGCGCTCGATGTAGCGCGCGATCACGAAGCCGGGCGCATCGGCGGCATCGACGGCGGGGATATAGAAAAGATCGCCCGGTTTGGGTGCTCTCAGCGCCTTCATCCGAGACGTTCTTCCTGCATGATCGGCACCGGGCGCCGCTACGCCGCGCCCAGCATCACCGTGGCGCGGCCCTCGGCCAGCAGTTGCCCGGCATGCACGATGCGGAAGGCGTACTGCTGGCTGTCCTCGGCCTGCAGCAGCACCTCGGCCTCGCCTTCGATCGGCCCGGCCAGGTCCTGCAGCTCGCTGACGTGCAACTGCACCGCGCGCAGCGCC
The DNA here is from genome assembly GCA_040509765.1 of Xanthomonas sp. GTDB lineage: Bacteria > Pseudomonadota > Gammaproteobacteria > Xanthomonadales > Xanthomonadaceae > Xanthomonas_A. Next base: position 2,084 of record JBEVKG010000310.1, read on the forward strand.
ACCAGCATGCCCGGGCGCACCGGCGTGCCGGCGGCGCGGCCGAGCAGGCCACCGTGCACCGCCATCGCCTGCGCGCCGTATTCGCACAGGTGCAGCGCGCGCAGGCGGCCGCCGCTGCGCAGCGGATGCGCGGCATGGCGATGCGCGCCGCTGCGCAGCACGATGCACTGCGCGTCCCAGGCCACCACCTCGTCCCACAGGCACATCAGGCCCTGGTGCGGCACCAGCGCGGCAATCGCCTCGCGCCCGTGCAAGGACTCAGTGTGCATGGCGGCTCTCCTGGGCTTCGCTGGCGGTCTCGCGCGAAATCAGCAGCGCCAGCACGAAGTTGAACAGCACGCCCAGGGCCACCGTGCTGCCGATCGCGCGCAGCACCGGGATGCTCGAGGCGGCCAGCAGCGCGAACACCAGCAGGGTCATCAGGCTGCACACGATCAGCGCATGCAGGGTGCGCAACTGGTCGGCGCGGTCGTCGCCGGCGTGATCGAAGAACAGCGCGTAGTCCAGGCCCAGGCCGGCGGCCAGGATCAGCGCGATCAGGTGGAACAGGTTCAGTTCGACGCCGCAGCCGCGCAGGATCGCCAGGATCAGCAGCGTGGTCAGCGCCATCGGCAGCAACACCCGCGCGATCCGCCGCGGCGTGCGCAAGGCGATCGCCACGGTCAGCGCCAGCAGCACCGCGGCCACGCCCAGCGCGGCGAGCACGCGGCCGCGGTAGGCGGCGACCAGCGATTCGGAGGCGTCCTTCAGGTCCAGCAATTGCGCGCCGCTGCCCTGCACCGCGCGCGCCAGCTGCGCCGGATCGCGCAGCCCGGTCAGCGATACCAGCGCGGTGGCGCGGTCCGGGCGCTCCAGCAGCAGGCCGCCGACGGTGGTCGCCAGCGGCGTGCCGTGCAATTCGCGCGCGGTCAGCAGCGGCGCACTGCGCGCGCGTTGCAGGTCGGCCAGGAACGGGGCGAAGGCGTCGGCGCGGAACGGCGTGGCGGCGACCGCGGCAGCGGTGATCGCCTGCGCCTGCGTCGCATCGGGCAAGGCGGCCTGGCGCCGGCGCTGGGTGGCGGCGCTGGGCAGGTAGCGCGCGGCCATGTCGTAGCCGGCCAGTTCGCCCTGCGCCACCAGCGCGTCCAGGCGCGGGCGCAGGCGTTCGGACGCGGCCAGCGCGGCATCGGCGGAGGCGGCCGGCAGGGCCAGCACGTAGCGCACGTCCGGCGCGCCCAGTTCCTGGCGCAGATGCGCGTCGCGGGCCAGGCCCTCGGCCGGCACCGGGGTCAGCTTGGACAGGTCGTTCTGCCAGAACGGCCCCGGCGCGAACACGATGACCGCGGCCGCCAGCAGGGCCAGCGGCAGCAGCGACCAGCGCGGCCGCGGCAGCCGCGCGATGCCGCGCCACAGCCGCTCCAGCATCGGCGAGTCGGCATGGTCGCGCGGCGACGGATCGATCAGCGCCGGCAGCAGCAGGCGCGTGGTCAACGCCGCCACCAGCAGGCCGGCGATGGTGAACACCGCCAGCTGGCGCAGGCCGTCCACGCCGGAGAACAGGAAGGTGACGTAGGCGATGCAGGTGGAGACCACGCCGGTGGCCAGGGTCGGCCACAGATGGCGCGCGTTCTCGCGCGGATCCAGGCCCGGGCGCTGATGGCTGAACAGGTGGATCGGATAGTCCTGGACCACGCCGATCAGCGTGAAGCCGAACGCCACGGTGATGCCGTGCACGCCGTCGAACAGCAAGGCCACCGCGCCCAGCCCGGCCAGGCCGGCACTGGCCAGCGGCAGCACGCCCAGCACCGGGATCTTCCAGCTGCGGTAGGCGACCAGCAGCAGCACGATCAGCCCCACCGTATCCAGGGTGCCGATCCACTGCGCCTCGTTCTGGGTGCGCCCGCCGATCTCCACCGAGAACGCGCCGGGGCCGGTCAGGGTCAGTTTGCTGGTGCTGCCGGCGGCGACCTTGGCGAAGGCGGCGTGGATCGCGTCCACCGCACGCTGCTGGCCGGTGGGGTCGAAGCCAGCGGCGCGGGTCTGCGCCACCAGTAACGCGTCCTTGCCGGCGCGATCGAACCAGACGCCCTCGCGCTGCTGCGGGCCGCCGGCCGGCTGCAGGCTCTCGGCCAGGTGCAGCACTTCCAGGGTCGGATCGCGCGGCAGCAGCGGCTCCACCATCGCCGCCGCCGGCGACCCCAGGTCCTGCAGCCGCGCCTGCAGCGCGTCGCGCAGGGTCGGCGCATCCAGCGGCGTGGCGTCGAAGCTGTCGCTGAGCAGGTAGCGGTACGGCAGCAGGCGTTCGGGAATCGCGTCCAGGCCGGCATCGGCGCCGTTGGCGACCACTTCGAACACGTCGTGCTGCGCGGCCAGCTCGGCATGCAGCGCCTGCGATTGCTGCGCCAGCGTGGCCGGATCGGCCCCGGACAGCGACATCAGCAGCAGTCGCGAGCCGGGGCCTTCGCCGAGTTCGTCGAGCAGGAGTTTTTGCGCGGGCGTGCGGGCTTCCGGCATGAACTTGCGCAGATCGCCCGACACCTGCAGCGCATTACCCAGCCAGATCCCGGCCACGGTAAGCAGCGCCAGCCACAGCAGCGCCAGCGAGATGCGCATCTTCGAACTGAGTTGGCGCGTCACGACAGCCGCCCCCCAAACGCCCACTCATCCAGACCCGGGGCCGCGGGCGCGGCATCGGGCAGCACCGACCGCCGCCTGCTACCGCGGGCCGGCATGAACTTGCGCAAATCGCCCGACACCTGCAGCGCATTGCCCAGCCAGATCCCGGCCACGGTGAGCAGCGCCAGCCACAGCAGCGCCAGCGAGATGCGCATCTTCGAACTGAGGGCGCGCTTCATCGCCGCGTGCCCACGCCTGCCTGCGCCGCGCGCTCAGCAGGCGCACGCGCGACCGTCAGGCCGACAGCGCGCTGCCGGCGCCCGTCCACTGGCGCGGGAATCACGCCGCGTCGCCGTGGCACAGCGCGGTCAGCGCGGCGCCATCGGCGAGGGCGCCGGCGGCCTGCGCCGCGCCGGCCAGCAGGGTGCGCTGGACGTCGCCCTTGGCCGGGGTGGTCTCGATGCAGCGCAGTTCGGCGCCGCGGCCGTACAGGCGCAGGCTGCGCACGTGCGCGGCCATGGCCGGGTCCTTGGGCTGCAGTTCCAGTTGCCAGCGTTCACGGGTGCCGGTGCTGCTGACGTTGTACTGCTGCCGCAGCAGCGCGCGGTCGCCGGACAGCAGCGCGCCGAAGCCGCTCTGCAGGCCGGCCAGTTCCGGCACCCGCGTCAGCGAGAAGCGCCGCGGCGGCTTGCCGTCGCGCTCCAGCGTGGCCTCGCCCCCGCGCAGGGTGGTGGTCTCGTGGTACGGCGCGGTGACCTCGCGGACCAGGGTCTGCGCGTCCGGACGGCGGTACTGGCCCTGCACCCGCAGCGGCGTCTTCAGCAGCGCCGAGCCGCGCAGTTCGACGAAGGCGGTGCTGACCGGCGCCGGCCGCGCCAGCTTCTGCAGGATCCAGTCGGCGTCCGGCGCCTCAGGCGATGCGGCGCTCAGCGGTGCGGCGCTGCACAGCAGTATCAGCATCCACGGCAAGGTGCGGCGCATCGGCATGGCGGTTGTTCCAGAAGTCGTAGAAGTTGAACCAGTTGTACGGCGCAGAGCGGGTGTAATGCTCCAGCCTGGCGGCGTAATCGCGGATGAGCGCGGCCAGCACCGGCGCGCGCTGCCGGCGCGGCAGGTCCAGGCCTTCGCTGAAGGTCTCGAACACCAGCTCGTAGCGGTTGCCGCCGCGGTACAGGCCGAACGCCAGCACCACCGGCACCTTGAGCGCGGCGGCGATCAGCCACGGCGAGGTCGGGAACAGCGCGCCCTGGCCGATGAACGCGGCCGGCAGCGCCGGGTCCTCCGGGCGCGGCCGGTCCACCAGCAGCGCAACCAGCGCGCCCTCGTCGGTGGCCTGCTTGATCGCCATGACGATCGAGGTGCTGTCCATGCCGGCGTCGATGATGTTGGCCGCCAGCTGCGGGTTCAGCGCGCCCAGCAGCTCGGTCATCGCCGGGTTGTGCGCCTTGTCCAGCACCACCTTGACCTGCACGTCCGGACGCTCGGTGGCCAGCACCCGCAACGCGTCGAAGCTGCCCAGGTGCGAGCCGAAGATCAGCACGCCGCGGCCGCGGTCCATCTGCACGTGCAACTGGTCCAGGCCGCGGATCTGCACCCGGAACCGGTGCATCTGCCCGCACAGCATGAACACGCGGTCGAGGATGGTCGAGGCGAAGGTGTGGATGTGCCGGGCCACCTCCAGCAAGGTGGCCGGGCGGTCGAACACGCGGCTGAGGTAGTGCCGCGAATCGCGCCGCTCCGGGCCGCGCACCAGCAGGAAGTACAGGGTGATCGGATACAGCAGCAGGCGCCCGACGGCGCGGCCGCCATAGCGGGCGATGCTGCGGATCAGCCACAGGGCGAAGCGGCCGCCGCCTTCCGGGCGGTGCTTCCAGCCCGCGCTCACGGCGCCGCCTCGGCGTTGAGTTCGCCGCTGACCAGCAGGTCCTCGCCACGCAGCACGCGGAAGCGCCAGCGCGGCGCGGCGCCGTCCAGTTCCACCCGCGCCGGCTGGCCGGGCAGAAGGGGCTGCAGGAACTTCACCTGCGGCAGGCGCAGCGGCGCGCGCGTGCCATGCGCCGCCTCGACGGCCTGCAGCACGTGGTCCAGCACCACGACGCCGGGCACCACCGGGCGGCCCGGGAAGTGGCCGGGCAGGCTGGGATGATCATGCGGGACGACGAAATGCATACGGGCGACTCATCTCCTGGGTTCGAGCATGGCACGGACGGCCTGGTGCGCGCGCTGGGTCACTTCCTGGCGGTTCAGCGGGCCGTCCTCGCCGTTCACCCGGATCGGCGTGCCGATCCGCACCCGGATGACGCCGGGCCGGACCCGGAACAGGCTGGTCGGCGGCAGCACCTTGCCCGCGCCGTCCAGCGCCACCGGCACTACATCCACCCCGGCGTCGATCGCGGCCTGCAGCAGCCCGGCCTTGAACTCGGCCAGCGCGCCGCTGCGGCTGCGGGTGCCTTCCGGAAACAGGCACAGGTCCTCGCCCCGGCGCAGCAGCGCCGCCGCCTCGCGGCGCATCATCGCCCCGGCGCGGCGGCTGTCGCGGTCCAGGAACAGCATGCCGGTCGCGCGCGCATACCAGTTCACGAACGGCACCTTCAGCATCTCGTCCTTGAGCAGGAAGCGCAGCGGCACCGGCAGCGCCATGAACAGCGCGCAGATGTCGATGATCGACTGGTGGTTGCTGACGAACAGGTGGTTGCGCGACCAATCGACCCGCTCCTGGCCCTCCACCTGCAGCCGCGCCCCGGCGCCGAACAGCAGCACCGGCGCCCAGACCCGCGCGCCCATGCGCAGCGGCAGGCGCGGCCCGGCCAGGCGCAGCAGCACCAGCGCGACGACGATGCCCAGCGCGGTGTACGCCAGGGTGAAGGCCAACTGCAGGGCGTTGCACACGGCCCAGGCCATGCGCGAGGGCATCCCTGCCTGCGGCAACTCGCTGTTTTCCTTGATGATCTGCACGACCTTGCGTCCCCAGCACTTCGCGCGTCAGCGCAACAGATCGCGCCAAAAAACCGGCCCCAGCCGCGCCAGCCGGTGCAGGAAGTCGGGCAGATTACGGTAGGGACGCTGCGGAAACCAGCGCCCGCGCAGCAGATACTCGCCGACGAAGAAGCCGCCGATGACCCCGTAGCCCAGCAGATTGGCGAACAGCGAGGCGCGCGCGTCGCTGATCGGCAGCGGCGAGGCCAGGCCCAGTTGCGCCAGCACCCCGCTGGGCTGGGCGCACAGCGCCAGCACCAGGTTGAGCAGGGTCAGCGCCACCAGCAGCAGGGTCCAGGCCAGGGTCAGGCGGCGGGTGTAGCGCAGCTGCGCCGGGCTGATCGGCATGCCGGCCTGCCGGTACAGGGCCTCGACGATGCGGGTGATCAGCGGCGTGCGCCCGCGCTGCAGGCTGCGCCCGAAGAACCAGGCCACCCAGGCGGTGAACAGCACCGGCGGCGCGGCCAGCAGCAGCAGCGCGTGCGGCGAGCGCCACAGCGGCACCAGCGCCGCGGTCGCGGCGATGGCCAGCGCCCAGGCCCAGGGCCGCCAGCGCGCCATCGGCTCCACCAGCACCATCAGCACCAGCGCCGCCCCGGCCAGCACCGCCAGGTCCGGGCGGTGCGCGGCATTGGCCCAGTGCGCCAGCGGCGAGTAGGCCAGCGCCAGCAGCACGCCCAGGGCCAGCGCCCAGGGCGCGGCGTCGGCCGGCTCAGCTGGTCTTGTTGGCTTCGACATGCGCCGACAGCGCGCGCAGCGAGGCGAAGATGCGGCGGTTCTCGTCGTTGTCCGAGCGCAGCTGGAAGCCGTAGCGCTTGCTGATCGCCAGCGCCAGTTCCAGAGCGTCGATCGAATCCAGCCCCAGGCCGGTATTGAACAGGGGCGCCTCCGGATCGATGTCGCCGGGCTGGACGTCTTCCAGGTTCAGGCTCTCGACCAGCAGCTCGGCCAGTTCACGTTCGGCGGCGGTTTGCGAAGACATCCAGGGGCTTCCAGGCGAAAGGACGGGTGCGACAAGATGGTGCATCGGGCGCTGCGGCGCAACCATCGTCCCGCGAACAGCACGCTATCATGCCGTTTCGCCCCGCCGTTGCGCCCGCAGGTTCCCTCAGGATGACGTCCCCCGCTGTTGCTCCCCTTCCCCCCACCGCAAGCGCCGCCGTGGCAGACACGCCCGACGTGCTGGTGATCGGCGGGGGGCCGGCCGGCTGCGCGGCGGCGATCGTCCTGGCGCAGCGCGGCTGGCGGGTGACGGTGCTGGAGAAGGACCACCATCCGCGCTTCCACATCGGCGAATCGCTGCTGCCGATGAACATGCCGATCCTGCAGCGGCTGGGCGTGCTCGACCAGGTGCGGGCGATCGGCGTGCTCAAGCTCGGCGCCGACTTTCCCAACGACGCCGGCGGCTACAACACCTTCCGGTTCGCGCACGCGCTGGGCGCGCAGTCCGACTTCGCGCTGCAGGTACCGCGTGCCGACTTCGACCGCGTGCTGTTCGCGCATGCGCGCGCGGTCGGCGCGCAGGTGCACGAAGGCATCCGCGTCGAGGCGGTGCAGCTGGACGGCGATGCGCCGACGGTGCAGGCGCGCAGCGCCGACGGCGTGCGCCACTACCGGCCGCGCTACCTGATCGACGCCAGCGGCCGCGACACCTTCCTCGGCAGCAGGCTCAAGCTCAAGCGCGCCAACCCGCGGCACCAGTCGGCGGCGCTGTTCAGCCACTTCCGCGGCGTGGCGCGGCGCCCGGGCGAGGACGCCGGCAACATCAGCATCTACCGCCACGCGCACGGCTGGATGTGGCTGATCCCGTTGCCCGACGACGTGATGAGCGTGGGCGCGGTGTGCGACCCGCAATACATGAAGACCCGCCAGGGCTGCGACAGCGAGACGTTCCTGCTGCGCACCCTGGCGCTGAATCCCGACGTGGTGGAGCGCATGGCCGGCGCGCAGCGCGTGGCGCCGGTGCATGCCACCGGCAACTATGCCTACGAATGCACGCGCATGAGCGGGCCGCGCTGGCTGATGCTCGGCGACGCCTATGCCTTCGTCGACCCGATGTTCTCCTCCGGCGTCTACCTGGCCATGCACAGCGCCGAGCGCGGCGCGGCCATGGTCGACGCCGCACTGCGCGACCCGGCCAGCGAGGCGCGCCTGCAGCGGCGCCTGGAGCGGCACCTGCGCGGCGGCCTGGACGAGTTCAAGTGGTTCATCTATCGCTTCACCTCGCCGACCATGCGCGAGTTGTTCGCGCAGCCGCGCAACGTGCTGCAGGTGGAACAGGCGGTGGTGGCGATGCTCGCCGGCGACGTCTTCGACAACCGCGCGGTGCTGCGCCGCCTGCGCGTGTTCCGCGCCATCTATGCGCTGTCCGCGGTGGCGATGCTGCCGCGGGCGTGGCGCGCCTGGCGCCACCGCCGCCGCCAGGCCCGCGAACAGTTCCACGGCGACACCTTGCACGGAGACGCACCATGAGCCGCCCGCACCTGCAGTTCCCGCACCACACGCAGGGCCATCCGCAGTTGCAGGTGGACTACGTCGCCGAGACCGATCCGGGCCCGTTGCTGGGCGAGGACCGGGTGCTGGCGGTGTTCGGCTTCGGCGAGACCGCGCCCTATCACGACGACCCGCGCTACCTGCGCGTCCCGCTGCAGCCGCACGGCCCGCGCATGCTCGAGGTGTGGCGCACCGACGCCCCGGTGCACAGCGGCCGCGACGGCGCCATCGCCTGGGCCAGCGACGGCCGCCTGCAGTTCGGCGTCATCGAGATCGACGAACGCCAGGTCGACCTGGACATCGAGGAAGCCGCCGCGCTCGCCTATGCGCAGATCACCGCCTTCGTCTCCGGCAGCGCCACCCCGCGCCTGCTGCGCATCTGGAACTACCTCGACGCGATCACCCTGGGCAGCGGCGACCGCGAACGCTACCGGCGCTTCTGCGTCGGCCGCGCGCGCGGTCTGGGCGATTTCGACGCCACCCAGCTGCCCGCGGCGACCGCGGTCGGCCGCTGCGACGACGCCCGGGTGATGCAGATCTACTGGCTGGCCGCCGCGCAGGCCGGCACCCCGCTGGAGAACCCGCGCCAGGTCAGCGCCTACCGCTACCCGCGCCAATATGGCCCGCAGCCGCCCAGCTTCGCCCGCGCCATGCTGCCGCCGGCCGGCAGCGACATGCCGCTGCTGCTGTCCGGCACCGCCAGCGTGGTCGGCCACGCCTCCATGCACCAGGGCCAGTTGCTGGCGCAGCTGGAAGAGACCTTCGCCAACTTCGACGCCCTGCTGGCGGCCGCACGCAGCCACGCCCCGGACCTGCCGCCGCAGTTCGGCGACGGCACCCGCCTGAAGGTCTACGTGCGCGAAGCCGCCGACCTGCCGCTGGTCGCCACCGCCCTCGACGCCCGCTTCGGCGACCGCGTCCCGCGCCTGCTGCTGCACGCGGTGATCTGCCGCGACGAACTGGCGGTGGAGATCGATGGCGTGCATGGCTGAGGCAGCGCTTCGGCGCATGCCACGCTGCACGTCCTCGTAAGAGCGGCTTCAGCCGCGACGGGGCAGTATCGGGAGAGCCCGTCGCGGCTGAAGCCGCTCCTACAAGGTGATGACATGGCTCGCTGAGCCGCGGCAACAACGTGTCATCCGCGGTGTCCTTCCGTCGCGATCACGTCGCGCATGGCAGAACGCCATTGCCATGCGCCGCCAGTGGCGGCGCGTGCCGCCCTCAGTCCTCGCGGCCCGCCGCCAGCAACGCCAGCATGCGATCGCGCGGCAGCTTGCCGGTCTCGTTGCGCGGCAGGGCGTCGAGCAGGCGCAAGCGGCGCGGCAGGAACACCGGGTCCAGTTCGCGGCGCAGTGCGGCCAGGATCGCGGCCTCGTCCAGGGTCGGCGCCACCACCACCGCGGCGATGCGGCCCACCGCCTGGCCCGGTTCCGGATCCAGCTGCAGCATCGCGCCATCGACCACGCCCGGCAGCGCCAGCAGGCGCCGGGTGAGATCGGCCAGCGAGGCGCGCTTGCCGGCGATCTCCAGCAAATCGGCCTGACGCCCGCGCACCTGGAAACGGCCGTCGGCGTCCACTTCCATCAGGTCGGCCAGCAGCACCGGCTGCGGCAGATGCGGCGCGTACACCAGGGTGCCGTCCGGCTGCGGCGCCACGCGCACGCCCGGCAGCGGCGTCCACGGCCCTTCGCAGGCGGTGCGGCGGCTGGCGAACACGCAGGTCTCGGTGGAGCCGAACATCTCGCGCACCTCCCCGCCGAAACGTGCCTCGGCGGCAGCGGCCAGCTCCTGCGCCAGCGGCGCGGTGGCCGAGACGATGCCGGCCAGCGGCGGCAGGGCGACACCGGATTCGACCAGCGCGCGCAGATGCACGGGCGTGGTCACCAGCAGGCGCGGCGCCGGCAACTGCGCCAATGCGCGCGCCACGTCCTCGGGAAAGAAGGGGCGCCCGGCATGCACCGCCAGCGGCGTCACCAGCGGCAGCAGGATCGACAGCTCCATGCCGTACATGTGCTGCGGCGGCACCGTGGCCACGACCTGCGGCACCGCCGTGTCCGGCCACAGCCCGACCAGCGCCAGCAGATCCTGGCGGGTGCTGGTGAGGAAGTTGCCCCAGGTCTTGGGATTGGGCTTGGGCGCGCCGGTGCTGCCGGAGGTGAAGCCGATCGCCACCAGCGCATCGTCGGCCAGCTGCGGCATCGGCCCGTCCAGCGACGGCAGCGCGTCCGGCAGCTGCCAGTAGCGCGGCGGCGGCTCGGCCAGCGCCAGGTCGCCCAGGCAATAGCAGTCGGCATGGGTGCGCTGCACCTCGGCCACCACCGCCGGCGCGCGCGAGGACGGCAGCAGCGAGGTCTGCCCGCGCAATGCCACCGCACAGAACGCGACCATGAAGCGGTAGCGGTCCTCGCACAGGTTCAGCGCATGCCGGCCGGCCGGCAGCACCGCAGCCAGGCCGCGCACGTGGCCGAGGAAGGTCGCCAGGTCGATGTGCGCGCCGTTGGCGAAGGCCAGCGGCCGCCGCGCGTCGCCGACGGCCAGCGGATGCAGCAGGGGCGAAGCGGGAATCTCGGAGGAAACGGCGGACATGCGGGGCGGCGGCTCGGGCGGGCGATGACCCGCACGGCGCGGGGAGCCGGTAGCTTGGCCGCCACCGCCGCCGCTGGCAAGCCGGCCGGCCGCCGCGGCGGCCGCCGTCAGTGGTGGTAGCCGGTGTCGGCGGTGATCTTGCCGCGGAACACCCGGTACGACCAGGCGGTGTAGCCCAGGATCACCGGCAGCAGCACCGCCAGCCCGACCAGCACGAACCCCTGCGAGGACGGCGGCGAGGCCGCTTCCCAGATGGTCAGCCCGGGCGGCACGATGTTCGGCCAGATGCCCAGCACCAGGCCGAAGAAGCCGAGCACGAAGAAGCACAGGGTGAGCACGAACGGGCGCGCGTCGCGGCCCTGCGCCATCGCCGCGCGCCACAGCGCGAGCGCGTTGACCAGCACCAGCAGCGGCACCGGCGACAGCCACCAGAAGTTCCCGTCGTGGAACCAACGCGCCATGATCCGCGAGTCCAGGAACGGCAGCCAGGCGCTGACCAGGCCCATGAACACCACCACCACCAGCACCAGCGGCCGGGTCAGGGTGCGGGCGATCTGCTGCATCGCGCCCTCGGTCTTGAGGATCAGCCAGCTGCCGCCGAGCAGCGCATAGCCGAACACCACCGCCGCGCCGGTGAGCATCGAGAACGGGCTGAACCAGCCCAGCACGCCACCGAGGTACTTGCCGTCCTGCAGCGGCATGCCCTCCACCAGCGCGCCCAGGATCACCCCCTGCCAGAACGCGGCGCACAGCGAGCCTCCCGCGAACGCCCAGCCCCACAGGTATTTGGAACTGCGCGCCTTGAAGCGGAACTCGAAGGCCACCCCGCGGAACACCAGCGCGATCAGCATCATCAGCACCGGCAGATACAGCGCCGACAGCACCACCGCGTAGGCCTTGGGGAAGGCCGCCAGCAGACCGGCGCCGCCGAGCACCAGCCAGGTCTCGTTGCCGTCCCAGATCGGCGCGGCGGTGTTCATCATCAGATCGAGCTGATCCTCGTCCTCGGCGAACGGTGCCAGGATGCCCAGGCCGAGCACGAAGCCGTCCAGCAGCACGTACATCAGCACGCCGAAGCCGATCACGCCGAACCAGATCACCGGCAATACGGTCGCCATGTCCATCAGCGGGTCTCCTCGATGTCGTCGTCGGCCGCCGACAGCGGCCGCGCCGGGGTCTTGTCGCCGTCCTGCATGTCCGGCGCCGGCTCGTGCGGCAGCGGCCCATGGCGCAGCATGCGCAGGATGTACCAACTGCCGAAACCGAACACCAGCGCGTAGGCGAGCACGTACACGCTCAGCGAGATCCACACCATCGCCGGGCTGACCGGGCTGACCGCATCGCGGGTATGCAGCAGGCCGTAGATCACGTACGGCTGGCGCCCGATCTCGGTGACGAACCAGCCGGCGACCAGCGCCACGAACCCGGCCGGCAGCATCGCGTTCCAGGCCAGGTGCAGCGCGCGCCGGCGCAGCAGCGTGCCGCGCCACCAGAAGAACAGCGACACCAGCGCCAGCAGCAGCATCGCCATGCCCAGCCCGACCATCACCCGGAACGCGTAGAACACCGGTTTCACCGGCGGCCGCTCGTCGGCCGGCACCGCGGTCAGCGGCGTGATCTCGCCATCCAGCGTATGGGTCAGGATCACGCTGCCCATGCGCGGGATGGCCACCTCGTAGTCGTTGCGCTCGGCGGCCTCGTTGGGCACCGCGAACACCACCAGCGGCACACCCTGCCCCGGCGCCTCGCCGTGCCAGTGCCCTTCCATCGCCGCCACCTTGATCGGCTGGTGCTCGAGCGTGTTCAGGCCATGCGCATCGCCGGCGGCGATCTGCAGCGGCAACGCGATCGCGGCGAAGGCCACCGCCAGCTTGAGCATGCGCCCGGCCGCCTCCAGATGCTCGCCGCGGCGCAGGTACCAGCCGCTGACGCCGCCGATCACGAAGCACGTGGTGATGAACGCGGCCAGCACCATGTGCGTGAGCCGGTACGGGAACGACGGATTGAAGATCACCTCGCGCCAGTTGGCCGGCTGGAACACGCCCTCGACCACGGCATAGCCGGCGGGCGTCTGCAGCCAGCTGTTGGCCGAGAGGATCCAGAACGTGGAGATCAGCGTGCCGATGGCGACCAGGCAGGTGGAGAGGAAATGCAGCTTTTCCGGCACCTTGCGCCAGCCGAACAGCATCACCCCGAGGAACGAGGCTTCCAGGAAGAACGCGGTCAGCACCTCATAGCTGAGCAACGGGCCGAGGATGTTGCCGGCGCGTTCGCTGAGCACCGCCCAATTGGTGCCGAACTGGAAGCTCATCACGATGCCGCTGACCACACCCATGCCGAAGGACACGGCGAAGATCTTCAGCCAGAAGAAGTACAGATCGCGCCACACCGTGTCGCGGGTGCGCAGCCAGCGCCACTCCAGGAACGCCAGCCAGCTCGACAGGCCGATGGTGAAGGCCGGGAACAGCACGTGGAAACTGATGACGAATCCGAACTGGATGCGCGACAGCAGCAGGGCGTCCATGGGTAGCGCCTGAGGCAGCGGAAACGATGCCTATTGTTGTTGCGCCGCGGCGAAATGGGATGTGACGGTTTGTCGCAGCGGCTGCGGTGCGGATTGCGCCTGCGCCCATGCACGTCCAGCGCAACGACGCGCATGCGCGTGGGGCAGATGCCGACGACGACAATCCTTCAGCTCGGCGCACACGTCGGAAACGCGCGCGGCGCGAGGTGCGGCATACCGGACCACGTCCTCGACGTCACGGCAGAAGTGCATCGGGACCGCAAAGGCCTGCCTAGTCCGCAGCGTGATCGGTGGCCTGAAGCAGGCACCGTTCACTGAATTGGCGCTACCACGCTCGGACTGCGGTGCAAGGCCGCGAATCGCTCTGATCGCCCTGACGCCACCCGCCCATGACCAACGGCGCAATCGCGGCCGCCCTGTCGGCTGCTACGCTTGCGGTTTGCCGTTGGCCCGGAATTCCAGATGCGTCGTCTCGCCCTGAGCGCTGTTGTGTTGCTGTCCCTGTCCTGCCTGCCGCCGCTGGCCGCGGCCCAGGATGCCGCCGCCCCGCTGACCATCGAGCAGGCCATGGCCGATCCGGACTGGATCGGGCCGCCGGTCGAGGACGCCTGGTGGGCCTGGGACGGGCGCCAGGTGCAGTACCAGCTCAAGCGCACCGGCAGCCCGGTGCGCGACACCTACCGCCAGGGCATCGACGGCGGCACGGCCCAGCGGGTCGAGGACGCCCAGCGCAGCACGCTGGACGCGGCCAACCCGGTCTACGACGCCCGCCGCCAGCGCATGCTGTTCGTGCGCAACGGCGACGTGTTCCTGCGCGACCTGCGCAGCGGCGCGCTGACCCAGCTGACCCGCAGCAACCAGGCCGCCGCGCGGCCGCAGTTCACCACCGATGGCGGTGCGCTGTGGCGGGTCGGCAACGACTGGTACCGCTGGAGCCCCGGCGGCGGCGTGCAGCAGGCCGCGGTGCTCAAGGCCGAGCGCGATCCCGATGCCGCGCCCAAGCCCGACGTGCTGCGCGAGCAGCAGCTGCGCACCCTGGAAACCCTGGCCCGCGACCGCGCGCAGCGCGAACTGCTGCGCCAGCAGGAGCAGGCCTGGCGCCGCGCCGACAGCAGCCGCGCGCCGGCGCCGGTGTACCTGGGCGACGCCGTGGTGGTCGACGACAGCGCGCTGTCGCCGGACGGCCGCCACCTGCTGGTGGTGACCCATGCCAAGGGCGCCGAGGAAGGCCGCGACAGCAAGATGCCCAAGTACGTGACCGAATCCGGCTACGCCGAGTTCCAGGAAGCGCGCACCCTGGTCGGCCGCAATTCGCCGGTGGCGCAGACCCTGTGGCTGGTCGATGCGGCGGCCGGCAGCGCACGCAAGCTCGACCTATCGGTGCTGCCCGGCATCGGCACCGATCCGCTGGCGGCGCTGCGCAAGGCCGCCAAGCAGGAGCCGCTGCAGGGGCCGCGTGCGGTGCGCGTGGAGACCGACGGCGACGGCAGCGGCGCCTCGATGCACTGGAGCGAGGACGGCCGCAACGTCGCCGTGCTGCTGCGCGCGGTGGACAACAAGGACCGCTGGATCGCCAGCGTCGACCTGGACAAGGCGGTACTGCAGCCGCGCCACCGCCTGACCGATCCGGCCTGGATCAACTGGAGCTTCAACGATTTCGGCTGGATGCCGGACAACCAGACGCTGTGGCTGCTGTCCGAGCAATCCGGCTATTCGCACCTGTACACCCAGCGCGGCAACGAGAAGCCGCGCCAGCGCACCTCCGGCAAGTGGGAAGTGTCCGCGCCGATGGTCAGCGCCGACGGCCAGGGCTTCCTGTTCCTGTGCAACCGCAAGTGGCCGGGCGACTACGAGGTGTGCAAGCTCGACCTGCGCAACGACAGCGTCGCCGAGCTGACCTCGCTGGACGGCGTGGAGGACTTCGCGCTCTCGCCCGACGGCCAGCAGCTGCTGGTGCACTACTCCGGCCCCTACCTGCCGCCGCAACTGGCGGTGCTGCCGGCCGCCGGCGGCAACGCGCGCGTGCTTACCGACACCCGCAGCGCCGCGTTCAAGGCGCGCCCGTGGGTGCAGCCGCAGTTCGTGCAGGTGCCGTCCAAGCATGGCGCCGGCACCGTCTGGGGCAAGTACTACGGTCCGGCGCAGCCGGAGCCGGGCAAGCGCTATCCGGTGGTGATGTTCGTGCACGGTGCCGGCTACCTGCAGAACGTGTCGGCGCGCTACACCCCGTACTTCCGCGAGCAGATGTTCCACAACCTGCTGGTGCAGAAGGGCTACATCGTGCTGGACCTGGACTACCGCGCCAGCGCCGGCTACGGCCGCGACTGGCGCACGGCGATCTACCGCGACATGGGCCATCCCGAACTGGAGGACTACCTGGACGGCCTGGACTGGCTGGTCGACAGCAAGCAGGGCGACCGCAGCCGCGCCGGCATCTACGGCGGTTCCTACGGCGGCTTCATGACCTACATGGCGCTGTTCCGCAGCCCCGGCACCTTCAAGGCCGGCGCCGCGCTGCGCCCGGTGGCCGACTGGAGCCAGTACAACCACGAGTACACCTCCAACATCCTCAATACGCCGGACCTGGATCCGGAGGCCTACCGCACCTCCTCGCCGATCGAATACGCCGGCGGGCTGCGCGACCACCTGCTGATCGCCCACGGCATGGTCGACGACAATGTGTTCTTCAAGGACTCGGTGGACATGACCCAGAAGCTGATCGAGCTGCACAAGGACAACTGGGAGATCGCGCCTTACCCGCTGGAGAAGCACGGCTTCACCCGCGCCGACTCCTGGCTGGACGAGTACAAGCGCATCCTCAAGCTGTTCGAGCGCGAGTTGCGCTGAGCCAGCCGCTCGCCCAGGCGCATGCCGTCGACGTGCGGCAGGCGCCGGGGAGCCCGCGCGGCGCCCGCAGGACACCGCCAACCGCCTGCACCAGCAACGCATCACGACGCCATCGCGTAGGAGCGGCTTCAGCCCCGACGGGGCGTTCCCGGTAACGCGTCGCGGCTGAAGCCGGACCCGGCACTGCCTACGCCCCGGCGGTTTTTGGCAGCCCCCGGCCCGGACGGCAACGGCACGATCTTGCCATCGGCCACACGCCCGGCACATGCGCAGGGGGCACCGTCTCGGGTCCCACCCGGCTTGCGCCCGGGTCTGCCATCCCTATCCTTGCCGGACTGCCGCCGGTGCGACGCCGCCAGCGCCGCCCCGCCCGAAGGACCGCCGATGTCGCCGCCGCCCCTGCCAGCCGCCCGCAACCAGACCATCGACGCGATGGCCAAGCTCACGCTGCTGCTGGGGGGGCTGTCGCTGCTGTACGGGATTGGCCAGGCGCTGCTGCTGCTGGCATTGCCGGACGGGTCGATCGAGGGCGTGTTGCGCGAGGCCGGACTGCCATTGCCGCCGCTGCTGCAGTGGTGCGTGACCCATGCGCTGGCCCTGTCCTGGCTGACCGCGCTGCTGTCCGCGGGGCTGTGCGCGGCGGCATGGGCGCTGCTGCAACGGCGCGACTGGGCGCGGCGGGCGTTCATCGTGTTCCTGGTGGTCACCGCCGCGGCCAACTTCGCGGCGCTGCCGCTGCTGTGGCAACTGTTCGACCTGCTGCATGCGTGGACCCTGCAGCAGGGCGTCGACCCACAACAGCTCCAGCACGATCTGGCCCTGGGCCGGATCACGCTCATGGTCAGCGGCGCGCTGACCGCCCTGGTCTTCGCCGGCCTGCACGGCTGGCTGGTCTACCAGCTATGCCGCCCCGCCATCCGCGCCGAGTTCCGCCGCTGACGCACCCCGACCGATCTGCACCGTCCGTGCAGCCGGCCGCAGACGGCTGACACAGCGAGCTTCTAGAATGGCGGCATGCATACCTTCGACCGTGTTCGCGACTATCTCACCGGCCTGCAGGACCGCATCTGCGCGGCGATCGAGGCCACCGACGGCCAGGCCCGTTTCGCCGAAGACCTGTGGCAGCGCGCGGAGGGCGGCGGCGGCCGCACCCGCATCCTGCGCGACGGCGCGGTGTTCGAGCAGGCCGGCATCGGCTTTTCCGATGTCGCCGGCACCCGCCTGCCGCCCTCGGCCAGCGCCAACCGCCCGGAACTGGCCGGCGCCTCCTGGCGCGCGGTTGGGGTGTCGCTGGTGTTCCACCCGCTCAACCCGTACATCCCCACCACCCATGCCAACGTGCGCTACTTCGAGGCGCAGCGCGATGGCGCCACCGTGGCCTGGTGGTTCGGCGGCGGCTTCGACCTGACCCCGTACTACCCGTTCGACGAGGACGCCCGCCACTGGCACCAGACCGCGCACGACCTGTGCGCGCCGTTCGGCGAAGACCGCTATCCGGCGCACAAGCGCTGGTGCGACGAGTACTTCTTCCTCAAGCACCGCAACGAGACCCGCGGCGTCGGCGGCCTGTTCTTCGACGACCTGCATGCCGATTTCGAGCGCGACTTCGCCTACCAGCGCGCGGTCGGCGACGGCTTCCTCGATGCCTACCTGCCGATCGTGGAACGCCGCCGCAGCCAGCCCTGGGGCGAGCGCGAGCGCGAGTTCCAGCTGTACCGGCGCGGCCGCTACGTCGAGTTCAACCTGGTCTACGACCGCGGCACCCTGTTCGGCCTGCAGAGCGGCGGGCGCAGCGAGAGCATCCTGATGAGCCTGCCGCCGCGGGTGCGCTGGGAATACGGCTTCCAGCCGGAACCGGGCAGCGCCGAGGCGCGCCTGGCCGAGTACCTGGTGCCGCGCGAGTGGCTGGCGTGAGCGCGCCGGCGCGCACCGCGGTGCTGGGCCGCGAGGACAAGCGCGCCATCGCCGAACAGCTGCAGGCCTACCTGCGCACCGACCTGCTGCTGCAGCTCGGTGCGCAGGTAGGCCTGCGCACCGAGCTGCAGCAGCAGGTCGGCGCGTTCGAGGCCGAATTCCTGCTCGACTTCGTCGCCGAGCGCATCGGCCCGCACTACTACAACCGCGGCCTGCACGATGCCCGCGCCGCGCTGGCCGCGCAGA
>JBEVKG010000311.1:0-4210 GCA_040509765.1 Xanthomonas sp.
GTCGAAATATCCGCCGAGGACCCGCTCCAGGCGTACGCTGCGCCAGCCGCGCACGCTGTCGCGCACCAGCGGCGAGGGCGTGATCCGGTAGCGTCGGCATACCCGCAGTTCGTCCTCGCCGACGGGCGCGCGCCGCGCGTGTCCGGGCAGGTCCGGTGCGACCCGCACCTGCACCGCGAGCCGGCGTAGGGTGGGTTCGTCGGCTTCCTGTTCCTGCACGTGCAGACCGGCTTCCGCTTCCAGCAACGCCAGTGCCGCGAAGCCGGCGACGGCCAGCCAGGCGCGGCCCTGCTCCGGATCCTGCGCCAGCACCTCGACCCGCATGTTGCGCTGCTCGGCCCAGGCCAGATACATCTGCAGCAGGCGTTGCCACCACTGCCGCGCTTCGGCCGGATGCCGGTGCAGCTCGCTGGGACCGATGCGCAACTCCAGCAGCGCGTCCTGCGGGCGCAGCTCCTGCAGCGCGGCGCTGGCCAGGTGCAGCAGCCACAGCAACTGCGCCAGGCGTCCGACGAACTCGCTGTCGCGCTGTGCGCGGTCCAGCCGCGCGCGCAGGCGCACGGCGGTGGCCAGCGCGCTTTCGATGCGGTCGCGGCGTTCGATCCGGTCCAGCACCTGGAAGCGGCCGGGCTGCGACCAGAAATCGCGCTCGCCCATGCTGGCGAAGTCGGCCTCGCGTGCCTGCCGCCAGGCCGCCGCGGCGTGCAGGTCGTGCAGGCTGCGCAAGGCCGCGTCCAGGCGCGGCAGCACCGCGCTGTCGGCGTTGGGCGCATGGACCAGGTCGCGCAGATCCGTCGGCGCGGCGGTGTCGACCTCGGCGGGTTCGGGCGCTGGCGTCGGCGGCGCGTCCGGTGCGATGAAGCGCACATCGAGGCGGTCGCCGGCGCTGCGCACGAACAGGAACTGATCGCCTTCGGGTGCGCGTTGTTCGACGATGCTGCGCGCCAGGGGCGCGAGCAGGTGCTGGTCGATCGCGCGGCGCAGCGGCCGCGCGCCCAGATCCGGGGTGAAGCCGCGATCGAGCAGGAACTCGATCGCCGAGGGCTCCCATTCCACGGCCCAGGCGCGATTGCGCAGGCCGCGCCGGGTCAGCGTGCGATCCAGCTCCTTGTGCAGGATCTCGCGCATCAGCGTGCGGTCCAGCGGGTTGAACAGCACCACCCGGTCGAGCCGGTTGACGAACTCGCGGCGGAAGGTCTCGTACACCGCCTTTTCCACCGCGCTGCGCGAATAGCCGCCGGCGACGGTGGCGAAACCGGGGCCGGCGCCGCGGGCCAGCGTGGCGCCGACATTGCTGGTGAGAATGATGATGCTGTGGCGGAAGTCGGCGGTGTTGCCGTTGCGGTCGCTCAGTCGGGCGTCGTCGAACACCTGCAGGAACAGGTCCCAGACCTTGGGGTGGGCCTTCTCGAACTCGTCCAGCAGCACCACCGAGAACGGCTGTTCGCGGATGCGCGCGATCAGCGTCCGCTGCCCGGCGCTGTCGTCGCCGGTGAGCCGGTACAGCGCGTCCTCGCCCTGGAACTCGCTCATGTCCAGGCGCAGCAGGCGCTCGGGGGTGCCGAACAGCAGTTCGCCCAGCGCCTTGGCCAGCTCGGTCTTGCCGGTGCCGGTCGGGCCGGCGAACAGGAACACGCCGATCGGGCGGCGGCTGTCGATCAGTCCGGCCTTGAGCATGGCGATGCGGTCGAGCAGGGTCTCCACCGCCTCGTCCTGGCCCAGCACGCGCTTGCGGAAGAAGCGGCGGAGCGCATCCAGTTCCAGCCGTTGGCGATCGTCGATCACCTCCAGCGGTAGCCCGCTGCGCCTGGCCACCGCCTGCAGCAGGGCATCGTCGTCCAGCGGCAGGCGCGCGTGGCCGCCGTCTTTTGCGGCCTGCAGGGTCTCGTCGAGCAGTTGCAGCAGGCGGCCGGGTTCGTGCTGGTCGGGAAAATATTGCGCGGCCAGGCGCTCGGCTTCGGCCAGCGCGCGCGCGTCGATCACCTCGGTCTGCAGTGCCTGTGTCTGCGCCTGCGCCCACTGCGCGCCGATCTGCGCCAGCGCAGCGGGCGCGGCCGGTTCCAGCGCCACCACCTCGAAACGCGAACGCGTGGTCGGCCGCGCCACCTGCAATTGCGCCAGTTGCCGCGGCGTGATCTCGCCGATCAGGCGCAGCTCGCCGCGCTCCAGCGCCGGCAGCACCAGATCGAGGATGCCGCGCGGATCGCGCGAATGCGCCCCCTTGTGCAGCAGGTCGTAGAAATCCGGCGCGCGCCACAGGGCGCGCTCGCGGTGCAGCACCGCCAGCATCTCGCGGATGCGTCCCTCCAGTTCGCCGATGTAGCTCTGTCCCGCCAGGATCTCCGCGGCGGAGGCCTCGAACACGCGCCAGCCTTCGGCGAGCAGGCGTTCGCTGAGCAGGTCGATCAGCACGCTCTTGCCCACGCCGTGCTCGCCGACCAGCAGCACCGGCTGCGGCGGCGTGGTCACCACGTGCTCGTAGGCGCGCTGCAAGGCCGCGTCCAGCCCCGCGTGCCGCAGGCGCAGGCGTGCCGGCACGGCGGCGACGACACGGCCGAAGCCGCCGAGGACGCGCTGCTCGCGGCGTTGCTTGCGCGCGTCGTGCAGGCGGTGCAGGAACGGCTCCAGCACCGGTTCCTTGAACTGCCCCAGGGTGTCGCCGAGCGCGGTCAGCGCTGCGTCGTCGAGCTCGTCGAAATCCACCGGGCGGTCCGCAGGTGCCTTGCTTGCGGCCCACTGCAGATAGGCACGCAGGCGTTGCCGGAACGGCACGACGTTCCACCACCAGTCGCGTGCGTGGCGCAGCAGCGCGTGCAGATGGTCGGCATCCGGCAGGCTCTGCAGATAGTCGAACAGGAAGCTCAGCGGATACGAGCCCAGGTGCGGGAGCACGTCCAGGACTGCGTCCGCATCCGGGGGGCGGCGTTGCGACAGGGCCAGCGCCGCCATGCAAGGCAGCACGTAGCCTGGGCTGCCCAGCGCCTGGACCACGTCCTGGTGGGAGAACTCCGCGCCCGCCAGCAGCGCCACGCCCTGCTGGAACTGCGGAATCTGCGCCAGATCGGCGGGGCTGTGGATCTGCTCGTCCTGTGCGTCCACCTGCTGGCGCAGCCGCTGCAGATGTTGCGCCGGCGTCTCCTGCGCGACGTCGGGTGCGGCGGGCGTGGGGTCGCTGGCGTCCGTTGCCGGTGCAGGCGGTTGCGCGGAGGCGCCGCGTCCGAGCGGGCGCGTCAGCTGCAGCAGCACTGCGCCGACGACCACGCCGATGACGAAAAGGGCAAATTCCATCATCGTCGCCTCAGCCGCGGATGCCGCGGTGGCCGCGGCGCGGGCGTGGCGCGCGCATGGTGCCTGCGGTGGCGCGGCGGACCGCGGGGCGTGACGACGTTCGCGAGCGTGGCTGCATGCGTTCCCTCGTTGGATGCGGCCGCAGCGGACGCGTGCGGCCTGTGCTGGTGTCGCCGGCCCGCTTGCGGTGGAGCACGGCGGCGCGTTCGCTGTCGAGTATAGGAGGCCGTGTTTCCTGCGCGCGACAGCGCCGCGGCGCAGGACGACAGCGGGCGGGCGGCAGCGGCGGGTTGGCGATGCCTGGTGCAACAGCGCGCTGCCGTTGATGGCGCCTGCCCACTATCCTGTCGCGATGACCCAACGCGCCACCCGTCTGTTGCGCCTGCTCGACGCCCTGCGCGGGCGCCGCCGGCCCGTGGCCGGGGCGCAGCTCGCTGCCGATCTGGGGGTGAGTCTGCGCACGCTGTACCGCGACATCGCCAGCCTGCGCGGGCAGGGCGCCGACATCCTCGGCGACCCCGGCGTGGGCTACGTGCTGCGCCCGGGTTTCCTGCTGCCGGAGCTGAACTTCAGCGAGGACGAACTGGAGGCACTGACCCTGGGTGCGCGCTGGGTGGCGAGCCAGGCCGATCCGGAACTGGCGCAGGCGGCGCAGCGGGCGATCACCCGGATCGGGGCGACACTGCCGGCGCCGTTGCGGCTGGCGCTGGAGACCAGCGGGCTGCTGGTGCCCGCGGCCACGCCTGCGCAGCCGGCGGCGCCGTGGTTGCCGGTCCTGCGCCGCGGCATCCGCCTGGAGCACGTGCTGCACATGGACTATGCCGATGCCGGCGGCGTCGCCTCGCAACGGCGCATCTGGCCGTTCGCGATGGCCTTCCTGGGCGGCTACGGCGTGATCGCGGCATGGTGCGAGCTGCGCGGC
>JBEVKG010000312.1:0-3429 GCA_040509765.1 Xanthomonas sp.
CCAGCATCAGCATCGACTGGAAGTGGCCGTTGTTGTCCAGTCCGTTGAACTGGATCGCCTGCTTCAGGTAGGCCTGCGCGGCCTTGCTGTCGTCGAGGTTGTAGGCGGCCTGTGCGGCCAGCTGCGCGGCCAGCGACTTGTCGTACTCGTTGGCGCCGCTGTTGGCCAGGATCTCGTCGGCCTGCGTGCGCACCGACGCGTAGTCCTCGCCCTTGTTGTAGGTGTCGATCAGCTTCTGCAGCTTGCTGCCGAGCTTGGACGACGGCTTGCCGTTGGGCTCCTTGCGCTCGGCATTCGGGAACAGCACCGTCGCCTTCTCGCTCTTGGCATTGCGCGAGGAGCGGTGGTCGGAGCGATCGCTCTGCGCAGCGGCATCGGTCACCACCGCGCCACCGAGGGCCGCGGCGATCACCAGGGACAACAACGCTTGCTTGCGGATGCGGAATTTCATGGGTCACCTCGGTGGAAACCGCCCGGAGCGGCACGGAAGACGGAGCGGCCATTCCTCGGCCGAGCCAGCAAACCTATCAGAAACCTGTACGCCGTGAAAACGTTTTTAGATGCGTTTTCTGTGACAGTGCCAGCGACGGGCGCGGGGACGACGGCCGACTCAGCCGCACTTGGGCGTCCTGCCGGCGCTGCGCGCCTGCGCATACACCGGTTCCAGCGCAGCGACGTCGCGCTGCAGCTCACCGATGCGGGCACTGGGATCGGGGTGGGTGGAGAGCCATTGCGGCGGTCGATCGCCGCCGGCGGCCATCATGTTCTTCCACAGATCCACCGCCTGCGCCGGGTCGAACCCGGCCTGCGCCATCAGGCGCTGGCCGACGATGTCCGCCTCGCTTTCCTGCTGGCGCGAGCCGGGCAGCAGGAACAGCGTCTGCGCCGTCATGCCGCCGACCTGGCCCACGGTGTCGGCCGCCCCCTGGCCGTAGCGCGCGCCGGCCAGTGCGCCGATCACGCTCAGGCCCGCTTGCGCGCCGAGCTGGCGGGTGATGCGCTCTTCGTGATGCCGCGAGATGACGTGGCCGATCTCGTGGCCGAGCACGGCGGCCAGCTGGTCCTGGTTCTTGGCCACGCTGAAGATGCCGCTGTTGACCCCGACCTTGCCGCCGGGCAGGGCGAAGGCGTTGGGTTCCTTGTCGTTGAACAGCGCAGTGTCCCAACCGGTGCCGCGCCATTGGGCGGGCAGTTGCGCGACCAGCGCGTTGACCACGCAGCGCACGTAGGCGTTGCGCTTGGGATCGGTATCCAGCTGTTCCTTGGCCTTGGCTTCGGCGAACGCCTGCGCGCCCATCTGGTCGAGTTGTTGTTGCGAGATGCCGCCCACGACCTGGGTGCGCCCGGTTGGCGATGTCGTCGTCGCGCACGCTGCCAGCAGCATCGCGAGCGACGCGCCAAGTACCACTTGCTTCATACGGTCCCCCCTCCTAACACGCGTCGCAGTGTGGAGGGCCGCGTCTTAACATTTCGTCAAACAAACCTTCAGGTTGCGCCAAACCAGTAGAGGCCGGCGACCGCGAGCGCGTTGTTGAGCCCGTGCGCGGCGATCGGCGCCCACAGGGTGCCGGTGCGCTTGTACAGCCAGGCGAACGCGGCGCCCATGCCGCCGTAGACCAGCCACAGCTGCGCGGTCTCGGCCAGGCCGTTGCCGGTGGTCCCGGGCACCTCGTGCACCAGGGCGAAGGCGGCACCGCTGAGCAGCATGCCCAGCCGCGGCCGGCCCGCATCCCACAGCCGCCCGAACAACACGCGGCGGAACAGCAGTTCCTCGTAGGCCGGCGCGATGACCACGGCGAACACGATCAGGAACAACGGCATCTGCGCCATCGCCTCCTGCATCAGCGGCAGGTTGGTCGGCACCGGCTTGATGCCGATCTGCGCCGCCAGCGCGGAGATCACCGCGCTGCCGACGAACACCCCCGTCGCCACCAGCAGCACCCAGCCCCAGGTCGACGGCATGCGCGCGGCCTGCCACGAGGCGCGGCGTTCGGCGGCGCTGGCCGGGCGGCGCAGGAAGTACAGCAGCAGCGCCGCGGACAGGGTACTGACCAGCGCGATCAGCAGCTGCGCCAGCGCACCCGGCTGGCCGACCTGCTGCGCGACCAGCGCAGTCAGGCGATCGCCGGGGATGCCTTGCGCCTTCAGTTCCATCGCCAGCTGGAAGCCGCGCAGCACGCCCCAGACCAGGCCGCACAGCACGCTCACGGCCAGCAACACCACCGCCGCCAGCAGCACGTCGAGGAAGAAACCGAGGACCGGCCGGCGCGGGCGGGCCGGCGGCGTGGAAGGCAACGGCAGCGGGGTGGCGGGCAACGGCGGTGCGGTCATCGCGATCCTGGGCGAAGGCGGGCGGAAGGCACAGCGGGACGCCCGCCCCGGCGCGGGCCAGGGGCGGGGACCGCCACGGTCAGATGTCGAGGTTGGCGACCTTCAGCGCGTTCTCTTCGATGAAGTCGCGGCGCGGTTCGACCACGTCGCCCATCAAGGTGCTGAAGATCTGGTCGGCGGCGACCGCGTCCTCGATGCGCACCTGCAGCAGGCGGCGCGTGTCGGGATTCACCGTGGTTTCCCACAACTGCTCGGCGTTCATTTCGCCCAGGCCCTTGAAGCGCTGGATCTGGCGGCCCTTCTTGGCCTCCTCGAACAGCCAGGCATGCGCCTGGGCGAAGCTGGTGATGGCCTGGGTCTTGTTGCCGCGCACGATCTGCGCGCCCTCGCGCACCAGCCCGTGCAGGGCCAGCGCGACCTCGCGCAGCGCCCGCAGTTCGCCGCTCTCGAATGCGGCCATCGGCACCCAGCTGGTGAGCTCTTCGCCCATGTGGCGACGGATCACCTTCAACATCGCCGGCTTCTGCTCGCTGCCCCGCTCGAAGTGCAGCGCGTAGCGCGCCGACCCCAGGCTGCCGCGGTTGAGCACAGCCTGCAGGGCCTGCAGGCTCGGATGCGCCTCGCCCTCGCGCTCGAGCTGGGCCACGTCCAGCGGCGCCAGGTCGATCAGCGCGCTCAGCAGCGCCGGGTCGTAGCGGTGCGCGTTGCGCGCCACCGCCTCGTTGGCGCTGGCGAACAGCAGCAGCAGCTTCTCCAGCGCCGCGCCGGTGATCGGCGGTTCGTTGCTGGCCGGGACCAGCGCCGCGCCTTCGACCGCGCTGCTGGCCAGGTAGGCGTTGAGCGCGTTGTCGTCCTTCAGGTACAGCTCCTGCTTGCCCTGCTTGAGCCGGTACAGCGGCGGCAGGCCGATGTAGACGTAGCCGCGCTCGATCAGCTCCGGCATCTGCCGGTAGAAGAAGGTCAGCAGCAGGGTGCGGATGTGCGCGCCGTCGACGTCGGCGTCGGTCATGATGATGATGCGGTGGTAGCGCAGCTTGTCCGGGTTGTACTCGTCGCGGCCGATGCCGGTGCCCAGCGCGGTGATCAGCGTACCGACCT
>JBEVKG010000313.1:0-33097 GCA_040509765.1 Xanthomonas sp.
GTCGTGGAAGGCGCGCAGGTCGAACTTCTCGCCCAGCGCCTGTTCCGCCTTGCGCCGCAGCTCCAGGATCTTCAGTTCACCCAGGTAGTACGACCGCGCCTGCCCCGGCCAGGCGATGTCGCGGTCGACCTCGGTGGTCACCTCGTGCTCGCTGAGCGCGGTGTTGTCGCGCAGGAACGCTTGGGCCTGCGCGCGCGTCCAGCCGTCGTGGTGGATGCCGGTATCGATCACCAGCCGGCACGCACGCCACATCTGATAGGTCAGGTAACCGAAGCGGTCGTAGGGCGTGTCGTACATCCCCATCTCCTGCCCCAGATACTCCGAGTACACCGCCCAGCCCTCGCCGTACGCGGAAATGAAGGTGTAGCGGCGGAAATCCGGCAGGTCACCCTGCTCGGCGGCCAGCGGCATCTGCAGCGCATGGCCGGGCGAGGATTCGTGCAGGGTCAGCGCGGTCAGGTTGTACAGCGGCCGCGACGGCAGGTCGTAGGTGTTGACCAGGTAGATGCCCGGGCCGCCGCGGCCGCCGGTATAGAACGGCGCCAGGTCCGCCGGCACCGGCTCGATCGCGAAGCGCTGTCGCGGCAGCCGGCCGATGTAGTCGCCGATCTTGCCGTCCACGCGCTTGGCGATCCACGCCGCGTCCTTGAGCAGTTCCTCCGGGGTCTTGGCATAGAACCTGGGGTCGGTGCGCAGGTAGTGCAGGAACGCCGGGAACGTCTGCTGCCCGGGCGGGGTCTTGAAGCCGCTGTCGGCGATCGCCTGGTCCATCTCCTTGCGCAGCCGCGCCACTTCCTTCAGGCCCACCGCATGGATCTGCTCGGGGCTGAGATCGAGCGTGGTGTACTCGCGGATCTGCGCGCGATAGTACGCGGCGCCGTCGGGCAGCGATTCGGCGGCCAGCGCCGGGCGCGCCTTGGGCAGGTATTCCTCGCGCATGAACCGCAGCAGCTTGGCGTAGGCCGGCACCACCTGCTGGGCGATCGCCGTGCGCGCCTGCGCGCGCAACTGCGCCTGCAGCGGCGCCGGGATCGTCGCCGGCATCTGCTTGAACGGGGTGTAGAACAGATTGGTCTCGCCCGTCGCCTGCGCGACCTCGGCGATCGACTGATCGCGCCCCTGCAGCGTCACCGCCGGCTGCGCGAAGCCACGCGCCAGGCCGGCGCGCATGTTGGCGTTCTGCTCGTCGTAGTAGCGCGGGATGTCGGCGAGCTGGCCCAGGTAGCGCTGGTAGTCCTCGCGGTTGCGCAAGGTGGCGCGCGCGGTGAACCCCAGGTCGCTCCAGAACGCGGTGTCGCTGTTGAACGGCATTTCCCAGGCGCGGAAGCGCTGCTGGTCGAGCAGCACCTGCAACTGCTGGCGATAGACCTGGTAGTTCACCTGATCCTGCGCCGACAACTGCGTCGGATCGATCGCGTCCAGGTCGCGCAGCGCCTGCTGCCAGTACGCGGTGCGCTGCGCCTGCGTGGCCGGATCGACCTTGGGCAGGTGATCGGCGGCCTGCCCCTGCGCGTCTTCGTCGTCGGCGCCGGCGAACTGCTCCTGGCGCCACTTCCACTCGCGCTGGTACAGCGCCTTGAAGCGCGCGCCGGCGTCGCCAGGGGCTGCGGCGGAGGCCGGCGCGGAGGCCGTCGCCGGCGCGGCGCCGGCGGCGCCCTGCCAGGCCAGGGTGCAGACGATGGACAGGGCCAGCGCGGTGCGCAGTCGGGAACGAGGGATCATCGCGGGGTCTCCGAAGTGGCGGGGGCGCCGGCCTGGACCTGGGCGATCCAGGCATCGATGCGCGCGTCCAGCAGGTCCAGCGGCATCGCGCCGCCGCCGAGGATGGCATCGTGGAAGGCGCGAATGTCGAAGCGCTCGCCCAGCGCGCGCTTGGCCTTCTCGCGCAGCGCCAGGATGTCCAGTTCGCCGAGCTTGTAGCCCAGTGCCTGGCCCGGCCAGACGATGTAGCGGTCGGTCTCGGACTGGATGCTGGGCTCGTCGTCGGACGGATGCGCGTGGAAGAAGTCGATCATCTGCTGCCGGGTCCAGCGCTTGTGGTGCACGCCGGTGTCCAGCACCAGGCGGTTGGCGCGCAGCAGTTCGCCGGCCAGGCGGCCGTAGTCGCTGTACGGATCGCGATAGAACCCCACTTCCTTGCCCAGCCGCTCGGCGTACAGCGCCCAGCCTTCCACGTAGGCGTTGTAGCCGGACTGCTGGCGGAACGGCGGCAGCGGCAGGGTCTGCGCGAGCGAGATCTGCAGGTGATGGCCGGGCACGCCCTCGTGATACGCGGTGGCCTCGATGTTGACCAGCGTGCGGTGCGCGTAGTCGCTGGTGTTGACCATCACCAGCCCCGGCTTGCTGCCCTGCGCATCGCTCTGCCAGTACTCGGCGCCGGGCGCGGTCGCGCGGAACGCGGCCATCGCGCGTACCTCCAGCGGCGTCTTCGGCAAGGTGCCGAACAGCTTGGGCAGTTGCGGCTGCATCTGCGCGATGTCGTCGCGGTAGCGCTGCAGGATCTGCGCGGACGAGCTGGCGAAGAACTTGCGGTCATGGGCCACCGCCTGGCGCAACGCCGGCAGGTCGGCGTAACCGAGCTGCTTGGCGATGGCGCCCATCTCGCCCTCGATGCGCGCGACCTCGGCCAGGCCGGTCTGGTGGATCTGCTCGGGCGACTGATCGGTGGTGGTCTGGGTGTGGATCGCGTAGCGGTAGCGGCGCGCGCCATCGGGCAGCGACCACAGGCCTTCGTGGGCGCGGCCCTGCGGCGCGTACTCGTCGGCGACGAAGTCGGCCAGTTTGCGATAGGCCGGGCGCACCTGCTGGTCGATCGCCGCGATCATCGCCGCGCGCAGGCGCGGTTGCTCCGCCTCCGGCACCGCCGCGGGGAACTGCTGCAGCGGCAGCGCGAACGGACTGTCGGCACCGGCCGGCGCGGCGATCGCGCGCACCTGCGCGGGAATGCGCTCGAGCAGGTACTTCGGCTGCACCAGCCCGTCCCTGGCGCCGGCGCGCGACAGCGCCACCACCTGGTCGAGCAGCACCGGGAGCGCCTGCAGGCGCTTGATGTAGTCCTCGTAGTCCTTGACGCTGGCGAACGGAAACGCCTGTGCATAGCCCGGCAGCGCGACCTGGATGCCGCCGACCGGCTCCAGCGGCATCTCGTCGTTCTTCAGCGCGATCGCCTCCAGCCGGTCGCGCAACTGCCGCTGCATCATCTGCAGGCTCAGCCGGTCCTGCGCCGACAGTGCCTTGGCATCGACCGCATCGAAGCGCGCCAGGAACCCGACGGTCGCCTGGCGTTCGGCTTCCAATGCGGCCGGCGAGTAGTCGGTCCAACGGTCGTTGTAGCGGCTGTCGCCGATGATGCTGGCGAACTCCGGATGGTGTTCGAGCTGGTACTGCCACTGGGCATCGAGCAGCGTGGCGAAGGCCTGCGATGGGGAGGTGGTCGCCTTGGCCGGCGCCGTTGCCGCCGGCGTGGAAGGCGCCGACGGTGCCGACGGCTGACAGGCGCTCAGCAGGGCCAGCGCCAGCATGCTGGCGACGGGCAGACGTAGGTGCTTCATCGTGGAACTCCGCAGGGCGACATGCGCCCGTGACACACCGCGGCGGCCGCCGCGCAAACGTTGCAGGCGGCCGCCCTGCGCATCAGGCGAACGGCCGGTCGATCGCCGGCGACGGCGGCGTGAACCACTGCGCGCCGTCGTCGGTGACGTAGAAATGATCCTCCAGGCGCACGCCGAACTCGCCCGGCACCACGATCATCGGCTCGTTGCTGCAGCACATGCCCGGGGCCAGCGCCAGGGCATTGCCGCGCACCAGGTACGGTGCCTCGTGGATGCTCATGCCGCAGCCGTGGCCGGTGCGGTGCGGCAGTCCCGGCAACTGGTAGTCCGGGCCGAGCCCGGCGCGCTGCAGCACCTTGCGCGCGGCCTCGTCCACCACCGCGCAGGCCACGCCCGGCCGCGCCGCGGCGAAGGCCGCCGCCTGCGCCTCGTGCTCCAGTTGCCAGATGCGCCGCTGCTTCTCGCTGGGCTCGCCGAAGATATAGGTGCGGGTGATGTCGGAGTGGTAGCCCTGCACGGTGCAGCCGGTGTCGATCAGCACCAGTTCGCCCGGGCGCAGCGCCTGCACGCCGGGGATGCCGTGCGGATACGCGGTGGCATGGCCGAACTGCACGATGCAGAAGGTCGAGCCGTTGTCGGCGCCGAGCGCGCGGTGCGCCTGGTCGATGAAGCGGGTCAGTGCCGCGGTGGTGATGCCTTCGTGGATCAGCCCGGCGGCCAGCCGCTGCACGTGCAGGGTCATGTCGCAGGCCTGCTGCATCAGCGCCAGTTCCGCCGGCGATTTGCGCATGCGGCAGCCGTCGACGATGGCGGCCGCATCGCGGATCGCGATCCGGCCCAGTACCGCGGCCAGGCCGGTGTGCACCGCCAAGGCCACACCCGGGTCCAGCGCCAGGCTCTGCGCGTCCAGCTCCAGCAAGGCCTCGGCGACCAGCGCATGTGGATCCTCGTGTTCCTGCCACAGGCGCTTGCGCACCGGCAGGCACAGCACCGCGTCCAGCGAGCCTTCCTCGAACGCCGGGCAGATCAGCAGCGGATCGCCTTCGGCGGTCAGCAGCATCGCCACCAGGCGCTCGCTGGCGCCCCACGGCACCCCGGTGAAGTAGCGCAGCGAAGCGCCGGCGCCGATCAGCAGCGCGTCGGCGCCATGCGCGCGCATCAGCGCACGCGCGGTGGCCAGGCGCTGCCGGTACTCCGGCTCCTGGATCGCAGGCGCCCGCTGCGGCCACGGCGCCAACTGTGCATGCGCCTGCTCCAGCGTCAGCCCGCCGATCTGGGTCTGCTCGCTCATGCGCCGCGCTCCACGTCGGCGGTGCTCCAGCAGCCATCGATCAACCGCTGCACGCCGCCGGGATTGCGGTCGCGCAGCAGCGCCGGCAGCAGCGCATCGGGCACGCCGTCGTAGCTGTGCAGCGCGGCGAAGCGGCGGATCGCCGCCGGCATGCCGACCGCGGTGAAGCCCGGATGACCGGTACTCGGATACGGGCCGCCATGATTCATCGCCGGGCTCACCGCCACGCCGGTCGGCATCTTGTTGCAGATCAGGCGCCCCACCCGCGGACGCAGCGTCGCGGCCACCGCGGCGAAGGCCAGATCGTCGCTGCCGTCGGCGGCGCGATAGAGGGTGCCGGTGAGATTGCCTTCGAAGCTGCGCGCCAGCGCGGTCAACTGCCCCACCCCACTGCCGCGCACGATCAGGCTGACCGGCCCGAACGCCTCGGTCTGCAGCGCCTCGGGCTGCTGCAGGAACGCCTCCGCCGATACCTCCAGCAGGGTCGGCGCGTGCCGATAGCCAGGACCGGCGTCGGCCTCGCCGCCGGCCAGCACCGCGGCGCCGGCATCGCGCAGGGTGCCCACGCTGCGCTGCAGGTGCTCCAGCACGCCGCGCGAGAACAGCAGCGCCGGCGCGGCCGCGGCGAAGTGCGCGGTGGCCGCGGCGACGAAGGCATCGCCGGCCTCGCCCTCGGGCACCACCACGATGCCTGGGTTGGTGCAGAACTGGCCGCTGCCCATGGTGCAGGAGGCGAAGAACTCCTGCGCCAGCGCCGCGCCGCGTTCGGCCAGCACGCCCGGCAGCAGGAACACCGGATTGACGCTGGACAGCTCGACGTAGGCCGGCACCCCGGCACGGTCGGCGGCGGCCTTCAGCGCCAGCCCGCCGGCACGGCTGCCGGTGAAGCCGATCGCGCCCAGTCGCGGATCGCCGGCCAGCTCCAGGCCCAGCGTGGTGTCGAAGTGGTACAGCAACTGCACCGTCGCCGCCGGCAGGTCGTTGGCCAGCAGCGCCTGATGCGCGAGCTGCGCCAGACGCTGGCTGGTGGCCGGATGCGAGGGATGCGCCTTGGCGATGACCGGATTGCGCGCGACGATGGCCGAGGCGAAATCGCTGCCGGCCACCGCGTTGAACGCGAACGGGAAATTGTTCGGCCCGAACACCAGTACCGGCTTGTGCAGCGGCCCCAGCTGCGCGCGCAGGCCGGCCGCGGTGTCGATCACCGGCTGCGCCCAGCTATGGCTGCGCGCCGCCTGCGCGGCCTGACGCAACTGCCCGCTGGCGCGCGGCAGTTCCACCTTGGCCAGGCGCGGCTCCACCGGCAGGCCGGTTTCGGCATGCGCCAGCGCGACCAGACGCTCGACGTCGGCGTCGATCGCGTCCGCATACGCGTCCAGGAACGCGGCGATGCGTTCCGGTGCGGCCGCGGCCAGCGCATCGGCGCTCAGCGCCGCCGCGCTCAGCGCCGCTTCCAGGTCGGCGGCGCCGCTGACCGGGAAGGACGGACCGAACTCGCTCCCGTCGCGCGGATCCTCGGCGCGGAAACTGCCGCGTTCCTCCAGCGACGCCTGCCAATGGCCGGCCAGCAACAGCGGTTGCATGCTCATCTCAGTGCCCGGGATGGGTGGCGATGGCGTGGTCGATCACCTTCAGCGCCGCCTCGCGCTCGGCGCCTTCCAGCACCAGCCGCGGCGCGCGCACGCGCTCGCTGCCCAGGCCGACCTTTTCCTGCACCAGCTTGATCAGCTGCACGAACTTGGGCACGGTGTCCAGGCGCAGCAGCGGCAGGAACCAGTCGTACAGCGCCTTGGCCGCCGGGTAGCCGCCATCGCGGGCCAGCTCGAACAGCTTCACCGACTCCTTCGGGTAGGCGTTGACCAGACCGGCGATCCAGCCCTTGGCGCCCATGCTCAGGCCTTCGACGATCGCATCGTCCATGCCCACCAGCAGCACCAGGCGCTCGCCGAGCAGCTCGCCCAGCGCGGCGAAGCGGCGCACGTCGCCGGAGGACTCCTTGACCGCCTGCAGGTTCGGGAACTCGGCCGCCAGCTCGGCGATCTGCGCCGGGCTGAAATCGGTCTTGTAGGCCACCGGGTTGTTGTACAGGATCACCGGCAGGTCGGTGGCGGCGATCACCGCGCGCACGTGCGCGCCCATCTCGCGCCAGTCGGTGGAGTACACGTACGGCGGCAGCACCATCGCGCCGCCGCAGCCGACCTGCTTGGCCGCCTGCACCAGGCGCACCGCCTCGTCGGTGGACAGCGCAGCGATACCCGGCACCACCGGGATGCGGCCGTCGACCGCCTGCACCAGGGTCTTCAGGATCGCCAGCTTGTCGTCGAAGCTCAGCGTGGCCGCCTCGCCCAGCGAGCCCAGCGGCACGATCGCGGTGCAGCCGGCGTCGACCATGAGCTGCGCATGCTTGGTCAGGAACGCGTGGTCGATGCTGCCGTCGGCGTTGAACGGGGTGGTGATGGCCGGCAGCACGCCGTACCAGAAGGAAGCCTTGCTCATGGAAGTACACCTTGTGGAGAGTTGCGAAGGGATGCCGCGCGCGAAGGCGCGGCGCAAGCGGCGTCCGGATCCGGGTCCGGACAGGGATGGGCCAGCGCGTCCAGACGCGCCGGGAACAACGGCGGCCGGCGGCCGTCGTCGGAGAAATCGTCGGGGCGCGTGGCCAGCCCCAGTTCGGTCAGCGCGCTGCCGCAGATGCGGCCCTGGCAGGCGCCCATGCCGCAGCGCGAGGCCAGCTTGGCCTCGCGCAGATCGGCATGGCCCTGCAGCGCCGACAGCGGCACGTCCTCGCAGCGGCACACCAGCGTATCCGGCGCGGCCAGCGCGTGGATGCGCGGATCCAGCGCGAACTGCCGCTGCAGCAGTGCCGCAAAGGCGCGCGCGCGCCGCCGCTGCGGCTGCAGCGCCTGCGCCGCGACATCCTGGCCGGCGGCCAGGTGGCCGGCGATCGCGCCTTCCACCCGCGCGCAATCGCGCCCACCGATGCCCAGCGCCTCGCCGGCGGCATACACGCCGTCCACGCTGGTACGCAACTGCGCATCCACCGCCACGCACGGCTGCGCGCCGCTGCGGCCCAGGCGGCAGCCCAGCAGTTGCGCCAGTTCCACGTTCGGCACCAGGCCGTAGCCCACCGCCAGTTGCTCGCAGGCGAGACGGCGGCGGCCGCGCGGCCCCTCGATCTCCACCTCCTGCACGCGACCGTCGCCATGCGCGGCCAGCACCACGCTGCCGGCGTGGTAGCCGACCGCGGCCAGTTGCGTACGCAGCGCCAGCGCCTGCAGCGCCTTGTCCGGCCAGCGCAGCGGCAGTCGGGCGGCGAATGCGGCCAGCGCACGCCACGATGCCTGCTCGACGATGCCCAGCACCTGCGCGCCGTGGCGATGCAGCGTCGCCGCCGAGGCCAGCAGCAGCGGTCCGCTGCCGGCGACCAGCACGCGCCGCCCGCGCAGTGGCCAGCCCTGCTTGGCCAGCGCCTGGGCGCCGCCGGCGCCGGTCACCCCCGGCAGGGTCCAGCCCGGGAACGGCAACAGCAATTCGCGCGCGCCGGTGGCCAGCACCAGCGCGTCGTAGCCCAGCCAGCGCGGGCCGTCCGGGCCATCGGTAAGCAACTGCCGGTGCTGCGCCAGCAGCACCTGGGTCTGCGGCAGGAACGTCACCGCACTGGCCGCCAGTTGCGCCAGCGCGCGCGCGGCCAGGCGCGGCGGCGCCTGCGCCACGTCGTGACGCCAGATCTGGCCGCCGGCACGCGCCTGCAGGTCGACCAGGCCGACGCGGCGGCCATGCCCTGCCGCGGCCAGCGCCGCCGCCAGCCCGGCCGGGCCGGCGCCGATCACCAGCACGTCGTAGTGGGCGCACGGCTCAGCCATCGGTCCACACCTGCATGCCGTCGCGCGCCGGGGTGATGCAGGCGCGCAACTGGCCGACCCGGTCGATGCGCACCCGGCACTCGGCGCACACGCCCATGCCGCACAGCGGCGCGCGTGGCTGGCCGCTGCGCGAGCGGCGGAAATGCGTGGCGACCTGCGCCACCGCCGCAGCCACGCTGCTGCCGTCGCGCACTTCGACATCGCGTCCGTCGACCTGCAGGCGCAGCATCCGCGCGCTCATGCCAAGGCCCGCGCCGGCGCGTACGGCGCCGGATCGATGGCCGCAGGCCGCTGCAGCAGTTGGTCCAGCAGCAGGCGCGCACTGCCCAGCGCGGTGGTCACGCCCAGGCCTTCGTGGCCGGCCGCGACCCACACGTCGCGCCGCTCCGGCACCGCGCCCAGGTACGGGCGCCCGTCCGGCGTGGCCGGACGCAGCCCGGTCCACACCCGGATCGCCTGCAGTTGCCGCAGGCCGGGCAGGAATGCGAAGGCGCGCTCCAGCATCCGCTGCAGCATCGGCATCGACACCGCGCGGTCGGTGGCGTCGAATTCGCGCGAGGAGCCGATCAGGATCTGCCCGGTCGGCCGCGGCTGCACGTTGAACGCCACGCTGCTGCCATCGCTGCCGTGCGCGCTGTCGGCGTAGCCCAGTTCCAGCAATTGATGGGCGACGAAACCCGGATAGCGGTCGGTGATCACCAGTTGCCCCTTGCGCGCGCGCATCGGCAATTCCGGCAACAGCTCGGGCACGGCGCAACCGGTGGCGACCAGCACCGGGCCGTGCAGCGCGCTGCCATCGTCCAGGCGCACACCGGCATCGGCCAGTGCGGTGGCGCGGCGCCCGGCGTACAGCTGCGCGCCGGCCGCGCAGGCGCGCTCGACCAGGTAGCGCGCCATCCGCGGCGGATACACCACCGCCTCGGCGGCCACGCGCATGCCGCCGGCCAGGCCCGGCACCAGCGCCGGCTCCAGTTGATACAAGCGCTGCGCATCGAGCGCTTCGGCCTGCACCCCGGCCGCGGCCAGGCGCTGGATCTTGGCCGGAATCGCCTCCAGCTCGCGCGCCTCGCGCGCCACCCACAGCGTGCCGCAGCGGCTGAACTCGGCCTCCGGCAGCGGCGCGAATTCCTCCCACAGGCGCAACGAATACGCCGACAGCGCCAGTTCCGCCGGATCGTCGTCCATCGCCACCAGGTGACCCATCGCGGCGGCGGTGGAGCCGCCGCCGATGCTGCCCGACTCGACGATCGCCACGCGCAGGCCGGCAGCCGCCGCCGCGTCGGCGCAGGCCGCGCCGACGATGCCGGCGCCGACGACGATCAAGTCGAAACCGCTCATGCTGCGTCGATGCCCCAGGCGAACGGATCCTGCGGATCGATCAGCAACTGCGCGCGCGCGGTGATGAAGGCCTGCCCGGTGATGCGCGGCAGCACCCCGCGCGTGCCAGCGGCATAGCTGCCCTCGAACACGCTGCCGAGGATGCCCTGCTGGCGCCACACCTGGCCCGCGGCCAGCTTGCCGTCGGCGGCCAGGCACGCCAGCTTGGCGCTGGTGCCGGTGCCGCACGGCGACCGGTCGTAGGCCAGGCCCGGGCACAGCACGAAGTTGCGCGCATCGGCGCTGGCGTCCGGCGCCGGCCCGTTGATCTCGATATGGTCGATCTCGCCGCCGTCGGCGCCGCGGATGCCCGCCGCTTCCAGTGCCAGCCGCACCGCCTCGGTGTAGGCGGTCAGCGCGCGCTGGTGGCGCAGTTCCAGCGCGCACGGGGTCTGTTCGGTGATGAAGAACCAGTTGCCGCCCCAGGCGACGTCGCCGCGCACGCGCCCGTACTCGGGCACCTGCACGTCGATGCCGGTGGCATGGCGGTAGCTCTCGACGTTGTCGACCGACACGCGGCCGTCGGCGTGCAATTCAACGCCGACCGTGCCCACCGGCGTCTCGATGCGGTGCGTGCCCGGGCTCAGCCGGCCCAGTTCGGCCAGCGTGCGCACCAGGCCGATGGTGCCGTGGCCGCACATGCCCAGGTAACCGACGTTGTTGAAGAAGATCACCGCCGCGCAGGCATCGGCGGCCACCGGCGGCAACAGCAACGCGCCGACCATGGTGTCCGAGCCGCGCGGCTCGCAGGCGATGGCGCTGCGCCAGCGGTCGAAACGCGTGCGGAACAGCTCGCGGCGCTGGGCCAGGGAACCGGTTCCCAGATCGGGAAAGCCGGAGACGACGACACGGGTCGGTTCGCCGGCGCTGTGCGAGTCGATGACATCGAGTGTATGCATGGGGCCATGCTCACATTCGGCACCGCCCCCGGCTAGCAGCGTTTGCCTGTCGCGAATGCGGAAGTTCGCACAACCCGGCGCCGCCCGACGGCACCGACTTAGGCTAGCATCGGCATTCAGGGGACGCGCGGCGGCGCGCCCGCATCGCTGCCCACTCCCGCAGGTGAACGCCATGGACACTCTGATTTCGGCACTGGAACTGCAGACGCTGTTCGACGCCTTGCCGGACGTGGTGTTCTTCGTGAAGGATCGCGACGGCCGCTACACCCACGTCAACCTGACCCTGGTGCGGCGGCTGGGCAAGAAGTACCGCGCCGACCTGATCGGCAAGTCGGCCGCGGACGTGTTCCCGCTGCCGCTGGGCGGCAGCTACCTGATGCAGGACCGCCGCGTGCTGTGCGGCGAGGTGATCGAAAACCAGTTGGAGGTGCACCTGTTCCCGAACCGCACCCCGGGCTGGTTCCTGACCTTCAAGCGCCCGCTGTGCGAGGGCGAGGAGGTGATCGGCGTGGTCGGCATCTCCCGCGACCTGGGCCAGCCGGACAGCCGCCATTCCGCCTACGAGCGCATCAGCCGGGCCATGGAGCACATGCAGGCGCACTACGGCGACAACCTGCGCGTGCAGACCCTGGCCGACCTGGCCGAGCTGTCGGTGGCGCAACTGGAACGGCACTTCCGCCGCGTGTTCCAGCTGACCCCGCAACAACTGCTGACCAAGATGCGCATCGAAGCGGCGATGCGCCTGCTGCACGGCGACGACAGCATCGCCAGCATCGGCCAGCTGTGCGGCTTCGCCGACCAGAGCGCCTTTGCCCGCCAGTTCAAGGCCACTGTCGGCATGACGCCGCGCGACTACCGGTCGATGAAAGGCAAGCTGTGAAAAAGCCGGGAATGGGGATTGGGGAATGAGGATTGGTTGCTGAATGCGGGCGTTGGGATGCCTGCACTGCGGATGCGGATGCGGATGCGGATGCGGATGCGGCTATAGAAGCAGCTTCAGCCCCTCGGGGCAGCCTCTCCCGCAAGGAGAGAGGATGCTAAAGCCCCTCTCCCTCCGGGAGAGGGGTTGGGGTGAGGGTCCGGCGCAGCCGATCGCATTGAAATGCCACGACATGTCTGCACCTCCACCCTGCGACCGCACTTCACTCTGAACACCACGGTTGCAGCTAGCCCGCCAATTGGGACAAGCGCCGCGCCGATGCACGCACACGCGGTCGTGAGGCACGAATCCCACCTCGCCAACCATCTCAGCCAGCCCCGCTGCACGGGCCGCTCAGGTCGCAAGTGGTAGCATTCCGCGTTTCCGGTCCACGCGTCATCCATGGTCAGCCTATTCCGCCGCAACAAGCCCCAGGACAACGCCGGCGAGAGCCGCACGCAGCGCTACAGCATCGAGGAACTGGCCGCCGCCTTCCCCAAGCCGGCCAGCGCCGAACCCGCTGCGCCCGCGCCGTCGGCACCGCCCGCCGCTGAGGCGGCGCCCGCCGCTCCAGCGTCGGTCGCCGCGCCGGTCGCCGACCATCCCGTGCAGGCGCCGGCGCCGGTCGCCGTTCCGCAGCCGCACCCGACCTCGCTGCCGCCCGCGGCGCCCACGCCGCCGCCGCAGGCCTATGTGCCGGCACCGGCCGCCGCGCCGGCAGCGAGCGTGCCGCACCCGGCGCCCGCACCCGCCCAGCCATCCGCACCGGTCCCCGCTGCGGCACCGGCCACCGCGTCGGCGCCCGCAGCCGACGCCGACCTGGTGCGCAGCGACGCGCTGCCCGCCGCGCCGGCCGGCAAGCCCGGCTGGCGCGAACGCCTGCGCAACAGCAGCTTCGCGCGCAGCGTCGGCAGCCTGTTCTCGCGCAATCCCAAGCTCGACGACGACCTGCTCGACGAGATCGAGACCGCGCTGATCACCGCCGACGTCGGCATTCCCGCCACCACCGCGCTGATCGAGAGCCTGCGCAAGCGCATGAAGGCGCGCGAGTTCGCCGACGCCAGGGCGCTGCAGCAGGCGCTGCGCGCCGACCTGCTGGCGATCCTGCAGCCGGTGGCCAGGCCGCTGCAGATCGACCGCAACGCCAAGCCCTTCGTGGTGCTGACCGTCGGCGTCAACGGCGTCGGCAAGACCACCACCATCGGCAAGCTGGCCAAGCGCTTCAAGGACGAGGGCCACAGCCTGATGCTGGCCGCCGGCGACACCTTCCGCGCCGCTGCGGTGGCGCAGTTGCAGGCCTGGGGCGAGCGCAACGGCGTGAGCGTGATCGCGCAGGGCCAGAACGCCGACGCCGCCTCGGTGGCCTTCGATGCGCTGCAGGCCGGCAAGGCGCGCGGCACCGAGGTGCTGATCGCCGACACCGCCGGCCGCCTGCATACCCAGACCGGGCTGATGAACGAACTGGGCAAGATCCGCCGCGTGCTCGGCAAGATCGACCCCAGCGCACCGCACGAGGTGCTGATGGTCATCGACGGCACCACCGGCCAGAACGCGCTGTCGCAGTTGCGCCAGTTCCACGCCGCGGTCGGCGTCACCGGCCTGGTGGTGACCAAGCTCGACGGCACCGCCAAGGGCGGCGTGGTGTTCGCCCTGGCCCGCGAGTTCGGCATCCCGATCCGCTTCGCCGGCATCGGCGAACGCCCCGAAGACCTGCGCGTGTTCGACGCCGAAGCCTTCGTCGACGCGTTGCTGCCCGACGCCCTGGGCGCCTAAGACTGAAGCCCCTCTCCCTCCGGGGCGACAGGGTGCGGCTTGCGCGCCACTGGCGCGCGCACACTGGAGCGCCCGCGCCGCAAGCGCGGGCCGGGACGCGGAGCGGGGGTTGGGGTGAGGGTACGGCGGAGCCCGCCGTGTCGGCATGCGCACTACCCAAACCGCACCAGGCTTCGCCCGTACCCTCATCCGCCCCTTCGGGGCACCTTCTCCCGGAGGGAGAAGGAACAGCCGTACCCTTATCCGCCCCTTCGGGGCACCTTCCCCCGAAAAGGGGGCCTTGTCCCGGAGGGAGAAGGAACTTTGAAGCCAGCATGCGCCAGCCCTCCGACACCTTCCCCACCCGCCTGCTCGCCTGGTTCGACCGCCACGGGCGCCACGACCTGCCCTGGCAGCATCCG
Organism: Xanthomonas sp.; assembly: GCA_040509765.1. GTDB lineage: Bacteria > Pseudomonadota > Gammaproteobacteria > Xanthomonadales > Xanthomonadaceae > Xanthomonas_A. The sequence continues at coordinate 14,075 of JBEVKG010000313.1, forward strand.
CGCAGTCCGTACCGGGTGTGGCTGTCGGAAATCATGCTGCAGCAGACCCAGGTGGCGGTGGTCATCCCCTATTTCCTGCGCTTCCTGCAGCACTTTCCGACCCTGCCGGCGCTGGCCGCCGCCGACAACGACGCGGTGATGGCGCAATGGGCAGGGCTGGGCTACTACGCCCGCGCGCGCAACCTGCACGCCGCCGCCAAGCGCTGCGTGGAGCTGCACGGCGGCGAGCTGCCGCGCGATTTCGAGGCCCTGCATGCGCTGCCCGGCATCGGCCGCAGCACCGCCGGCGCGATCCTCAGCCAGGCCTGGAACGACCGCTTCCCGATCCTCGACGGCATCGTCAAGCGCGTGCTGACCCGCTACCACGGCATCGCCGGCTACCCCGGCCTGCCGGCGGTGGAAAAGCCGCTGTGGGCGCTCGCGCAGTCGCATGTGGAGGCGGTGCCCGACGGGCGTATGGCCGACTACACCCAGGCGCAGATGGATTTCGGCGCCACCCTGTGCACCCGCGCCAACCCGGCCTGCGTGCTGTGCCCGCTGCAGGACGACTGCGTGGCGCGCCGCGAGGGCCTGGTCGAGGCCCTGCCCACGCCCAAGCCGGGCAAGACCCTGCCCGAGCGCGAAGCGCTGGCGCTGCTGCTGGAGAACGCCGCCGGCGAGCTGCTGCTGCAGCGGCGTCCGCCGACCGGCATCTGGGCTTCGCTGTGGACGCTGCCGCAGGCCGATACCGACAGCGAGCTGCGCGCCTGGTACGCGCGCTGGATGCGCGGGCGCGCCTACGACGACGCCGAAGCGCTGCCGCTGATCGTGCACACCTTCAGCCATTACCGCCTGCATCTGCAGCCGCTGCGGCTGCGCAAGGTCGCCATGGGCGATGCGCTGGGCGACAATGCCGACCTGCGCTGGGTGGCGCGCGCCGATCTGTCGACGCTGGGCCTGCCCGCACCGATCCGCAAACTGCTCGACGGCCTCTAGCGCACCCGCGCGGGGGCGCACGCGCATCGCCAGGAATTGCCATGTCCCGCACCGTCTTCTGCCAGTACCAGCAACGCGACGCCGAAGGGCTCGATTACGTGCCGTATCCCGGCGAGCTCGGCAAGCGCGTGTTCGCGCACATCGGCAAGGCCGGCTGGCAGGCGTGGCTGGCGCACCAGACGATGCTGATCAACGAGAACCGGCTGTCGCCGCGCGATCCCAAGCACCGCGCGTTCCTGGAAGCGGAACTGGAGAAGTTCCTGTTCCAGGGCGGCGCCGACAAGCCCGACGGCTACGTGGCGCCCGACCAAGCGTCCTGAGCGGCGCCACGTCGTCGCGTCCGCGCGCACCGACGCGTGGACGCCACCCATCGCTTGCCTTCGCCACGCAGACGCCATCGCGCAGCAGCGGCTTCAGCCGCGACGGCCTTGCACGGAACGCCGCGCCGCGGCTGAAGCCGCGCTTACGCTCGTGCCCTGGGGATCAGCGGAGGTTCTCGCGCATCGCAGGGCTGGATATGACGCAACAGGCCGCGATCCGCAACGTCAGGAAGAGACGGCGCCAGATCGCCCTCGCCTCCTCCCGAATCCCGGCTTCCAACAGCCGCAGACTGGTCATCCCGAATCCCGAATCCCGAATCCCGGATCCCGGATTCCGGATCCCGGATCCGAGCCCAGCCTCAGCTCCCCGGCGCCTGCTGCGCCCGCTCCTGCACCTTGGCCTCGCGCAGTTCCTTCTCCGAGGTGCGCAGCGCCTTGACGTCGAGCGGCCGGATGCTGTCGATGCGGCACGGCAGGCGAATCGCGGCGGGGCCGCCGCCGAGCACCAGCACGTCGTCGAACTTCGCCGAGACCTGGCTGCCGAAATGGGTGATGGCGATGCTGGGGGCGAAATCCAGGTCCTGGCAGGTCCCGGCGAATTCCAGCAGATAGGCCTGGTTCGGGCGGGTCCACACCGCCAGCGCACTGTCGCCGAGCGCGGTCCAGCCACTGAGGCGGTTGAAATACTGGAAGTCGCGCACCGGCGCACCGGCGTGGGCGCGGTACAGGCTCAGGCGCTCGTCGTCGCTGAGCCGGTTGGTGGCGCAGCCGGCCAGCACGGCCGTGGCGACGAGGGAGGACAGCAGCAGGCGTTTCATGGCAATGCTCCTGATGGTGTGGAGCGCATCATGCGCCCGCCCCCGTGCACGTGTGCGTGGAGGCGCGCGCGGCGTTCAGCGACAAGGCAGCCAGCGCCGCGACGGCGCGTACCGTCACCGCGCGGCAGTACCCGCCGACGCGCAGAAGCGCTGCCGGTACTCCAGTGCCTTGGGCATCAGCGCCTGCAGGTTCTGGATGCGGGTGCCCGGATTGGGATGGGTGGAGGCGAACTCCGGCGGCGCCTGGCCGCCGCTGCTGGCACTCATGCGCTGCCACAGCGGCACCGCTTCGCGCGGGTCGAAACAGGCCGCGGCGGCCAGCATCAGCCCCACTTCGTCGGCCTGGGTCTCGTGGCTGCGCGCGTACGGCAGCAGGTAGCCGTAGCCCATCGCCGCCATCGCCATCTGCTGCTGTTGCGGATCCAGGCCACCGGCGGCGCCGGCCATCTGCCCGATCCGGGTCAGCTTCTGCTGGGCCATGCGCTGGGCGCCATGCCGCAGCAGCGCGTGCGCGATCTCGTGGCCCATCACCACCGCCAGCGCATCGGCATTGCCGGCGACCGGGAACAGGCCGGTGTAGACCGCCATCTTGCCGCCGGGCAGGCAGAACGCATTGGCCTGCTCGGACGGGATCACGTTGACGTCCCAATCGAAGCTGCGCGCATCGTGCCGCGCCTGCATGCCGTGTTCGGCGGCCAGCGCGTCCTCGACCACGTCGACCTTGGCGATCAGCCGCTGCGCGATCGCGCGCACCTGCTGCGCCTGCGGCGCCTGCGGGTCCAGCGGCCGCTCCTGCGCCAGGATCTCGCGATAGGCCTGCAGGCCCAGTGCCTTTTCGTCCTCCACATTCAACGAGCGGTCGATCAGCACCTGCTCACCGGTGTACGGGTCCTCGCTGCGGTTGGAAAACCAGTAGAACCCGGCATAGACCGCAAAGCCCAGCAGCACCAGCCAGCGCACTCCGCCCAGCGGCCCACGGCGGCCGCTTCCCGGTTCGCCGCCCTGGCGGCCGAAGACTTGGTTCATCGCACTCCCCCTCGCTGACTGGTGAGGCAATCTAGCGCCGGCACCGGCGCGACCGCGTCAAATGCCGCGCACCAGGCGAAAGCCCACGCGCGCGCTGGTGCTGTCCGAATCCTGCATCAACCGCCATGCCGCGCGGGTCTGCTCCGGCGCATTGGCCCAGTTGCCGCCGCGCACCACCCGCGAGCGGCAGCCCGGGTTGTACCAGGCGGCGCCATCGGCCGGTGCGCGGCGGTAGCTGGCATGCCAGCAGTCGGCGACCCACTCGCTGAGGTTGCCGGCCATGTCGTGCAGGCCCCAGGCGTTGGCGGAAAAGCTGGCGACCGGGGCCGGCCCCCAGAATCCATCGGTGTAGCCGACGAAGGCGTTGCGCCAATGCCGGCCGCTGGGCGACACGTCGCCGCCGCCGGTGAAGTTGCCGCTGCCGCGTGGCGGCGTGCCGGCGTTGCCCCAGGGATAGCGGCCGCGGTTGCCCGCACGCAGGGCGTATTCGAACTCGGCCTCGCTGGGCAGCCGGTAGTGTCGCCCGGTCTGCTGCGACAGCCAGGCCGCGTAGGCTTCGGCGTCGCGCACGCTGACGTGCATCACCGGGCTGTTCGGCGCCGCGCGCGCGCCCTGGTAATCGGACTGCCAGTCCACGCCGTTGCGCCGCACGAAGTTGCCGCTGCGTTCGTCGTAGACGGTGGAATGGCCGCGCCGGGTGGCGCGCGGCCGCGCATTGGTGGCCTCCACGAAGCGGCGGAACTCGGCCACGGTGACCTCGGTGATCGACATGGCGAAACCGCGGTCGAAGCGTACGTAATGCTGCGGCATTTCCGCCGGCGAGGCGCCGGGTTCGGTCTCGGCCGCGCCCATGCGGAAGCCGCCGTGCGGCACCACGATCATCTGCGGGCCGCGCCCGCCATCGTGCATGCCGTCGGTGAACACCTGGCCGGGACGGAAACTGCCGTAGTGGGTGGCCAGGTCGATGCGTTCGCGCAGCATCGCCGCCACCGGGTCGCCGGGATCGGCGATGCGCAGCACGTCGCCCAGGCGCTCGCGCGCCGACTTCAACCCGGCCGGCGTGGCCAGATCGCGCAACCCGGCATCGCGCAAGGCGGCGATGCGCGCTACCCGCACCTGCTCCACGCGCACCCGCGCGTCGCGCACCGTGGGCGCGTCCTCGCGCACCCGCGCCGCGCGTGCCAGCCAGCTGCCGGCGGCGGCGAAATCCGAGGCCGCCGCCGCCGTCTCGGCGCGACGGATCAACGCGCTCTCCACCGCCGCCACGCCCTGCCGCGCGCGCGCATCGTCGGCATCCAGCAGCAGCGCCTCGCGGAAATTGGCCAGCGCGCCGTTGCCGTCCTCGCCCAGGCGGCCGCCCCGCAGGTCGTCCTCGCCGGCGCGGTTGTAGGCCAGCAGCCGCGCGGCGGTCTCCACGCGCTGCTGCAGGCGCCGCACCGCCGGATCGTCGGCATCCAGCCACAGCGCCACCATCGCGATGCGCGCGGCCTGCTCGAGCGTGCGCTCGGACCGCGCCGGATCGCCCAGCGCCTGCGCGCCGAGCTGCAACAACCGCCGTCGCGCCTTGCGCAGGCCGTCTTCGGCAACGCGATCGTGCGGGGCCAGGTCGCGGATCGCCAGGTACAGCGGAATCGCCGACTGCGCGTCCTCGAACAGGCGATCCTCGGCCAGCGCGCGCGCCGCCTGGCGCCGCGCCTGCGGCAGGCCGCTGCGGGTCAAGCTCGGCAACGGCGGCTGCCAGCGCGCCACGGTCTCGGCCGCGTCCTCGCCACCGATGGTCACGCTGGGCGCCTGCACCGGCCTGGCCGGCGCCGGCCGCACCGGCACGGCGGCCGCGGCAGGCGCGGGCGCGGTCTTCTCGGCGGCCGGCGCCGGCGGCTGCCGTGCGCAGCCGACCAGCACGGCCGCAAGCATGCTCCAGACCATCACAACGCCGCTGCTGCGCACCTTTCCTCCGAACCATGGCCCTAGCGACGCCATCCCGTCCGGCGCGCCGTGCGGCCGGCGGAGCGACGTTAGGCTATTCTCGCCTGCCTGAGCAAACCCTGCAGTCAACGGAAATCACGTGCCTTATTGGATCAAGCAACCTGCCGAACTGAGCGAACGGTTGGCGCAGCGCCCGGCCCGCATCGGCCTGGATACCGAATTCGTCCGCGAACGGACCTACTGGCCGCAACTGGCGCTGGTGCAGATGGCGGTGGGCGACGAAATCCTGCTGATCGACCCGCTGATCCCGGGCATGCCGCAGGCGCTGGCGCCGTGGCTGAGCGACCCGGGCATCCTCAAGATCATGCACAGCGCCAGCGAAGACCTGGTCGCCTTCAAGTGCGCCTGCGGCACCTTGCCGCGGCCGCTGTTCGATACCCAGATCGCCGCCGGCCTGGCCGGGCTCGGCGCTGGCATGGGCTACCAGAAGCTGGTGCTGGAGATCACCGGCGTGCACCTGGCCAAGGGCGAGACCCGCTCGGACTGGCTGCGCCGCCCGCTGTCGCCGGCGCAACTGGAATACGCCGCCGACGACGTGCGCCATCTGTTCGCGCTGCACGACCATCTGCAGGCGCGGTTGCAGACCCTGCAGCGCAGCGACTGGCTGCACGAGGATGGCGAACGCCTGCTCGGCACCGTCGAACAGGACGACGGCGAGCGCTGGCCGCACCTGGGCATGCGCTCGGCCCAGTTCATGGACCGCCCCGCGCAACTGCGCCTGCTGCGCCTGCTGCGCTGGCGCGACACCCAGGCCCGGCACAGCGACAAGCCGCGCAGCTGGATCCTGGACAACGAACTGGCCGCCACCCTGGCGCGGTTCCCGCCACAGGACCAGCCGGCCATGCTGGCGCTGTTCGACAAGCACCCCAAGGCGCCGCGCAAGCTCGGCGATGCACTATGGCAGGCGCTGACCACGCCGTTGGCCGACGAGGCCGAGGCACCGCAGGCACTGGCCGCCAGCGACGACAACAAGGCCGCACTGAAGCGGCTGCAGGACGCGGTGGCCGCACGCAGCGCCGAACTCGGCCTGCCCGACGGTCTGCTGGCCTCGCGCAAGCACCTGGAAGCCCTGCTGGAAAGCGCGCAATGGCCGGCGCCGCTGGCGGGCTGGCGCCGCCGCGAACTGGAGCCGCACCTGCAGCCCCTGCTCGCCGGCGCGCGTTGAACGGAGGCGGCCGCACGCGTGGCGGCCGTCATCGCGCCGCCACCGGCGTCCAGCACCCTCGGGCATAAAAAAAGGCCAGGAGATCCTGGCCTTTTTTCGTCCGCTCAGTACTTGACGAGCGGGAACTTCAGATCCGGATGGCGCGCCTTCCATTCGTTGTAGGCGGCGGTGCCTTCCCAGGCGGCGAATGCCTTCGGCGTGCGGCCGCGGCCGGACCAGGTCTCGCCGGTATGCGGCAACTGGTACTTCGGCTTGACCTCGCTGCGGCCGCCGGCGGACTTGCTGCTGGCCGGCTTGGGCGCCGCGCTGGTCACGTACGCGGCGATCTCGTTGCGCTGCTTGGCGCTGAAGAACTCGGCGAACTGTTCCAGCAGCGACAACACGTTGGCGTGCGCCGCATTGGTTTCGCCCTCGCGCGCCTGCCGCTCCTGCTCTTCCAGCTTGCGCATTTCTTCCTGCAGCTTGGCCTTGGCTTCGGCGATCTGTTGCAAGTTGCGAACTTCCGTCATGTGTAAAAGACCCGTCTTGAGTAAAGATATGAGGCGGACGGCATAGGCGTCCGGAACGAAATCACCGCGGGAGATTTCGGCCGTTGAGTATATCGACTCCATGCGAGCGCTGTAGACAACGTAGACAAAAGCCCGAGCGCGTCTCCCGGCCCGACCGCCCCCTGCCCCGGCGCCGCGGATGTTGCATTGCCCCCTTGGCACGCGGCCCCGTGCCCAGTTACACTACGCGTCTGATGTGGGGCGGTAGCTCAGCTGGGAGAGCGTCGCGTTCGCAATGCGAAGGTCGAGGGTTCGATCCCCTTCCGCTCCACCATCTTTCCGTCTTCGACGGTGCAGACAAGGCCAGACAGCCACCAGGCGCTCTGGCCTTTTTTGTTGGCCGCTGTTGCGTCGAGCACGTCCGATCACGCCGGTCCGCCATCTGATCCCTGCAGGGAATGGCGCGAGCGCGTCCCTCGAACCCTCGCACGGACGGGGCGGGAAGCGGGCGCGCCGCGCGCTCCCGCCTCCCCCTCGCTCACCCGTGGTCGTCCTGCGCAGCCTGATCCTGGCCGGAGCGCGGGCCACGCTCGTGCGCCTCGCGCAGCTTCTGGTCTTCCAGGCCGGGCCGCTGCTTGGCGGTGTCGTCCTGGGCGCGGTCCTGCCGGCCCTCGTGGATGCCCTGCTGCTTGCCGGACTGGGTGGTCTCGTCGTTCGCCATGGTCTGCACCTCGCTGGGGCGGATGCCCGTTCGCCGCCACCCTAGCGAGGCCGCCGTGATGCACGGATCACGGCGTCCCGGGCGTCACGCGGCCAGCGCGGCTGCGCCGGCCTCGGCGATGTCGTCGCTGCGCAGCAGCCGCGCGCGGTCGAGCAGGATCACCAGCCGATCCTCCAGCTTGCCCATGCCCTGCAGCAGGTCGCGGCGGATATCGCTGCCGAAGGCCGGCGGCGCCTCGATCTGCTGCGGCGCCAATTCCAGCACCTCGTTGACCGCATCCACCAGCAGGCCGAAGGACTGCGTGCCGCCGCCCTCGTCGGTGGCCGCGGTGGCGATGACGATGCAACTGCGCCGGGTGACCTGGCTGGGTGCGCGGCCGAGCCGCGACTGCAGGTCCACCACCGGCACCACCGCGCCGCGCAGGTTGATCACCCCGCGCACGCAGGCCGGCATGGTCGGCACCGGGGTCGGCGTGCGGTACTCGATGATCTCGTGGATGCCGGCGATGTTGAGCCCGAACAGTTCGCGATCCAGCTGGAAGGTCAGGAATTGCCAGCCGCTGTGCGGCGCGTCCGCGGCCGCGGTCTCGTAGCGATCGTTGTGCATGCTCTTCCCCTTCAGAAGTTGACGAACTGGCCTTCGTCCGGCGCATCCGCCAGCGCGTAGGCCGGAACCGGGCGTGCACGCGGACGCAGCGCCTTGCCGGCATTGCGCAGCGGGCGCGTGGCCGCCGGCCTGGGCGCCACCGGGGCGGCGCGGCGTGGCGCGGCCAGGTCCTGTTCGCGGTTGAGGCGGAAGAACCCCATCGCCTGCTGCAGCGATTCGGCCTGGGTGCTCATCTGCTCGGCGGTCGCCGCCAGTTGCTCGGAGGCCGCCGCATTCTGCTGCGTGGCCTGGCTGAGCTGGGCCACCGCCAGGTTGATCTGGGTGACGCCGGAGGACTGCTCCTGCGAGGCCGAGGCGATCTCCTGCACCAGATCCGAGGTCTTCTTGATGCTGGGCACGATGGTGCCGAGCAGGTTGCCGGCGCGATCGGCCAGGCCCACGCTGCTGGCGGCGACCTCGCCGATCTCCTGCGCCGCCACCTGGCTGCGCTCGGCCAGCTTGCGCACTTCCGCCGCCACCACGGCGAAGCCCTTGCCATGCTCGCCGGCGCGCGCGGCCTCGATCGCCGCGTTCAGCGCCAGCAGGTTGGTCTGGTAGGCGATGTCGTCGATGATGCCGATCTTCTGCGCGATCTGCTTCATCGCCTGGGTGGACGCCAACACCGCGTCGCCGCCCTCCACCGCTTCCTTTGCCGCCTGCGCCGACATGCCCTCGGTGATCTTGGCGTTGTCGGTGTTCTGCGCGATGGACGCGGTCATCTGCTCCAGCGAGGCGCTGGTCTCCTCCACGCCGGAGGCCTGCTCGGTGGCGGCCTGGCTCAGCGACTGCGCGGTGGCGCTGACCTCCTCGGACGAACCGGCCAGCGATTGCGCGCTGGCATTGACCTCGCCCACCACCTCCGCCAGGCGCTCGACCATCGCCTGCAGCGCCACCATCGCGCTGGTACGGTCGTTGGCGCGGGTCGGCACCTGCACGGTGAGATCGCCGCGCGCGATCCGCGAGGCGACTTCCATCACCGTGCTCGGCTCGCCGCCGAGTTCGCTCATCAACGATCGCGCGATCAGGAAGCCGATCAACGACGCGCAGAACGCCGCGACCAGGCTGCCGACGATCAGGGTGAGGTTGGTGCGCTGCTGCAGCTGCTCGGCCTCGGCGGCACGCGCGGCGAGCAGTTCGCTCTCGGCGCGGCGCACTTCGGACATGCGGTCGCGCATCGCATCCATGTAGGCCTTGCCCTTGGAGGCGCGCACCGCGGCGCTCAGCGCCTCCATCGTCGCCTGGCCGTCGTTGACGTTCTTGCGCAGCGCGATCTGCGGATGCACCGCCTGGCTGAGCCATTGCGCCTGGGTCTGCTTCAACGCGTTCAGGCGCTCCTGCTGCTTGGGATTGTCCGCGGTCAGCTCCTGCGCCGTGCGCAGGTGGCTGTCGAAGCTGGCGACGCCATCGCGGTAGGGCTGCAGGAACGCATCCTCGCCGGTCAGCGAGAAGCCGCGCGTGCCGGTCTCGATATTGATCAGGCTGCTGAGCGCGGCATCGACTTCGGCGATCACCTTGTAGGTGTGGGTGTTCCAGTAATTGGCCTGCGACAGCGCGGACACGTTGAAGTAGGCGACGCCGGCCAGCGCCAGCAGGATGCACAGGACCACGGCGAAGCCGCCGTAGAGTTTGGTTGCGATTTTGAGATTCTTCAGCACGGAACTCTCCCGACAGTGGGGCAGTTGTGGCAACGACAGCGACACGGAACTGGCGGCGCGAACGGCGCCGCCAGGGAATGGATCAGGCGCGGCCCAGCAGCGCTTCGCTGCGGTCGCGATTGCCGGCACCGGGGCGGCGCGCGGCAGCGGATGGCGCACGCGGCGCCCAGCGCGAGCCGGCCGCACGCAGCGGCAGCGACGCTTCGCTGTCGTCCAGCGTCTGCGTGGCGCGGCGCGCGGCAGCGGACAACTGGAAGAAGGCCATGCTTTCCTGCAACTGCACGGCCTGCGTGCTCATCGATTCGGCGGTGGCCGCCAGCTCTTCGGAGGCGGTCGCGTTCTGCTGAGTGATCTGGCTCAGCTGCACCACGGCGGCGTTGATCTGGGTGACGCCGGAGGACTGTTCCTGCGAGGCGGCGGCGATCTCCTGCACCAGGTCCGAGGTCTTCTTGATGCTGGGCACGATGGTCTCCAGCAGCTGGCCGGCCTTTTCCGCCAGTTCCACGCTGGAGCCGGCGACCTCGCCGATCTCCTGCGCCGCCACCTGGCTGCGCTCGGCCAGCTTGCGCACTTCCGCGGCGACCACGGCAAAGCCCTTGCCGTGCTCGCCGGCGCGCGCGGCCTCGATCGCCGCGTTCAAGGCCAGCAGGTTGGTCTGGTAGGCGATGTCGTCGATGATGCCGATCTTGTGCGCGATCTGCTTCATCGCCGCCACCGTGGCGACCACCGCTTCGCCGCCTTCCAGGGTCTCGCGGGCCGCCTGCGCGGCCATGCCGTCGGTGATCTTGGCGTTGTCGGTGTTCTGCGCGATCGAGGCGGTCATCTGCTCCAGCGAGGCGCTGGTTTCTTCCACACCCGCGGCCTGCTCGGTGGACGCCTGGCTCAAGGATTGCGCGGTGGCGCTGACTTCTTCCGACGCGCCGGCCAGGCTCTGCGCACTGGCATTGACCTCGCCGACCACCTGCTGCAGCTTCTCGACCATGCGCTGCATCGCCAGCAGCAACTGTGCGGTCTCGTCGCGGCCGCGCACCTCGATCGACATGCTCAGGTCGCCCTCGGCCAGCGCATTGGCCACGCTGACCGCCTTGCCGATCGGCCGGGTCACGCTGCGGCTGATGAAGATGCCCAGGCCCACGCCGAGCAGCACGCCGCCGATCACGATGGCCAGCATGGTGCGGGTGCTGCTGGCGTAGATCTCGTCGGTGGCGTCGTTGGCCTTGGAGGCATTGGCCTCCTTGATCTCGCTCAGCTCGGACATCAGCGCATCCAGTTCGTCGGAGCTGCTGCGCACGCTCTTGGACAGGGTGGCCAGCTGCGGATTGCCTTCCGGCAGCGGCTCGCGCATCACCGAGTCGACGAACTGGCCGCGCCGCTCCAGGTAGGTCTTCCACACCTGGTCGAAGCGGGCCAGCTTGGCCAGCGTGTCCGGGTCGTCGAGCGAGGCCCTGGCCTTGTCCATGTGCTCGACCACCTTGGCGGTGTACTTGTCGAGGCTGGCGATATGCTGGGCGCGGTCTTCCGCCGTGCTGGCCAACTGCAGGTTGGCGCGCGACCGGCCGGCGTTGATCAGATTGATGTTGGCCTCTTTCAGGTGCGACAGGCCGAGCAGCTCGCGTTCGTACAGCACCGTGGCGTAATCGTTGATGCGGCCCGAGTTGCGGATGCCGACCCAGCCGATGCAGGCGCCGATCGCCGCCACGATCAGGAACGCCGCCGTCAGCCTGACCCCGATTTTCATATTGCCCAACATGGTGTACCTCGATTCTTTGTCTGCGTCCGGTTGCGCCAGGCAGCGCCTCCGGCCGTCTTCCGCAGCGCCTCGCGGAGGGGACACGCTCGCTCCGTGGTGAGCGAGGACGCTGCGCCGCAACGTCTGTGCGTGAGGGCTATCGGCGTCATTGACGGCGCCTTTAAAACGCCTGAAAACTGCAGAATTCCGCATAGCGCAGGCTTCGTCGCGACCGTGCATGAATGCGCAAAAGGCGCTGCGGCGCAGCACTCGGAGGCTGTGAAGAAGCGCCCATGGCGCACGCGGCGCGAATGCCGCAGTTGTTCTGCAATGGCAGCTCACCCCGGTTTTGCACCGAAGGCGAAGTGGGATACCAACCCCTTAAATTTGTAGACAGAATGTGAAAGCAGCGCCGATAGACCCGCCATCGCAGTGCGCGGGCGTGGGCATGGCGCAGTGTCTTCACACCATCGGCAGCGCCGCGACCGTGCGTCGTTCCGCCGCGGTGCCCCCGCGCAACAGCCGCTGCGCATGCGCCTGCTCCTCGACGTCCAGGTCCTGCAGCGGCTCGAAGCGCTCGCCGACCCAGCTCGCCACCGGCACGCCGTCCCGGTACAGCACGCGCGCGCCCGCCACCCGCGGCACCCGCGTGCCGGGCAGCACGCTGCCGAGCAGATTGGCCGGATCGGCGGCGGCCACGCACACCCAACTGCCGTCGCCGGGCTGGCGGCGCAGTTGCCGCAGCAGGCCGATCGCCTCCGGCAGCGCGAACTGTTCGCCGGACAGGCCGTCGATGACGCGCCCACCGCGGATCTCGCCGCGCGCCTCCAGGCGTTGATAGACCCGCAACAGGTCGCGCCACGGCGGCAACCATGCCGCCTCGCGCTCGAGCAGGCGCCAGCAGACCACGCCGTAGCGGCGCAACAGGGTCCGCGCGACGTGCTCGACCGCCTCGCTGCGCGCGGCCGGGTCGTCGGCCTCGGCGCCGGCCCGCAATACCGCCCAGCGCCCGGCGTCCTGGATGCCGCCGTACAGCGCCATGCGCGGGCGCCGCCGCGACAGCGCCGAGGGCCGCTTCGACGCCGGCACCAGCAAGGCGCGCAGGCCGGCGTAGCTGTCGCAATGGACCCGGCCGGCGGCGACCAGCTCGGCCAGCGCCGCCTCCAGTTCGGTGGACAGCAGGCGCGTGGCCTCGGCGATCTCGTCGAAGAACGAGGCGCCGTGCGTCTCGAGATGGTCGGCCACCTTGCGCGCGCGCGACCCCAGCGCGCCGGCTTCCGGCGGGGGCGACAGCCGCGACCAGTGCCCGGCGCTGCGCCGCGGCAGCAGCAGGATCGGCGTGCTGCGCAGCGTCGGCGCGGCGCCACCGGCGCCGGGGCGCAGCCGCGTCCACAGCGTGCGGCCGGCGCTGCAGGCCTCGTCCAGCCACGCCGGACGGTAGTCGCGCACCCGCGCCGGCAACAGCTCCGCTTCCCACAGCGGCGCCGCGGCCTCCACGCCCTCCAGTTGCACCAGCACCGCCGCCAGCGCGTCGGCGCCGGCGACCTGGCCCTGCGCATCCAGATGCTGCCAGCGGAACAGGAAGCGCGCGTAGTCGCGCGGCGCCACCGGTTCGATCTCGCGGCGCAGGCGACCCAGGGTGTAGCGATGGATCCGCGCCAGCAGGTGCCGTTCGCACCATTCCTCGGCAGCGGCGTCGGCGCTGAACCGCCCGCCCAGCACATAGCCGTCCTGCTGCAGCGCCAGCAGCCCGGCCTGCACCTCGCGCAGCGGCAGGTGCAGTGGCGCGGCCAGCGCGGCCGCGGTGACCGGCCCCAGCCCCGCCAACCGCCAGCGCAACAGCTCGCGCAACGCGCTGTCGCGGTCCCAGTCGGCGACCGCGTAGCCCTCGGGAATGGCGATGGCCGGTTGCGCACGGGCCTGGGGGTACAGCGGCGCCACCGCCGCCAGCGCTTCGGCCGCCACCCACAGCGCCGCGGCCGCACCGTCGACGCCGTGCAGGCAGGTGGCGCGCGCATCGGCGGCCAGTTCATCCAACCACTGTCGCCACTGCGGCTGCGCGGCGGCCTCGTCGGCGCTCACCACGCCGAGGGTGAGCAGCGCCTCGTGCATCTCGTCGCGGCTGCGCGGCTGCGGCCAGGCTTCCTCGCGTACCGCGGCGATCGCCTGCGGGTCCAACTGGCCGAGATCGTCGGCGCTGTCCGGGTCCTGGTAGCGGCGGCTGTGCACCGCCTGGGTGCGCCGCTCCTCCAATGGCGCATCGTCGAGAAAAGCATAGGGCCGCGCATCCAGCGCCTCGGCCGCCAGCGGCGACGGCGCGGTCAGCTCGCGCGCCAGCACGCGCACGTCGCCGGCCTCGATGCCGCGCAGCAACTGCAGCCAACCGGCACTGTCCATCGCCTCGTCCAGGCAGTCGTGCAGGGTCTGCGCCACCAGCGGATGCTCGGGAATCTCGCGCTCGCCGACCAGGTTCTCCGCGCAGGCCACCTGGTCGGGGAACACCGTGGCCAGCAGATCCTCGGATTTCATCCGCTGCAGTTGCGGCGCGACCTTGCGCCCGCCGGTGAAGCGCGGCAGCGCCAGCGCGTTGGTGGCGTTCCAGCGCCAGCGCACGCCGAACAGCGGCGCGTCCAGCAGCGCCTGCACCAGCACGTCCAGTGCCGACGCGGCGCGCAGGTAGCGCGCCACCTCGTCCAGGGCGAAGCTGTGCCGGGTCGACAGCGAGAGCACGATCGCGTCCTCGGTCGCGGCCGCCTGCAACTCGAAATTGAAGGTGCGCCAGAAGCGCTTGCGCAGGGCCAGGCCCCAGGCACGGTTGATGCGGCTGCCGTAGACGCTGTGGATCACCAGTTGGGTGCCGCCGGTGGCATCGAAGAAGCGTTCCAGCACGATGCACTGTTGCGTCGGCATGGCGCCCAGCGCCACGTGCGCGCGCCCCAGGTAGTCGACGATCTGCTGTGCGGCGGCGGCGTCCAGCGCCAGCGGGCCGCACAGCCACTGCAGCGCCTGCGCCGCCCCGCCCTGCGCCAGCGCCTGCTCGACCTCGGCCCGCAGCCGCGACACGCCCAGCGACAGCGCGTCGCTGCGCCCGGGCGCTTCGCCGATCCAGAATGGGATGTTGGGCGGCGCGCCGCGCGCGTCCTCCACCCGCACCCGCCCGGTCTCCACGCGCAGGATGCGGTAGCTGGCATTGCCGAGCTGGAACACGTCGCCGCCCAGGCTCTCCACCGCGAAATCCTCGTTGACCGTGCCGATGGTCTGCGCCTGCGGCTCCAGCACCACGCTGTAGTCGCCGGTCTCGGGAATGGTGCCGCCGGAGGTGAGCGCGGCCATCCGCGCGCCGCGGCGCTGGCGCACGCGGCGATGCACCGCATCGCGATGCAGGTAGCCGGCGCGCGGCCCCAGCCGCGTGCTGAAGCCTTCGCTGAGCATGCGCAGCACCGCGTCGAACTGCGCGCGCGGCAGCGCCGCATACGGCCAGGCGCCACGCACCAGCGCGTACAGCGCGTCTTCCTCCCACTCCTGGCAGGCCACCTCGGCGACGAGCTGCTGGGCGAGCACGTCCAGCGGCGCATCGAGCATGCGCAGCGCGTCCAGTTCGCCGCGGCGCACGCAATCCAGCAGGGCCGCGCACTCGACCAAATCGTCGCGCGACTGCGGAAACAGCCGCGCCTTCGGCGTGCCGCCCACCGCATGCCCGGAGCGTCCTGCCCGCTGCAGGAACGCGGCGATCGAACGCGGCGAACCGAGCTGGCAGACCAGGTCGACATCGCCGATGTCCAGGCCCAGTTCCAGCGACGCGGTGGCCACCAGCACCTGCAGTTCGCCGGCCTTGAGCCGGCGCTCGGCGAGCAGGCGGGTTTCGCGCGCCAGGCTGCCGTGATGCGCCGCCACCGCCTGCGCACCGAGCAGTTCGCCCAGGTGCCGGGCGGTGCGCTCGGCCATGCGCCGGGTGTTGACGAACACCAGCGTGGTGCGGTGCGCGCGCACCAGCTCGGCCAGGCGCGTGTACGCCTGCTGCCACTGGTCGGCGGACATGGTCACGCTGAGCGGCGTCGGCGGCACCTCCAGCGCCAGGTCGCGGGCGCGCGCATAGCCGATGTCGACGATGGCGCAGTCCGCCACGCCGTCGTGCACCGCCGCACTGCCGACCAGAAAGCGCGCGACCGCATCGATCGGCTTCTGCGTCGCCGACAGGCCGATGCGCAGCGGCGGCACCTCGCACAGATGCTGCAGGCGCTGCAGCGACAGCGCCAGATGGCTGCCGCGCTTGTTCGCCGCCAGCGCATGGATCTCGTCGACGATCACCGTGCGCACATGGCGCAGCGTTTCGCGCCCGGACACCGACCCGAGCAGCACGTACAGCGACTCCGGCGTGGTCACCAGCACGTGCGGCGGACGCCGCCGCGCCTGCGCGCGCTCGCGCTGCGGCGTGTCGCCGGTGCGCACCGCGGTGCGGATCTGCACGTCCGGCAGGCCCAGCGCCGCCAGTTCGGCGCGAATGCCCTGCAGCGGCGCCTCGAGATTGAGCTGGATGTCGTTTGAAAGCGCTTTCAGTGGCGATACGTACAGCACCTGGGTACGGTCCTGCAGGCCGCTCTCACGCAGGCCTTCGCGCACCAGCGCGTCCAGCGCGGCGAGAAACG
Source organism: Xanthomonas sp. (assembly GCA_040509765.1). Lineage (GTDB taxonomy): Bacteria > Pseudomonadota > Gammaproteobacteria > Xanthomonadales > Xanthomonadaceae > Xanthomonas_A. Next base: position 30,249 of record JBEVKG010000313.1, read on the forward strand.
CGGTGAGCGTCTTGCCGGAGCCGGTCGGCGCCGCGACCAAGGTATGCCGTCCGGCCTGGATCGCCGGCCACGCCGCCGCCTGTGCCGGCGTGGGCGCAGCGAAACGCCGTTCGAACCAGCGTGCGACGGCCGGATGGAAGCGCGTTTGTGCCAACGACATGCGATCTCCTCTCTCGCCAACGTGCGGCGCGTCGGCGATGCCATCAGTGCGCATTGTCCACACGACTGTCTCGCGCCATTGCTTCGGCAATGAAAATGGTGACGTTATCTAGCCAATCAAGCGCATGCACGCGCGGGCCCTGTTTTTAGGGGTTTTTCCATTAAGCGTTCATCGATCGACATAATGTCTACAACTCGCTCCGCACAGCGCGGTTATGTTGTCGACGGCATCACGTATCTCGGCCTAGCGTTTGCAAAACACACGCGAGCTTCGCTTCTGGGAACGGAATGCGGCACGGCAACACCAGCGAACAACGTTATCGCCCATCACGCGCGCGGGATGCTGTACGACCCGTGCACGCGATCGCGGCGGTTCGCGTTCGCGTCGCCTCCGCTTCCTTCTCTCTTCGACCTCGCCCTGTCGCCGCCTCGTGGCGTGCGGCAGCGATGGCGGCAGCAGCCGCCATCGGGTCCTGCAGTGCTGGACTGCGCATGCGTTGCACCTCTCCATCAGCCATCGCCAAGGAGCATCACCAATGGCACAGAGCACACCGTACCTCGCCACCAGCAACGATCTGAGCCAGCGCCGCAACAGCGACGCGCCGCAGTCGCTCGGCGTTGCGCCATCCGTCTTCGAAGGCCAGGACCCGGCCGCGATCGCACGCGCGCTCAAGCAGTCGGCCGACCTGCACGCACGCCGCCGCACCGGACCATATCGCTCGGCCATGTCGATGCTGACCTTCTACATCAATCGCGCCGGCGATCAGTTGCCGGCGCAGCGCCGGCAGATCCTGGAGCAGGCCAAGGACGAGTTGCGCAGCCTGTACGGCAAGCCGCGCAAGGACGGCGCCGGCGACTGAGCGCGGGCGGTCGCGCAGCGTGATGGAGCGATCAGTTCCGCACGCTGCCTGCGCCACGCGCGCGCCGCACGATTGCCGTCCTCCAACGCATTGCCACATGATGCGGACATGGCCAAGGCATCCGACATTTCGGACCTCATCCAGCACGCCGCCACCGCGACCCAGGACGACGCGGCGCTGCTGTCGCGCATCATCCTGGCGCAGGGCGAGATCGCCGCGGCCGGCGGCGATCCGCTGCAGGTGGTGGACGTGGTCACCCACCGCGCGCAGGAGCTGACCCGCTCCAACGGCGCGGTGGTGGAGATGTGCGACGGCACCGACATGCTGTACTGGTCGGCCAGCGGCGTTGCCGAGCGCCACCTCGGCCTGCGCCTGCCCAGCAACGGCAGCCTGTCCGGCCTGTGCATGCGCAGTGGCCAGGTATTGCGCTGCGACGATTCGGAAATTGATCCGCGGGTCGATCGCGACGCCTGCCGGCGCATCGGCCTGCGCTCGATGCTGGTGGTGCCGCTGCGCTACGGCGACCGCAGCATCGGCGTGCTCAAGGTGATGGCGCCGCAACCGGGCGCCTACAGCGCGCAGGACGTGCGCACGCTGGAACTGCTGGCGACCCTGGTCGGGGCGACGCTGGCGCTGGCGATGGACCGCGCCGCGCTGCAGACCGACATCGCGCGCCGCCAGGACGTGGAGAAACACGCGTTTCGCGAGAAGGCGGCGATCGCCACCCGCATTCGCGAAACGATCGCCGATGCGCGCCTGCAGATCGTGACCCAACCGGTGCTGGCGCTGGCGTCGCACCGCATCGTCGGCATGGAGGCGCTGTCGCGCTTTCCGGCCAACCCGGCCCTGCCGCCGCTGCGCTGGTTCGACGATGCGACTCGGGTCGGGCTGGCGCTGGAGCTGGAACTGGCCGCCGCGCGCAAGGCGCTGGAACTGCTGGCGCAGTTGCCGGCGCCGCTGTACCTGGCGATCAACGTGTCCGCGCCGACGCTGCTGCATCCGCAACTGCAAGCACTGCTGCACGGCCACGACCTGTCGCGGATCGTGCTGGAAATCACCGAGCAGTTGCAGGCGCCAGATTATCCGCGCCTGTCCGAGCGCATCGGCCTGCTGCAACGACAGGGCCTGCGCATCGCCCTGGACGATGCCGGCACCGGCTTCGCCAGCCTGCGCCACCTGCTGCACCTGGCGCCGGACATCATCAAGCTGGACCTGACCCTGACCCGCGGCATCGACGCCGAGCCGCGCCGGCAGCGGCTGGCGATGGCGATCCTGTCCTTCGCCGCGGAAACCAATGCCGACGTGGTGGTCGAAGGCATCGAGACCGAGAGCGAACTGGCGACGCTGCAGGCGCTGGGCGCGCGCTACGGCCAGGGCTACCAGCTCGCCCATCCCGGGCCGCTGTCGGCGCATCTGGCGCGCTATCCGGCGATCGGCGACGGCAGCGGCTGAGTCGCCGACGCCGCTACCGGCACCGGCGTAGGAGCGGCTTCAGCCGCGACAGGGCGTTACCGAGAAGGCCTTGTCGCGGCTGATCCCGAAAAGGGGACAAGAGCCGCTCCTACAGTGCGCCGCCGCAGTCCCACCTCTAAGCTCAGCCCCAGACCCACGCCCCGCCGCACGCCAACGTCGACCGGCACCACACGCTCGCCAGACGCTGCGCCTGCGCAAACGCCAGGCAAGAAAAAAGCGGGCCGATGCCCGCTTTTTCCTGGAACGGCAGTGGAAGCGTGCGGCTTATTCGGCCGACGCGCCCTCGCCTTCCTCGACGGCCTTCATCGACAGGCGGATGCGGCCCTGCTTGTCGACTTCCAGCACCTTGACCTTGAC
>JBEVKG010000314.1:0-13876 GCA_040509765.1 Xanthomonas sp.
GGCGGCGCGGTGATCCTGCAGCAGACCTCCGCCACCGGCGTGGCCGCCACCGCGCTGGGCGCCGGTGCGCAGGCCAGCGGCGAATACAACGTGGCCGCCGGTGCCGGCGCGATCGCCAGCGACCGTTCCAGCGTTGCCATCGGCGGCATCGTCGACCTGGGCGAAGACGGCCTGGGCAGTGCAGGGATGCAGTTGCAGGCCACCCAGGCCACCGGTCCGCTGTCCACCGCGCTGGGCGGCGGCGCGCTGGCCACCGCCTACAACGCGACCGCGGTCGGCGCACTGGCCGAGGCCAGCTCCCAGCGGACCGTGGCCGTGGGTTCCACCGCGCTGGCCAATCAATATGCCGCCGTGGCGGTGGGCGCGCAGAGCCAGGCCACCGCCGAGTGGGCCACCGCCTTCGGCAACGGCGCACGCGCCTTGGGCACCCACAGCGTGGCCATGGGTCCCAGCGCGTTCGCGCAGAGCGACGACGGCACGGCGGTCGGCCCGGCGGCGTTCGCCGGCGGCGTCGGCGCCACCGCGCTCGGCAACGGCTCCTGGGCCGGCGGCACCCGCAGCCTGGCGCTGGGCGGGGCGATGGTGTGGAACGGCAACTTCTTCCTCGATACCCCGGTGCTGTTCTACGACAGCATCGCCGTGGGCACCAACGCCGATGTGTTCGGCGACCATTCGATCGCGATCGGTGCCGGCGCACGGGTCGGCAACTCGCAGTTCGTCAACGACAAGCAGACCATTACCAACAACAGCGTGGCGCTGGGCGCCGGTTCGGTCGCCGAGCGCGACAACACCGTGTCCATCGGTGCGGTGGGCAGCGAGCGCCAGCTCACCAACCTGGCCGCCGGCACCATGGATACCGACGCGGTCAACCTGGCGCAGTTGCGCAACGTCGCCGCCGCGTTCGGCGCCGGCAGCGTGGTCGATGCCAACGGCAACCTGATCGGCGGCAACTACCTGGTGCAGGGCACGCACTACACCGACCTGGGCTCGGCGATGGGCGCGCTCGACACCGCGCTGACCGGGTTCGGCAACCGCCTGGACACCATCGGCGGCTCCGGCGGCATCAGCGTCGGCGGCGGTGGCGGTGCGGCCACCGCGCCCACCACCGGCGCCGGCACCAATGCCGTGGCCGTGGGCTCCGGCGCCACCGCCAACGGCAACAACGGCCTGGCGATGGGTGCGCAGGCGCTGGCCTACGGCCCCAACGACACCGCCATCGGCGGCAATGCCCAGGTCAACGCCGACGGCAGCACCGCGGTCGGCGCCAATGCCCGCGTCGCCGCGGTGGCGACCAATGCGGTCGCCCTCGGCGAGAGCGCCAATGCCTCGGCCGCCTCGGCCACCGCACTCGGCCAGGGCGCCACCGCCAGCGCCGCCAACGCGGTGGCGCTGGGCCAGGGGTCGGTCGCCGACCGCGCCAACACGGTGTCGGTGGGCAGCGCCGGCAACGAGCGCCAGGTCGCCAACGTCGCCGCGGGCAGCGCCGACACCGACGCGGTCAACGTGGCGCAGATGCGCGCCGGCAACAGCGCCACCCTGAGCAGCGCCAATGCCTACACCAACACCCGCATCACCGCGCTGGACGACAGCTTCAACCAGTTGCGCACCGATACCGAACACCGTCTCGACGGCATGGACCGGCGCATGGACCGGCTCGGCGCGATGAGCGCGGCGATGCTCAACATGGCGGTCAACGCCGCCGGCACGCAGAGCCCGCGCGGACGCGTGTCGGTCGGCGCCGGCTTCCAGGGCGGGCAACAGGCGCTGTCGATCGGCTACGCCCGCAAGATCGGCGCGCGCGCCTCGTTCAGCCTGGGCGGCGCCTTCAGCAGCGGCGAGTCCTCGGCCGGCATCGGCGTGGGCATTGACCTGTGACGTCACGCGGCGCCGCGCGCGCCGCCGTTTTTCTTCCTCTCACCTCTCTCTCCAGGATCTGCAGATGATGTCTTCCAACACGCTCGCCGCTGCCCTCGCCGCCGTCCTGTTCGCCGGTGGCGCGCAGGCGGCTACTCCCTCCATCGGCCTGGGCGGCGTGCAGGGCCCGGTGCCGCAATCGGCCAGCGCCAACGACCTGGGCCAGCGCTTCATCGTCAAGACCCGCGATGGCGGCACCCAGGCGCGCAGCCTGCTCGCCACCACCCTGAGCAGCGCGGTGGCGCGCAGCGGCATGCAGCGCGCCCAGATCAGCAGCACCGGCCTGACGCTGCGCAGCGCGGTCAGCGCCAAGGTGCTGCGCGACATGGCGGTGCCGGGCTGGCACGTGGTGCAGACCTCGCGCCGCCTCAGCGACAGCGAGCGCACCGCCTTCATCAACGAACTGAAGGCCGACCCGTCGGTGGTGTCGGTGCAGGTCGACCGCCTGTACCGGCGCCTGGACGAAGCCAGCGTGCGCGTGCCGGCCGCCGTCGCGGCCGCCGCCTCCACCACGCCCAACGATCCGGCCTACGCCCAGCTGCAATGGAACTTCCACGACCCGGTCGGCGGGGTCAACGCCGAGCAGGGCTGGACCCGCTCCACCGGCAAGGGCGTGGTGGTGGCGGTGGTCGATACCGGCGTGGTGCAGAACAATCCGGACCTGGCCGCCAACGTGCTGCCGGGCTACGACATGATCACCGACCACCGCGTCTCGCGCCGCGCCGCCGACGGTCGCGCACCTGGCGGCTACGACCTGGGCGACTGGGTGGAGGCCGACTACTGCAACGCGCTCGGTGGCTCCGGCAATGCCCCGGAGCCGAGCTCGTGGCACGGCAGCCACGTCTCCGGCACCATCGCCCAGGTCACCAACAACAACCTGGCCACCGCCGGCCTGGCCTACGACGCCAAGATCCTGCCTGTGCGCGTGCTCGGCTCCTGCGGCGGCTTCGGCAGCGACATCGCCGACGGCATGCTGTGGGCGGCGGGCCTGCCGGTCGCCGGCCTGCCGACCAACCCGAACCCGGCCGAGGTGATCAACATGAGCCTTGGCAGCGGCGGGCCGGACACCTGTCCCACGATCTACCAGGACGCGATCGACCAGATCAACGCCAAGGGGACGATCATCGTGGTCGCCGCCGGCAACTCCAACGCCGATGCCGCCACCTACACCATGTCCTCCTGCAACGGCGTGATCAGCGTCGGCGCCTCGCGCGTCAACGGCGGCCGCGCCAGCTACTCCAACTACGGCACCCGCGTGGACATCGCTGCGCCGGGCGGCGGCGGCGACATCGACGGCAATCCGAACGGCTACATCTTCCAGGTGATCAACGCCGGCACGCAGAGCCCGACCAGCGACTGGCAGATCGGCGGCATGGCCGGCACCTCGATGGCCTCCCCGCACGTGGCCGCGGCGGTGGCGATGGTGCAGAGCGTGGCCAAGACCCCGTTCACCTGGAACGGCATGCGCGACCTGCTGCGCGCCAGCGCCCGGCCGTTCCCGGTGGCGATCGCCACCAGCACGCCGATCGGCGCCGGCATCCTGGACCTGGACATGCTGTTGCAGATGGCCACCACCCCGCCGTGCGCGCCGTCGGACAGCAGTTGCGTGCCGCCGACCAAGACCCTGAACAACAAGGTCGAGATGCGCGGCATCGGCAGCCAGGGCGGCGACGCGCTGTACAGCTTCCAGGCTGCGGCCGGCACGGTGGTCAGCTTCATGACCTTCGGCGGCACCGGCAACGTGGCGATGTACGTGTCGGCAGGCAAGACCCCGACCAGCAGCACCTACGACGCGCGCTCCACCCGTGCCGGCACCACCCAGACGGTGCGCCTCACCCCGTCCAGCGCCACGACCTACTACGTGCGCCTGAGCGGCAGCTACAGCGGCCTGACCGTGGTCGCACGGCAGTAACGCGACCGCGCGGCGGCGCCGTTCGCCGCCGCGCCACGTGCGCGGGAGGAGGCCCTCCCGCCGCGGTTCCAAAAGCAGCGACGTGCCACCATGACGAAATTCGCCCGCCTTCCGGCGGGCATTTTTTTTGGGCGCTGCGGCGCACCGCGATGCCGCAAGCCCCTCTCCCACCGGGAGAGGGGTCGAGATGAGGCTGCGGCACGAGGCGCGGTGCAATGGGCGAGGCGAGGCTGCGCCCGACCCTCCTCCGGCCCTCCGGGCCACCTTCTCCCGGTGGGAGAAGGAAGAGCGCTAGCGGCTCTCGCGCAGGAAGCGCGCCATCGACGACACCCCCGGCAACGCCGGCTGGAACTGCCCGGCGACGTCGACGAAACCGCGCATCACCGCGATCTCGCGCGGGGTGCGGTTCAAGGTATCGCGCAGTTCCGGATCGGCACCGGCGCGCAGCAGGCGCTGCACCAACAGCGGCAGGCCATGCAGCGCGGCCAGGTGCAGCGGGCCGAAGCCGCGCGGATCCTGCACCTCCAGGCTGACCTCCTCGTCGAGCAGGCGCTCCACGCCGGCCAGCACCACCGGCTCCTCGCAGGCCGTGCCCGGTTCGGCGCGCGCGCCCAGCAACAGCAGCAGCGGTGTCACCCCGCCGGCGGAGCCGCGGTCGGCCTCGGCGCCGGCCAGCAGCAAGGTGTCCAGCAGGGCGAGCAGGCGCGTCTTGTCGCGCGCGGTGAAGCCGTACAGCGCGGCGCAGTGCAGCGGCGCCAGTTGCTGGGCATCGCCGGCATGCACGTCGGCGCCGGCGGCCAGCAGCCGCGCGGCGATGTCCGGCAGGCCCAGCGCACAGGCCAGCATCAGCACGGTGACGCCGCCAGGCAGACGGTGTTCGATCTGCGCGCCGGCCTGCAGCAACGCCGCGACGATCTCGGTCTGGCGCATGCTCACCGCCGCCGACAGCGGCGTGGCGCCGCTGGCCGCAGCATGCTGCAGATCGGCCCCGCGCGACAGCAACAGCTTCACCGCCGCGGCATGGCCGCCGCCGGCGGCACGCAGCAGCGCGGTGCAGCCCTGCGCATCCACCGCATCCACCGGCAGGCCCAGGTCGATCAGCCGGCCGATCGCCTCGGCGTCGCCGACCATCGCCGCGGCCGGCACGTCGGCCTCGCGCAGCGGGCGCCGCGGCAGCGGCCAGGTGCGCCAGTCCAGCCAGTCGGCCAGGTCGCGGCGGCCGCTGGCCAGGGCCACGCCCAGCGGGGTCTGGCCGTCGGCGGCGCGTGCGTCCGGCGAGGCGCCCTGCAGGATCAGCAGTTTCAGCGAGGCCTCGCGGCCCAGCGCGGCAGCCAGGTGCAGCGCGGTCATGCCGTGGCTGTCGCGCGCCTCGCGGTCGGCGCCGCGCTCGAGCAACTGCAGCTGCAGGCGCAGCCAGCCCAGCCGCACCGCCAGCGACAGCGGCGGGTCGCCGGCCGGCGACGGCGCGAACGGATCGGCGCCGCGTTCGAGCAGCTCCAGCGCGAACTGTTCCAGCGCGCGCGAGGCGTGATCGTGCTGGGCACAGGCGGCGAGCAATCGGGTCAGGCCGCCGCGACCGGCCGGCGACACGCCGTGGCGCAGCATCGCCTGCAGGCTGGGCACCGCCTCCACGCCCCGCGAGAGCAGCGCGAACATCGGGGTGTCGCCGCAGGCATCGAGCACCTCCGGCTCGGCGCCGTGCGCCAGCAGCCAGTCCACCGCCTGCGCGTTCAACGCCAGCGGCGCATCGTGCAGCAGCGCGCCCAGTTCCTCGGCCGCGCACAGCCGCGCCAGCGCGGCCAGGCCGTCGCGCGGCTGGCCCAGTTGCAGGCCTTCGCGCAGCAGTTCCAGCGGCGGCCGGTCGGGCAGGCCGGCGGGGCCGGTCTCGCCCTGGCCGTCGCTGACCGCGGCCGGCAGCGGATAGTCCGGGTCCAGCGCAGACACGATCGCCCAGCGCCCGGCCTCGGCGGCCAGATCCACCGCGCGGCGACCGGCCTGGTCGGGCTGCGCCGCGGCCACGCCCAGTTCCAGCAGGCGCCGGATCAGGCCGGGGGCGACGTGGTCGGCGGTGCAGGCCAGCAGGATCGCGTTGCGGCCGTCGCCATCGACCGCGGTCAGGTCCGGCTTGTGCGGCAGCAGCCGTTCCAGCACCGCCACGCGGCCGTGGCGAGCGGCTTCCAGCCACGGCGTGCGGCCCAGCGCGTCGCGCGCTTCCAGGTTGGCGCCGGCGCCGAGCAGGGCCTGCACGATCTCCACGTGGCCGGCCTGCGCCGCCTCGTGCAGCGCGCTGCGGCGCTGGCGATCGCGCGCGTCGACCCGCGCCTTGTGCTTGAGCAGCAACTGCACGCCGGCCGGATCGTCTTCCTCGGTGCCCGCGGCAGCCAGCAGCACCGGGCTGGCCTCGGCCGGCTCCGGCTTGGCGCCGCGCTCGAGCAGGAACTTGGCCATGCGCCAGTTGCCGACCTGGCAGGCCACCGCCAGCGGGGTCAGGCCGTCGCGGTTGGCCGCGTCCAGTTCGGCGGCGGCGTCGCGCAGCAGCGCCGCCACGCCGGGGTCGGAGCTGCGCGCAGCGTGATGCAGCGGAGTATTGCCGTCGCCGTCGCTGGCGCGCGGGTCGGCGCCGTTGGCGAGCAGGGTCATCACCGCCTCCGGGCGGCCATGCCAGCTGTCGCGGGTGGCGGCCAGCAGCGGGGTCATGCCCAGGTGCGGGCGATTGACGTCGACCCCGCGCACGATCAGTTCGCGCAGCAGGCGCAGGTCCGGCAGCACCGCGGCCAGCACCGGCAGACTGCGCTGATCGCGCCACTCGGCGGCGGGCAGCGCGTGCGGATCGGCGCCGGCCTGCAGCAACTGCAGCGCGCGATCGACGCGGCCACCGCGGGCGGCGTCGTACAGCGCCGCATGCAGTTCGTCCTGCGCCGGCGGCGGCTCGTCCGCGCGCGGTGCGGCGGTGGCGCTCAGTTCGGCGAACAGGTCGGCCGAGGACACCGGCGGGGTCAGCGTCTGCGGCGGCGCCACCCGTTGCAGGCCGGCGTGCAGCAGCGGCGACAGCAGCGCATAGGCCAGCGCCAGCGGCCAGCGCGCGGCCTCGGCGAGCAGGCCCGGCCAGGCCAGCACCACGCCGAGCCCGGCCAGCACCAGCACCAGCGCGGCCACCGCCAGCCCGCGCCAGGCCTGCACGTCCTGTTGCGCCAGCGCCTGCCAGCGCGCGCCCAGCGGGCCGCCCTCGGCATCGCTGGCGTGCCACAGCGGCCAGGTCCGCCACAGGCCGAGCAGCGCGGCACTGGCGGCCACGCTCAGCGCCAGCGCCGCGGCCAGGCTGCCGCTGTCGTGCAGCGCCGCCAGCGGCCAGGCCACCAGCACCGCGACCAGCGCCATGCCGCCGGCCCACAGCGCCAGCAGCGGCGCCGCCGCGCCGATCAGCGCGCGCGCCGCGCGCGGACGCGGCCGGCTGCCGCGGTGCCAGGACAGCGCCAGCGCGAACGCCGGCTGCGCCAGCCAGGCGCCCAGCGCGGCGGCCAGCGGGCCGAATCCGGCGGCCAGCGCCAGCACCGCGCCCAGCGCGGCAGCGAGCATCGGCGCACGCGCGCGGAAAAAGGTGTCAGTCATCGTGTCGATCGGTGGTGCCGGGCAGACGCGGCGGCAATTGCAGATGGAAGCCGCAGCCGGCGAGGTTGGCGCGCACCGCGGCGGGGTCGGCGCGGGCCAGGGTGCGCTCGGCGGTCAACGCCACCTCGAGCACGAACGCCAGCGGCTGCAGCGACGCCAGCAACGCCGGCGGCAGACGGCTGAAGTCGTCGCGGGCGGCGAGATACAGATAGGTGTCCGGCTTGCGTTGGCTTTTGTAGACGTAGGCTTGCATGCCCGTGGCGTGCGCCTGGCGTGGAAAGGCAAGCGATTGTGGAGGAAATGCGCCAGCGGCGAAAGCGCATGCCGGCCGTGCGCTGAACGGATCCGGGGCCGGAGCGCTATTCACGTTCGCGTCGTGGGCGCTTCACGGCATGACCGAATGCGTCGATATACTGCGGTAATCGTCCTTGTATGGAATACCGCGTGACCGAAGCGTCCTCGTCGCCCCGCATGGCTCCCGTGGCCATCCGCGCCTACACCGCGACCAACGCGCTCGGCAGCGGACTGCAGGCCCAGGCCGCGGCACTGCGCGAGGGCCGCAGCGGTCTGCGCCGCAACGATTTCGGTCCGCAACCGCTGGAATGCTGGATCGGCCGGGTGGACGCACTGGAGACCGCCGCGCTGCCGGACGCCCTGGCCGCCTGGGAATGCCGCAACAACCGCCTGGCCTGGCTGGCACTGCAGCAGGACGGCATGGCCGCCGCCGTGGCCGCCGCGGCGCAGCGGCATGGCGCCGACCGGGTGGCGGTGGTGATGGGCACCTCCACCTCCAGCATCGGCGCCAGCGAGGAGGCTTACACCCGGCTCGAGCACGACGCGGACGGCCCGCGCATGCCCGCCGACCTGGACCGGCCGATCGTGCACACCCCGCATTCGCTCGGCGATTTCGTGCGTGCCGCCACCGGCCTGCGCGGCCCGTGCATCACCGTCGCCACCGCCTGCTCGTCCAGCGCCAAGGTGTTCGCCCAGGCGGCGCGGCTGATCGCCGCCGGCGTGGTCGATGCGGCGCTGGTCGGCGGCGTGGACACGCTGTGCGGCAGCGTGCTGTTCGGCTTCAACTCGCTGCAGGTGGTCTCGCCGGAACCGTGCCGGCCGTTCGACGTGCGCCGGGTCGGGCTGTCGCTGGGCGAGGCCGGCGGCTACGCCCTGCTGGAACGCGCCGATGCCGCCGACGCGCCGCCGGCGCAGGCGCTGCTGTGCGGCTACGGCGAATCCAGCGACGCGCACCACATGTCCGCGCCGCATCCGCAGGGCCTGGGCGCCGGCCTGGCGATGCGCGGGGCGCTGCAGCGCGCCGGGGTGGACCCGGCCGAGGTCGGTTATCTCAACCTGCACGGCACCGCGACCCCGGCCAACGACAGCGTCGAGGCCGCTGCGGTGGCGGCGCTGTTCCCGCCGACCCTGCACGCCAGTTCGACCAAGGCCTGGACCGGGCACACGCTCGGCGCCGCCGGCATCGTCGAGTCGGTGTTCGCGCTGCTGGCGCTGCGTGACGGCCTGCTCCCCGGCACCCTCAACAGTGAACTGCCCGATCCCGCCTGCGGTCCGCAGATCCGCTTCGCCACCGCCCATGCACAGGTCCGCTACGCGATGAACAACTCCTTCGGCTTCGGCGGCAACAATTGCTCGCTGCTGTTCGGCCGCGCATGAGCACGCCCATGTTGCGCGCGACGATCGAAGGCATCGGTTTCTGGGCGCCCGGGCTGCCCTCGTGGACGCTGGCGCAGGCGTTCGCGCGCGGCGAGGGCGCGTTGCAGGAGACGCCGGCACGGCCGTCGCCGCAACTGCTGGCGCCCAACGAGCGGCGGCGCGCGCCGGACACGGTGGCGGTGTCGCTGGACGCGGCCCTGGCCGCCTGCCAGGACGCCGGCCGCGACCCGGCCACGCTGCCGTCGGTGTTCACCTCCACCCACGGCGACCTGGCGATCACCGACTACATGTGCACCACCCTGGCCAGCGAGCCGCTGTCGGTCTCGCCGACCAAGTTCCACAACTCGGTGCACAACGCCGCCGCCGGCTACTGGACCATCGGCGCCGGCGCCACCGCCGCGGCGACCGCGATCAGCGCGCACCGCGGCAGCTTCGCGCAGGGCCTGCTGGAAGCGCTGTCGCAACTGGCCGCGGGCGAGGAGGCGGTGCTGCTGGTCGGCTACGACAGCCGCTCGGTGGGCGCGCTGGGCCGCATCGCACGCAGCGAAGGCCTGCTCGGCGGCGCGCTGGTGCTGAGCGCAGGCGCACGCGACGGCAAGCCGCAACTCCAGGTGCAGCTGCATGACGGCACGGCGCCGGTTGGCGATGGCGCGCTGGCGCAGCATGCCGCGGGCAACGCGATGGCGCCGATGCTGCCGCTGTTCGACACGCTGGCGCTGGGCGGCAACGGCTGCGTGCTCGATGCCGGCGGCGGCCGCTGCCTGCAGGTGGACCTGCGCGCATGAGCCGCACGCCGCTGACCGCCGCCGACGCCGCGATCCTGATTCCGGCCCTCAACGAACGGCTGCGCATCCGTGAGGTGGTCAGCGACGCGCTGGCGCACTGCCCGCGGGTGATCGTGGTCGACGACGGCTCCGACGACGGCACCAGCGACTGCATCGCCGACCTGCCGGTGACCCTGCTGCGCCACCCGCAACGCCGCGGCAAGGGGGCGGCGCTCCGCAGCGGCTTCGCCGAGGCGCAGCGCCAGGGCGCGCGCGCGGTGATGACCATGGACGGCGACGGCCAGCACAGCGCCGCCGACTTCCCGCGGCTGCTGGCCGCGGCCAACCGCCATCCCGGCTGCGTGATCGTCGGCGCGCGCCTGCGCAAGCGCGCCAGCCAGCCGCCGATCCGCCGCATCGGCAACGATTTCGGCGACTGGGGCATCGCCTGGGGCTGCGGCTTCCGCCTGGTCGACAGCCAGAGCGGCCAGCGCCTGTACCCGCAGTCGGACTACACCCTGCCCGACGTGCCCGGCGAAGGCTTCGTGGTCGAGGCGCAGCTGCTGATCTCGGCCGCGCGCCAGGCCGGCGCGCGGGTGGTGGCGGTGCCGATCGAGACCCGCTATGCCAGCCAGTCCCCCGGCACGTTCCGCAAGAGCCACTTCCGGCTGGTGCGCGATCTGTGGAAGATCACCTCGCACGTCATCGTGCAGGTGTGGACCTACGGGCACGTGGTGCGCGAGTACCGGCGCACCCGCGCCAACCCGGCGCTGATCGACGACGTCGACGGCACCCTCGACACGGCACTCCTGGCCGTCGGCAAGGAAAAGACGACATGAAGGCAGCGCAGGCGGATGTGGCGATTCTGGGCGGCGGACTGGCCGGACTGACCCTGGCGCTGCAGTTGCGCCAGCGCGACCCGCAGCTGCGCATCCGCGTGCTGGAACGGCGCGCGCACCCGGTGCGCGAGGCCGCGTTCAAGGTCGGCGAATCCTCGGTGGAGATCGGCGCGCACTACTTCGCCGAGGTGCTGGGCCTGCGCGAGCACCTGGATGCCGAACAGATCCGCAAGTTCGGCTTCCGCTTCTTCTTCTCCGACGGGCGCGCGGACATCGACCAGTGCACCGAGCTGGGGGTGAGCCAGCTGCTGCCCACGCCGTCGTGGCAGATCGACCGCGGCCGCTTCGAGAACTTCCTCGGGCAGCGCGCGCGCGCCCTGGGCGTGGAGTTCCTCGACGGCAGCACGGTGCGCGGCGTCGACCTGGCCGAGGACGCCGGCGACCACTGCGTGCGCTACAGCCGCGACGGCGCCGAGGCGCGCCTGCAGGCGCGCTGGGTGATCGACGCCAGCGGCCGCGCCGGCCTGCTCAAGCGCAAGCTCGGCCTGGCCCGGGACAACGCGCACAACGCCAACGCGGTGTGGTGGCGGGTGGACGGGCTGGTCGATCCCAACGGCTGGTCGCAGGACAGCGCCTGGCTGCAGCGCTGCACGCCGCCGGACCGCTGGCGCTCGACCAACCACATGTGCGGCCCCGGCTACTGGTTCTGGCTGATCCCGCTGTCCTCCGGCGCGCATTCGCTGGGCATCGTCTGCGATGCCGCCATGCATCCGCTGGAGACGATGAACACCCACGCCAAGGCGATGGACTGGCTGCGCACCCACCAGCCGCAGGTGGCCAGCACGCTGGAACGCAGCGAGCACACGGTGCAGGACTTCCTGTTCCTGCGCGACTTCTCCTACGGCTGCAAGCAGGTGTTCTCGGCGCAGCGCTGGGCGCTGACCGGCGAGGCCGGGGTGTTCCTGGACCCGTTCTACTCGCCGGGCAGCGACTTCATCGCCATCAGCAACACCTACATCTGCGAACTGATCGGGCGCGAGCGCGCCGGGCGCGACATCGCGCCGTATGCCGAGCTGTACCAGCAGCTGTACTTCTCGTTCTACGAGAACACCCTGACCCTCTACCAGGACCAGTACCCGCTGTTCGGCGACGCCCAGGTGATGCCGGTCAAGGTGATCTGGGACTACACCTACTACTGGTCGCTGCTGGCGCCGCTGTACTGCACCGACCGCATCGCCGACCTGGCGGTGCTGGGCCGGCTGCGCCCGGCGCTGCAACAGGCCAGCGCGCTCAACCTGGGCATGCAGGCGCTGCTGCGCGACTGGGGCGCGGCCAACCGCGCGCAGGCCGCGGCGGTGGCCGACGGGCGCCTGCTGGACCAGTACCTGATCGGCTGGTTCCACGAACTCAACCGCGCCCTGAGCGACCGGCTGGACGATGCCGCCTTCGTCGCCCGCCTGCACGGCAATGTCGCGCGCATGGCGGAACTGGCCGGCGAGATCCTGGCGCGCGCCCGCCAGCAGCATCCCGCGCTGGCCGACCACGGCCTGCTGGACGCCTGCCGCGACGCGTCGACGCCGCTGCCGGTGCTGTCGCCGGCCTGGTACGCGGACGCGGCCTGATCCACGCGCAGGGCCGTGCCGCCCTGCAACAAGGCGCACTGCGCCTGCCGCCGCGAGGCGCCTGGCGGGCCGCGCAATTGCGCGGCACACGTCACAGCGGGCGAATATCGCCCGCACATTCGTGTTTTCGCACGCCCTGCGGTTGACGCCTCGCGCCCACGGCGCGACACAGGCCCGCCGCGCCCGCGCCCTTCAGGAGAGAACCGCATGCGCTCCACGCTGCTCGCCCTGGCCCTGCCCCTGGCCGCTCTCGCCGCCTCCACCGCACATGCGCAGACGGCCGCGCGCACACCGGCCTCGCCGGCACCGCTGCAGCAGTCGTGCGACGCGCTGGCGAGCCGGCTCGCCTATCCCGGCACCCGCTTCACCGCGGTGCGCAGCGTCGCCGCCGGCGCCCTGCAGGTGGCCGGCCAGCCGATCGGCGCGCATTGCCAGATCACCGGCCTGATGCACGAACGCGTCGGCACGGACGGCCAGTCCTATGCGATCGGCTTCGAGATGCGCCTGCCGGTCGCATGGAACGGACGCTTCTTCTACCAGGCCAACGGCGGCCTGGACGGCAACGTCGTCCCCGCACTCGGCGAGATCGGCGGCGGCGGCGAGCGCGACAACCCGCTGCGCATGGGCTTTGCGGTCATCAGTTCCGATGCCGGGCACAGCAACGCGCAGAACCCGCTGTTCGGTCGCGATCCGCAGGCGCGGCTGGACTACGGCTACCAGGCGGTGCAGGCCCTGACGCCGATGGCCAAGCGCGTGGTGCAGATCGCCTACGGCAAGGCGCCGGACTACAGCTATTTCGGCGGCTGCTCCAACGGCGGCCGCCACGGCATGGTCGCCGCCGCGCGCGACGCCCAGGACTACGACGGCATCCTGGTCGGCGACCCCGGTTTCCACTTGCCCAAAGCGGCGATCGCGGACCTGGCCGCGGCCCAGCAGCTGGCGGCGCTGTCGGGCGGCAACGACACGCGCAGCGGCCTGAACGCCGCCGAGCGCAGCCTGGTGGCCGACCGCATCGTCGCCACCTGCGATGCGCTGGACGGGGTGCGCGACGGCATGGTGCAGGACGTGATTGCCTGCCAACGCCGCTTCGACCTGCAGCGCGACGTGGCCACCTGCGGCAGCGCCGGGCGTACCGGCCAATGCCTGACCCCGGCGCAGAAGCGCGCGCTCGGCGCCATCCATGCCGGCGTGCGCAACCGCGCCGGCACGCCGCTGTATGCGCCCTTCCCCTACGACCCCGGGATCGCCAGCGGCGACTGGGCCGGCTGGCGGCAGGACGCCTCGCTGACCCTGGTGCCCGGCTCGGTGGCCTTCGGCTTCGTCACCCCGCCGGAGGATCCGGCGGTGCTGCAGGACCTGACGCGGTATGCGCTGCAGTTCGACATGGACCGCGACGCGCCGAAGATCTTCGCCACCGCCGGTCCCTACCGCGAATCCGCATGGTCGTACATGACCCCGCCGAACGAGACCCAACTGACCACGCTGAAGGCGCGTGGCGGCAAGCTGCTGGTCTACCACGGCACCGTCGACGGCTTCTTCTCCTTC
>JBEVKG010000315.1:0-46829 GCA_040509765.1 Xanthomonas sp.
CTCGCGCACGCGCGCGGCGCGCTGCGCGTCGGAGCTGGCGGGCTGGCCGAATTCTTCGCGGACGTGGGCTTCCATCACCTCGGACATGAGGCCATTGACCGCACCGCGGATGGCGGCGATCTGCTGCAGCACCGCCGCGCACTCGGCACCGCCTTCCAGCGCGCGCTCCAGTGCCTCGGTCTGGCCGCGCAGTCGGCGGATGCGGGCCAGGACGCGCTTCTTCTCGTGCGGGGTATGCGGCATGCGATGGGAACCCGGGAACTATACTGGGGGATAGTATCTGCGCGACCGACAAAAGGAAATGCCCGAGCCGCGCCGACGGCCCGCCCGATCGGCCCCAGCCGCCGCCGGAGACCGCGCCAGCGCAGGTGCCGGCGCATGGCAGCGCATGTCGGCACACGACACGAACCGGCCATGTTCGCGCCGCCGGCGCTGCCTATGATGGTCACGCGTTCATGTGCGGGCCCGGGCTCCTGCGGCCACGTCCCTGCCCGCCCCAGTTCCAGGCAGCCGCGGCCACGTCTAGACTGGGCGACTCCCGTGTGGCCGCCCCTCAAGATCTGTGGACATGAAATCCTTCATTCTGGTCGTCGACGACGATCCGGATCTGCGCCGACTCATCAGCGAGTTCCTGAGCGACCACGGCTATCAGGTGGACACCGCCGAGACCGTGGCGGAGATGCGCCTGCGCATGGCCGAGCGGCAGCCGGACCTGGTCGTCCTGGACGTGATGATGCCCGGCGAGGACGGCCTCAGCGCCACCCGCCAGCTCGCCAGCGAACGCGGCGCGCCGGCGGTGATCATGCTCAGCGCGCTGGGCAGCGACACCGACCGCATCATCGGCCTGGAAGTCGGCGCCGACGACTACCTGGCCAAGCCGTGCAATCCGCGCGAGCTGCTGGCGCGGGTGCGCGCCCTGCTGCGGCGCAGCCAGGCGGCGACGCTGCCGCCGGAAGCCCGCGGCAACGTCTACGAGTTCGCCGGTTGGCGGCTGGACGTGATCCGCCGCGACCTGCGCGACCCCACCGGCATCTTCATCAACCTCTCCGACGGCGAGTTCGCGCTGCTGCGCACCTTCGTCGAGCACCCGCAGCGCGTGCTCAGCCGCGACCAGTTGCTGGACTACGCGCGCGGCCGCGACACCGAGGTCTACGACCGCGCCATCGACAGCCAGATCAGCCGCCTGCGCCGCAAGATCAACGAACGCGTGCAGACCGAACTGATCCGCACCGTGCGCAACGAGGGCTACATGCTGCTGCCGAGCGTCGCCCGCCTGTGAGCGAGCCCACGCGCGCCCGCCGTGGCGTGCCGATCTTCGCCCGCGCCTTCCTGCTGCTGGTGGTGGCACTGCTCACCGCGCAGCTGATCGGCATCGCCCTGGTCCTGCGCACGCCGGTCTACGAGATGCCGGTGCATCCGCCGGAGGTGATCGCCCTGCTCAGCACGCGCATGCCGGCCGGCACCCAGACCCTCAAGGTGAAGGACACGGCACACGCGCCGCTGCCGGCGCGCGACCAGGTGCGCGACCGCAATGCCGAGCGGCTGATGGCGCACTGGCTGGACGTGGAACCGGACCAGGTCCGCTTCTACCGCAACAGCGACGGCCGCCTGGAACGCCTGCGCCTGCGCCTGGGCGAGCGCCCGCCGCCGCCGCCGCATGGCGTCGCCGCCGACGACGACGTCCCCACCGCGATGGCGCCGCCGAGCAACCCACCGCAAACGCCACCGCTGGAGCTGCCGCCGGCGCCAGGCGAGGCGCCGCGCAATGGCGCCTTCGGCGCGACCATGCGCGCCGTGGGCTGGCGCGAACGCGGCTTCGCCCCGGCGGTGCCGCTGCTGGACGGCTTCACTGCGGCGCTGCGCCAGCCCGACGGGCACTGGCGCAGCGTCATGTCGCCGCCGCGGCGCTTCTCCAACGCATTCAAGACCCAGGTGGTGATGCTGTTCCTGGCCGGCATGCTGGCGATGCTGCCGCTGGCCTGGTGGTTCTCGCGGGCGCTGTCGGCGCCGATCCGGCGCTTCGCCGAGGCGGCCGACCAGCTCGGCCGCAATCCCGACGCGCAGCCGCTGCGGCGCAGCGGCCCCAGCGAGATCGTGCAGGCAGCCGATTCGTTCAACGCCATGCAGGCGCGCCTGAACCGGCTGATCAACGAGCGCACGCACATGGTCGCGGCGATCGCCCACGACCTGCGCACGCCGCTGGCGCGGCTGGCGTTCCGCCTGGAGACCCTGCAGCCGCCGCTGCGCGAAAAGACCATGGCCGACATCGACGAGATGAAGGCGATGATCTCCGCGGCGCTGGACTTCATCCACAACGACAGCCGCCGCGGCACCCGCTCGCCGCTGGATTTCCGCCTGCTGGTGGAAAGCGTGGTCGATGACGCCAGCGACACCGGCGCCGACGTGGTGCTGCTGCTCGGCGACGCCATCACCCTCGACGGCGACCCGCTGTCGCTGCGGCGCATGGTGATGAACCTGGTGGAGAACGCGCTGAAGTACGGCAAGCGCGCGCGCCTGCAGCTGCGTCGCGAGGCCGGCGAGTGCGTGCTGTGGATCGACGACGACGGCCCCGGCATCGACCCCGCGCAGCGCGAAAAGCTGTTCCTGCCGTTCTTCCGCGGCGAGAACTCGCGCAACCGCGACACCGGCGGCATCGGCCTGGGCCTGTCGGTGGCGCACAGCATCGTGCTGGCCCACGGCGGCGAGATCGCACTGGACAATCGCCCCGAAGGCGGCCTGCGGGTGAGCGTGCGGCTGCCGTGCCAGGCGGTGGGCGGCTGAGCCGGGCCCGCCGCCGTCCTGCCGCACGCGGATCGGCTCAGCGCTGGTTCGGCTCGACGACCACGGCCGTGCCGTAGCACAGCACCTCGGTGAGGCCGGCCATCAGCTCGGTGGCGTCGTAACGCACCGCCACGATCGCATTGCCGCCCATCTGCCGCGCGTGCTGCAGCATGTCCCGATAGGTCTCCAGGCGCGCCTGCTCGCACAGTTGGGTATAGATGGTGATGTTGCCGCCGAAAATGGTCTGCAGCCCGCCCAGGAAATTGCCGACGATGGAGCGCGAGCGCACGGTGATGCCGCGCACGATGCCCAGATTGCGCACGATCCGGTAGCCGGGAAGCTCCAGCGCGGTGGTCACCATCGCATCGTTCAGCGGCGAGGTCGCCGCACGCGGCGGCGAGGAGTTGTACGGATCGGTCATCGGTGCCCCCTGGTGGCGCTGGTCCGTGGCTCCGCGGACCGCGGACTCGGCGCGCACGCGCCGAGGCATGCAGTGTTAGCACTGCGAGAAACGCCGCGCAATCGATGGAGCGAGGTGCCTGCAGCCTACCCGGGGAAACCGGATCGACGCGACCGGCAATGACGCTATCGACGAGGCGCCATGCGCATGCGCCGAATCAGCACGAGCCGCCTGCCCGAGCGGATCGATGCGAACAAGATGGCAAGCATCCCCGGCGCAATGAACAGCGCCGCCCGTGGCGCAGCGCCCTGAGCGAGCAAGGCCGCACAATAGACGAACAGACAGACGAAACCGAAAGAGCCGGCAACATTCCTGTAAAAGCGCCAGGACGTGACCGTGACGCCCTCGGCAGCGCGATGCGCCAGCTGTTCTCCATCCTCCCCGGCCGGTCGACTCCCACACCGCGATGCATGCGAAGGAGCCTGCGCGTGTTACCTGTCTTTGAAATGCCCGCACAACTCCAGGATCCGATGATGCTGCGCCTCGTCGATGCCGGTGCGCTGGTCCATCGCAAGCGCATGCTCCGCCGAGGGCGGAAATGCAAACGCGGGACGGTTCCTGGGATCCTGCAGCTCGACCGAAAATGGCAGACCTACGGCGTCGTTCAAGCAGGGGATGGCGTTCGCGAGTACGCCAGAGAATCGGTGACCTTGCACCTGCGCGTCACTGAAGTGATCCACATAGAGGTCATGATCCTCCTTGGATACTTCAGCCCAGACTCCCCAGGCGAATGCGTCGTCCCGATACGTAAACGGGATCTTCAGGACACCTCGAATGAAGAATCTCCGATCGTCCAGCGTGCACAGATCGGTGTTGGAACGCACACGGCGATACCTGTCCAGGTAAGGCAGCGCAAACACTTCGTCCGGCAATCCGAATGCCCAGTCCGTAGGCAGCCCGGGGTGCACTTGCCCGCAACTGGCGCATACAAAGTCATGTTCTGTCATGCCAGTCCCTCCCCCTGGGACCATTCATAAAGCTGCAGCGCCCAGTATCCGCGATGGATCGATGTATTGGAATGCATTTCGCTCCAGCCCTGGCGGCGGGGCGCTGGACACCACGCAAGGGGCATCGGAAGCCGCATCACGTCGCACACCGCACCCAGACGCCCCATGGCGGCAGCGGGCTGCCCTGCCGCCCCCCCGTCCTGCCGGGCGGCTCGGAGCGGAACGCATTCCACTTCGGCGAGGCTGCCCAGGTCGCACAGGAACACCGGATGCGCCAGCGCGAGCAGCACGCCCTGGCCGCCGCTGCCGTCGCCGATCAGCACACGGCCCGGCAGGTCACGGGCGACTTCGACGATGGCGTTGCGCTCGGCCAAAGCGGCGCGGCGTGCAGCCGCACGCCGTCGGCACGGGGCTGGCCGGTCCGGGGCACGACCACGTCGCGAATGGGCTGTGGCAAGGCCTCTAGCGCGAGCGCCATAACCGTCGCCACCACGGCGGCGTCTGCGGCGTTGCGATGCTGGCATGTCGCTGCGCCAGAGCCGCGGCATGGCGCGCCAACAACAGCGGCAGGGCGGTCCCCCGCCAGAACACCAGGCTGACGTATCCCGAGGACATGCCGCCATGGCTGAGGCGCGGCACGAACACCGACTCCACCGATGCGTCCAGCGCGGTGCCGACCAGGCGCACGAAGGTCTCGGCGAGCAACGTCTGGCACTGCGCCGCCGTCGCCGGCAGCGGTACGCCGGCCAGGGTCGCTGCCATCTCTTGCCACAGATACGGGTCGCCACGTCCGCCCCATCTGCCCGGCTCGTCCTGGAACAGGCCGGCCATGTCTTCGATCGCGGTCATGGTCCTGCCGGCTTACGCGCGTGCGGCGCTGCGCTCAGTACGCGAATTCGCGGAACACGCGGTCGATGTCGCCCTGCCACTCGCCGTGGTACAGCGCCAGCTTGCGCTCGGCCGCGGTCTCGCCGCCGTGCAGGATTTCCACCAGCGGTTCGAGGAAGCGCGATTCGTCCTGGCCGTCGCGGTTCAGGCGCGCGCGCCGGCGCAGGCCGGACAGGGCGATCTTCACCGCTTCGGCGGCCAGGTCCTGCACGGTGCCGTTGCGGAACGGCAGCTTCAGCGCTTGCCGCGGCACGCCATCGCGCAAGGCATGGCGCTCGACCAGGCTGAAATCCTTGACCAGGTCCCAGGCCGCGCCCAGCGCCGCGTCGTCGTACAGCAGGCCGACCCAGAACGCCGACAGCGCGCACAGCCGGCCCCACGGACCGGCGTCGGCGCCGCGCATTTCCAGGTACTTCTTCAAGCGCACTTCCGGGAACGCGGTGGTCATGTGGTCGGACCAGTCGCGCAGCGTCGGCAACGCGCCCGGCAACGCCGGCAGCTTGCCCTGCAGGAAATCGCGGAAACTCTGTCCGCTGGCGTCCACGTAGGTGCCGTCGCGGTAGGAGAAGTACATCGGCACGTCGAGCAGGTAGTCGACGTAGCGCTCGTAGCCGAAGCCGTCCTCGAACACGAAGTCGAGCATGCCGGTGCGGTCGGCGTCGGTGTCGGTCCAGATGTGCGAGCGGTAGCTGAGGTAGCCGTTGGGCTTTCCCTCGGCGAACGGCGAATCGGCGAACAGCGCGGTAGCGATCGGCTGCAGCGCCAGCGAGACGCGGAACTTCCTGATCATGTCCGCTTCGCTGGCGTAGTCCAGGTTGACCTGCACCGTGCAGGTGCGGGTCATCATGTCCAGGCCGAGCGAACCGACCTTGGGCATGTAGCGCTTCATGATCTGGTAGCGGCCCTTGGGCATCCACGGCATTTCGTCGCGGCGCCACTTCGGCTGGAAGCCCATGCCGAGGAAACCCAGGCCCAACGCGTCGGCGACCTGCTTGACCTCGTTGAGGTGGCTGCCCACTTCCACGCAGGTGTCGTGGATGGTCGGCAGCGGCGCCCCGGACAGTTCCAGCTGACCGGCCGGCTCCAGCGTCACCGAGGCGCCGTCGCGCAGCAGGGCGATGGTGTGCCCGGCTTCGCGCACCGGCTCCCAGCCGAAGCGGGTCAGGCCGAGCAGCAGCGCCTCGATGCCGCGCTCGCCCTCGAAGGTCGGCGGCCGCAGGTCGTCCAGGCGGAAGCCGAACTTCTCGTGTTCGGTGCCGATGCGCCATTGCGCTTCGGGTTTTTCTCCGGAGGCGAGCACCTCGACCAGTTCGGCGCGGTCGGTGATCGGCGTCTCGGCAACGTGGCTGGGGCTCGACAAGGGCAGGACTCGCGCAACGGGTGGAGCGATGTGGGGACCATTCGCCAGCATCGCAAGGCCCCGCACTATAGCGTGCCGGCAGTGAGGCCCATATCGTTACCGGCGGCACTGCAGCATTCCATGGCCGCGCCATTGGCGGCGTCGAGAGTGAGACGCAGCAAGCGCCCGCGGCGGCGGCTCGGCTAGGCTGCGGTCTCCTTTCCGCTCCGCTGCAGGCACCGCCATGCGCCCGACCCACTCAGAGCGCCATCGCACCGACCGCGCCGGCTGGCTGCGCGCGGCCGTGCTCGGCGCCAACGACGGCATTCTGTCCGTGGCCGGCCTGGTGGTCGGCGTCGCCAGCAGCGGCGCGTCGGCGGCCACGGTGCTGACCACCGGCATCGCCGGCCTGGTCGCCGGGGCGATGTCGATGGCCGCCGGCGAATACGTGTCGGTGCAATCGCAGGCCGACACCGAGCGCGCCGACCTGGCGCTGGAGCGTCGCGAACTGCACGAAGATCCGCAGAGCGAACTGGACGAACTCACCGCGATCTATCGCCAGCGCGGCCTCGACCCGGCCCTCGCCCGCCAGGTCGCCGAGCAGTTGACCGCGCACGATGCGCTGGGCGCGCACGCGCGCGACGAACTCGGCATCACCGAGAGCCTGCGTGCGCGTCCGTTGCAGGCGGCCGCTGCGTCGGCGGCGGCGTTCTGCACCGGCGCGGCGCTGCCGATCGTGGCTGCGTGGCAGGCGCCGGACGGCCGGCAACTGTGGGTGACCGGCGCGGCGACCCTGGTCGGCCTGTCGCTGACCGGCGCGCTGGCCGCGCGCGCCGGTGGCGCCTCGGGCCTGCGCGGTGCGCTGCGCGTGGTGTTCTGGGGGGCGGCGGCGAGGCTCGCCAGCGGCGCGATCGGCCACGTGTTCGGCGTGCATGTCTGAGCAGGCGCGCCGCGCGCTGCGGTAGCATCGCCGGCATGGCCGACACCGGTTCTGCCGAGGTCGTGCCGCTGGGGCTGGCGGCGCTGGGAATGGCGCTATGCCAGCGCAACACCACCGATGTCTGCCCATCGAACCGCTGCGATGGCAGCAACAGCAGCATTGCGATCCAGCCAGACGCAAAGCGCAGAATGCAAGGCCATCGCACGCCGATCCCTCGAAACAGAACAACAGTGGAGGACTGAAAATTAAGACTGGGACCATGGTCGTCGACCACATGGGATTTTCCGTTTCGTCGCTGGATGAGGCGATCGAGTTCTGGACCGAGGCCATGGGCTTCGAACTCGTGCGCACAGGGCAAATGGGCGGCGATTTCCTGCGCGCAGTGACGGGCGTCGACGATCCTCGTTGCCGCATGGCGCTGGTGGTCTCGCCTGCCGGGTTTCCCATCGAACTTCTGGAATACTCGACAGCCAGCACGTTGGGCAAGACACCCGAGAGCGCTGGCGCGATCGGCGCGGCCCATCTTGCCGTCACCGTGGCGGACATCGACGTGGCTGTCGCCAGGATCCAGGCACAGGGATGGCACCTGAAGGGATCTGCGCGCCCCATCGAGGCCGGGCCACGCGCGGGAACCGTCGTGGCTTACGTCAGCGGGCCCGATGGGATCACCATCGAAATCATGCAACCTCCCAGACAAGGCTCATCCGGCGTGGCGTGAAACGCTCCGGCTCTTTCGATCGCCGATCGTCACGCGTGTGATGCACGTTGAGGCGAGACACGTCGGCCGTCCGCGCCGCGGCCGGCCGACCCACGGGGGCGAGAGGCCTGCGGCGCGCCGAGACCAGCAGTTTGCGGGGCCGGCACCATCGCCGTCGCGGGGTCCTGCCGGCTGCGACGTAGCGGCCCGGCGCTCTACGCTGCGCCGGCACAGCGTGCTGCGCTAGCATCACGGGCCATGGCCGATACGACTTCCCCCGACGCCCTGCTGCTGGCGCGCCTGACCAGCCTGGCCACCTGCGCGCAGGCCGACGGCTACGCCTGCATCACCGCGCGTCGCGAACACGGCGCGCGCTCGGTGGAGATCCCGCAGCCGCACCTGGCGATCCTGCTGCAAGGCCACAAGCAGGTGCGCACCGCCACGCAGACGCTGGCGTTCGTGCCGGGCGACCTGTTCCTGGTGACCCGACGCTGCCGCATCGATGTGGTCAACATCCCGGATCCGCACAGCGGCCTGTACCTGAGCGTACTGATTCCCCTGTGCGACGAGGCGCTGAGCGCCGCGCGGGTGCTGTGGAACGAACCGCTGCCCGCCGCCGGCGCGGAGTTGGCGCGCCTGCGCGCAGAGGAGTTCGGCAGCACCCTGCTGCAATGGCGGCAGGCACTGCAGGACGGCCACTACACCGAAGCGCGGCTGGCGCTGGCGGCGCTGGTGGTGGCGCTGTGCCGGCGCGGCCATGGCGGCCTGCTGCTGCCGCCGGCGCCCAGCGTGGCCGCGCAGGTGCGCGACCTGATCGCCGCGCAACCGCAACGCAACTGGCGCTCGCGCGACATCGAGGACAGCCTGGGCCTCAGCGGCGCGACCCTGCGTCGGCACCTGGCCGGCGAACGCACCTCGTTGCGCGAACTGCTCACCGATGCGCGCCTGGCGCATGCGATGCAGCTGCTGTACACCACGCGCTGGCCGCTGAAGACGGTCGCCGCGCACGCCGGCTACCGCTCGGTGCGCAGCTTCAGCCAGCGCTTCCAGCAACGCTACGGACTGGATCCGGCCAGCATCGGCAACTGAGCGGCAGCGTTGAGCGCCGCGCGCAGCGGAATGAGCGAATCGCGCCGCGGCGCAGGGGCAGCATGCCGGTACCGCGGCGCCTGCCGCTCTGCCAGGAAATCCCCATGTCCGTGTTCCCGTTGCGTACGCTGTGCGCGCTGGCCCTCACCGCCAGCGCGGTGCTGACGCTGCCCCCGCCCGCCCATGCCGCCGCACCGGCGGCAGCCGCCGAGCAAGTGCCCGGCGTCTATCGCCAGGCGATCGGCCGGCTGCGCGTCACCGCCCTGTTCGATGGCACCGTGGCGCTGCCGCGCACGCAACTGGCGAACATCCCGCCGGAGGCGATCGCACGCCTGCTCGACCACCGCTACGTGCCGGAGAACGACAAGGGCCTGCAGACCGCGGTCAACGCCTATCTGATCCAGGACGGCACGCACCTGACCCTGGTCGACACCGGCACCGCGACCTGCTTCGGCCCCGGGCTCGGCCAGGTGCTGGCCAACCTGCGCGCGGCCGGCTACGCGCCGGCGCAGGTCGACGACGTGCTGCTCACCCACGCACATCCCGACCACCTGTGCGGCCTGCTGGACGCGCAGGGCCAGCCCGCCTATCCCAACGCCACGGTGTGGCTGAGCGCCGCCGACGCCGCGTACTGGCTGGACCCGGCCAGCGAGGCCGACGCGCCACAGATGTTGCGCTTCGCCTTCCCGCTGGCGCGTGCGGCGGTGGCGCCGTACCAGGCCACGCAGCGGCTGCGCCGTTTCCGCCCCGGCGACGCCCTGCCCGGCGGCGCGGTGGCGCTGGATACCCACGGACACACGCCCGGGCACGTCTCGTACCGCTTCGATGGCGGCGCCGGGCAGCAACTGCTGGTGTGGGGCGACCTGGTGCACTACCACGCGGTGCAGTTCGCGCAGCCGCAGGCGTCGTACGAGGCCGACAGCGACCGCGACGCGGCGATCGCCGCGCGCAAGCGCATGCTGGCGCAGGCGGCGGACCACGGCTGGTGGGTGGCCGGCGCGCACCTGCCGTTCCCGGGGCTGGGCCACGTGCGCCGCGCGGACGCGGCCTTTGCCTGGGTGCCGACCGAATTCACGCCGTTGCCGGCCGCGCCTTGAGGGTGGTCTTCTGCCTACGGAAGAAACAAAGGCGGCCAGCCCCTCTCCCACCGTGAGAGGGGCTGGGGTGAGGGTACGGCGCGAAGCGTCTCGCAGCGTTCGGGCGCAGGAGGCTGCGCCCGGACCCTCGTCCGCCCCTTCGGGGCACCTTCTCCCGAGGGGAGAAGGAAAAGCCGCTAGCCCCTCTCCCACCGGGAGAGGGGTTGGGGTGAGGGTGCGGCGCAAAGCGTCTCGCGGAGTTTGGGTCTGTGGGGCCACGCCCCACCCGTGCCCTCCATCGCGCACGCGGCACCCGCCAACACAGACATGACGGCCGCGTCCGCCGCCGTGATCGACCGCACTCAGTGCCTGCGCAGACGCCGCAGGAGGTCCAACGCCGCCGCGCTCACTCCGCGGCGGCCGGCTCCGTCTCCAGCCCCAGCCAGCGGCCGATGATGCCGCGCGCCTCGTCCACGCCCTGGCGGGTCTCGCCGGAGAAGGTCTGCACGCTGACCGTGTCGCCGAACGCACTGGCCAGTTCCTTGCGCACCTGCTGCAAGGCCTGCGCCTGCTGGCCGCGGCCGAGCTTGTCGGCCTTGGTCAGCAGCGCATGCGCCGGCAGGCCGCGCTGCACCGCGTAACCGAGCATCTGCCGGTCGTAGTCCTTGAGCGGATGGCGGATGTCCATCACCACCACCAGCCCGCGCAGGGCCTCGCGGGTGCGGAAATACGTGTCGATGAACTTCTGCCAGTGCGCCTGCAGCTCCAGCGGCACCTTGGCGTAGCCGTAGCCGGGCAGGTCGACCAGGCAGCGCTCGGGCTGGACCTGGAAGAACACCCGTGGCGGGGTGCGGCCGGGCGGCGTGGAGACGCGGGCCAGGGCGTTCTGCCGGGTCAGCGCGTTCAGCGCGCTGGACTTGCCGGCGTTGGAGCGGCCGGCGAAGGCCACCTCCCAGCCGCCGTCCTCCGGCAACTGGCGGGCATTGTGGGCGGAAAGCAGATAGTGGGCACGTTCGAGGATCAGCGACATCCCGCTAGGATCGCACGTCCGCGGCCCCGGGCGGGCTTCGTTGACCGCTGGGCCGCGGCATGCCGATAATCGCGCGAGTGCGGTCGCCGTCCGGCAGCCGCGGGGTCGGGTCATACGGAGCTTCAGCAATGCGCCACGCTCGCGTTCTTGCCTTTGCCGGTCTAGCGGTTTCCGTCGCCGCCGCGGTCGCGTTCGCGCAGACCTCGGTGGTTCCCATCCCCGACCACGCCCCGGTGCGCACCACCCCGCTGGAGGGCGACATCGGCAAGGCCGCCTGGGGCGACCCCAAGGCTGGCCAGGCCAAGGCCGCGGCCTGCGCCGCCTGCCATGGCGCGGACGGCAACCCCGCGATCGCCATGTATCCGCGCATCGCCGGCCAGGTGGAGCGCTACAGCGCCCGGCAGATGGCGCTGATCGCCCACGGCGAGCGCACCAGCGGCGCGGTCGCGGCGATGGTGCCGTTCGTGCAGCCGCTGAGCGCGCAGGACATGCGCGACATCGGTGCCTACTTCGCCACGCAGAAGGCCGGCGCCGGCATCGCCGACGACGCGGTGATCGCCGACGGTCCGTACGCGGGCATGAAGTTCTACGAGGTCGGCCAGCAGCTGTATCGCGGCGGCGATGCCACCCGCGGCATTCCCGCGTGCATGGCCTGCCACGGCCCCGCCGGCGCCGGCAACCCCGGCCCGGCGTACCCGCACCTGGGCGGCCAGCACGCCGACTACGTGGCGCGGCGCCTGCAGGAGTACCAGGCCGGCACCACCCAGGAGCGCGACCCGACCCTGTTCAAGATCATGGCGCAGGTGGCCAAGCCGCTGACCGACCAGGAGATCAAGGCGCTGGGCAGCTACCTGCAGGGCCTGCACGACCGCGCCGACGACGCGGCCGCCGCGCAGGCGGCACCGGCGGCGGCGACGCCACAGCAGCCGCCGCCCGCGCAGCAATCCTGACCGTGCGCCGCCACGGCGGCGCCGGCCCGTTTCCCCTTCGCGCCGGTCCCGACGACCGGCGTTCGTTTTTGCCATTGGAGATCGCATGAACCGTCTGCCCCACCTGCTGTTGTGCCTGCTCGCCCTGCTGCCGTTGAGCGCCTGCGCGCAACCCATGTCCGCGACCGCGGTGGAAGGCGAGGACTACACGCTGATCGCCGATCCCAAGCCGTTCGCGCCGCTGGCCGGCAAGATCGAGGTGGTGGAAGTGTTCGGCTACACCTGCCCGCATTGCGCGCACTTCGAGCCGCTGCTGGAGGAATGGGCCGGCAAGCAGGCCAAGGACGTGCGCCTGACCCTGGTGCCGGCGGCGTTCGGCGGCTACTGGGACAGCTTCGCCAGCGCCTTCTATGCCGCGCAGCAACTGGGCGTGCAGAGCCGCAGCCACCGCGCCATGTTCGAGGCCATCCACGACAAGCGCAGCGTGCCGGTGCAGAACGTGGCGCCGGAGGAACTGGCCGCGTTCTACGCCGGTTTCGGGGTCAAGCCGCAGGCCTTCATCGCCGCCTACCAGAGCCCGCAGGTCGCCGCGCAGGTGAAGGCCGCACGCGATTTCGCCGTGCGCGCCGACATCGCCGGCACTCCGGCGCTGATCGTCGACGGCAAGTACCTGGTCAAGGGCAAGAATTTCGAGGACATGCTGCGCATCGCCGACGCGCTGATCGCCCGCGAGCGCACCGGCAAGTAATCGGCGCACGGCGCTTCATCCGCGCCATGGCATCATGACGGGGTGGCCGGACCGCGCCTGCGGCGCGTCCGGCATTTGTCCCCCATCCTGCTGGAGATGTCGCCGATGAAGACCCGCTTCGCCCTGACCCTGATGGCCCTGCTGCCGATCCTGGTCGCATGCAAGGCCCAGGACGGCACTGCCGACACCGTCGCCCCCGCTTCCGGCACCGCGGCGGCCCCGGCCGCGCCCGCCGCCGGCAACGCCGCCGCCGCAGCGCCCGCCGAAACGCCGACCGCCCCCGCGGCCACCAGCGCCGATGCCGCCGCACAGCCCGCCGCCGCCGAAGGCGACAATGCCGCCCCGGCCAAGCCCGTCGCGGCCAGGACCCCGAACGGCCCGGAGCCGGTCGCCGGCACCGACTATGTCGACATCGCGGGCGGCCAGCCGTTCCAGCCGACCAACGGCAAGATCGAGGTGGCCGAGGTGTTCGGCTACGTCTGCCCGGCCTGCGCGCGCTTCCAGCCGCTGATCGGCCCGTGGAAGGCCGGCCTGCCCTCCGACGTGCGCTTCGTCTACGTGCCGGCGATGTTCGGCGGCACCTGGGACGACTACGCCCGCGCGTTCTACGCCGCCGAGGCGCTGGGCGTGCAGGAGAAGACCCACGATGCGCTGTACAAGGCCATCCACGTCGACGAGACCCTGAAGGGCGAGCGCGGCCGCGACTCGGTGCAGGACATCGCCAACTTCTACGCCAAGTACGGCGTGGACCCGAAGCAGTTCGCCGACACCATGGGCAGCTTCGCGGTGGCCACCAAGACCAACCGCGCCAAGCAGTTCGCCACCCGCAGCGGCATCACCGGCACGCCGTCGCTGATCATCAACGGCAAGTACCTGGTCAAGGGCAAGAGCTACGACGACATGCTGCGCATCGCCGATCACCTGATCGCACGCGAACGCGCGGCGATGGCCAAGTAAGCCGTTGGCCCCGGGCCGCAGCGCCGTGACCGCTCCCGCCACTCGCACCCTGCGCGTGCTCACCGCCAATATCCAGGCCGGTTCCAGCACGCGCCGCTACAGCGACTACGTGACCCGCAGCTGGTCGCATGCGCTGCCGGCCGGGCGCAAGCGCAGCAGCCTGGACGCGATCGCGCAGCTGGCCAGCGACCACGACATCGTCGGCCTGCAGGAGGCCGATCCCGGCAGCCTGCGCTCGGGCTTCACCAACCAGACCCACTACCTGGCCGAGCGCGCCGGTTTCAACTACTGGAGCCACCAGCCGAACCGGCGCGTGGGCGGCGTGGCCTCCAGCGCCAACGGCCTGCTCAGCCGGCTGGAGCCGGTGGAAGTGCAGGATCACGCCCTGCCCGGCCGGCTCGGCGGGCGTGGCGTGCTGCTGGCCAAGTTCGGCAACGGCGCCGAAGGCCTGGCGGTGGCGGTGGCGCACCTGTCGCTGGGTGCGAATTCGCGCGCATCGCAACTGGCGTTCATCGCCGAGCTGCTGTCCGATCATCCCAACGCGGTGCTGATGGGCGACTTCAACTGCGTCGCCGACCGCCCGGAAATGCAGTTCCTGTACCAGCGCACCCGGCTGCAACCGCCGGGCTGCGTGGTGCCGACCTTCCCGAGCTGGCGCCCGCAGCGCGCCATCGACCACATCCTGGTCAGCGACGGCTTGCGCTGCAACGCGCAGCGCGCGGTCCCCGCCGCCTTCTCGGACCACCTCGCCGTCGCCACCGAGATCGAAGTGCCGCAGCATCTGTTGCGCTGAGGCACCGAGTCGCACCGGCATCTTGTGTGGGAGGGGCTGCAGCCCCGACGCGACGTGCATGACGTGCCCGGCAGATCCCGCGCTCAGCGACTTCATGAGCGCCCCCACGACGCAAACGACGTCAGCCGCGACGCATTTGCCGGACAGCGCGTCGCGACTGAAAGGCACCTCTACGCTGCTGCGCCACAATCACGCCGGATCGAGGCGCGTTCTGCGCCCCATCGCATCGGCAACGCCCTGGGGAGCGCACACGCGCTCCCGCAAGGCGTCATGCGCGGGCAGCGACTAGAACTTCAGGTCCGCACGCACATACAGGTAACGCCCACCGGGGATGCCGTAGGTCGAGGCGTCGTAGCCGTTGAGCGAGCACGACAGGCAGATCGGCGGGTCCTTGTCGAAGACGTTGTTGACGCCGCCGCTGAGGGTCAGGCCCTTGAGCCAGTCGAAGCGGTAGCCCACCTGCAGGTCGTGGTAGGTGATCGCGTCCAGCGTGTTGGTGCCGGCGACCGGATTGCTGCACACCGGGAACGCGACCGCGTCGCCGCACTGTTCGGTCAGCTCGGAGATGTGCCGCAGCGTCCACGACGCGTTCCAGCGGCCGCGCGACCAGTCCAGGCTCAGGTTGCTGGTCCACTCGGGAATGGAGCTGTCCACCACTTCCACGCCCGGGCGCTGCGGCTGCACCTGGCCGGCCGCACCGGTGGCGACGTAGCGGGTGACGAAGGTGTTCTGCCAGCCGACCTTCAGGCGCCCGGCCGCAGTCTCCGGCGTGGTCCAGAACAGGTCCACGTCCCAGCCGTCGGTCTTGATCGAGCCGAGATTGGTCAGGCGGTTGTTGAAGCCATTGATGCCGCCGGTGGAGGCGCGGGTGATGCCGTTGCAGTAGGTCGGCGACAGCGTGTCCACGCACAGGTCGAGCTGGGTCTGCGCGTTGATCGCCTGGATCGCGCCATCGATGTCGTGGCGGTAGAACGTCACCTCCACGTCGAAGCGGTCCGACCACGGCACGTTGCTGGCGAACCACGGGCTCCAGACGAAGCCGGCGCTGAAGCTGCGCGCCTTCTCCGGCTCCAGCGCGCGGTTGCCGCCGGTGGTCACCGAGATCTGCGAATTGGCCTGCTGGTAGCCGGCCGGCACGCCGAGCGTGGCGCAGTTGCTGGCGCTGCCGCGCGGCGCGGTGCCGCCCAGGCCGATCGAGCACGGGTCGGACAGGGTCAGGTCGGCGCGCGCAGCCGAGCCGTACAGTTCGCCGATGCTGGGCGCACGGAAGCCTTCGGCGTAGCTGGCGCGCAGCACGAAGTCCGGCGCCACCTGCCAGCGCAGGCCGTACTTCGGCGTGAACTTGCCGCCGAAGGTGGAGTAGTCGGAATAGCGCCCGGCCAGGCTCAGGTCCAGTTTGTCACCCAGCGGCGAGTCGGCGAAGATCGGCACGCTCAGTTCGAGGTAGGCCTCCTTGACGTCGTAGCTGCCCTGCGTCGGCAGCGACGGCACGCCGTTGTAGTGGCCGATCACGGTCAGCGGATCGGGGCGGTAGAAGCCCTCGTACTTGCGGTACTCCACGCCGGTGGCGAAGGACACCGCGCCGGCCGGCAGCCGGAACAGATCGCTGCTGAGGTTGGCGGTGAACTGGGTCAATTCGTTCTGGCTGCGGTCGTGCACCACCGGCTGGATCCAGCGCAGCATGTCCGGGGTGATGCTGCCGGCGCCGCCGAAGATGTTCAGCGGCACGCAGCCGGCCACCGCCGCGCACGCCGCCGGATCGCCCAGCGCCAGGTTGATGTTGTAGATGTTGTAGCTGCCGTAGTTGGTCTGCTCGGCCTTGTTCTTGCTGTAGGCGCCGTTGACGTCCCAGAACCAGGTGCGGTCGGCGCCCTCGAAGCTGCCGATGAAGCCGGTGCCGACGTACTGGGTGTCCACGCGCTGCTCGAACACGCGCGCGCCGCCTTCCACCGGACGGCGCCCGATCATGATCAGGTTGCTGGCCGAATCCAGCGCGAAGCCGAACGGGTTGTACGGGTTGGCGGCGGAGATGACGATGTTGTCGGCCAGCGGATTGCCGGTGCCGGCGTCGGGGCCGAGGAAGATCGGCTCCGGCGCGGCCTGGTTGGTCGATTCGCGGCGGTTGCCGAGCAGCTTCAGGTACCACTGCACGTCGTCGTTGAAGAAGAAGCGGAACTGGCCGAACACGCCCTTGCGCTCGGATGGCGTCAGCAGCAGGTTGGAGGCGGCGAAGTTGTAGCGGTCGGCTGTGGTGAAGCAGTGGTAGTCGTCGCTGCGGGTGCAGCCGCCGGCGCCGTTGTAGCGCGGCGTGCCCACGCCACTATTCGGGGTCAGGTTCTGCTCGGCGCCGGTATTGGGGTCGACGAAGATGAAACGCCCGTCCGGGGTGGCCGAGCTGCCGAAGGTCAGGCCGGTGCCGGGAATCGGATACAACGACTGCGCGCGGTCGCGCGCGTAGATCGGATCCTGCTTGGTGTAGCTGGCGCCGAGGAACAGGCTGGTGCGCTCGGTGCTGTGGCCCCAGGCCAGATCCACGCCCTTGCTGGCACCGTCGCCCTTGTCGTATTCGCCGTAGTTGAGCGTGACCTGGCCGCCTTCGAAACTGCGCCGGGTGATGATGTTGACCACGCCGGCGATGGCGTCGGAGCCGTACAGCGAGGAGGCGCCGTCCTCCAGCACCTCGACGCGTTCGACGATGGCCAGCGGAATGGTGTTGAGGTCGGTGGCCGCGCCCACGCCGGAGGCGGAGGACTCGTTGACCCAGCGCATGCCATCGACCAGCACCAGCACGCGCTTGGCGCCCAGATGGCGCAGATCCACCTGCGCCGAACCGGCGCCGACGCCGCTGCCGTCCGGCGGGAAGCCGAAATTGCCGGAGGAATTGAACTTGGCGTTCAAGGCCGAGCCGGAGGCGGTGAGTTCCTGCAGCACATCGCCGATGGAGGTGAGGCCGGTGCGTTCGATGTCGGCACGGCTCAGGGTCTGCACCGGGACCTGGCCCTCGACTTCGGCGCGGCGGATACGGGTGCCGGTGACCTGGACGCTGTCCAGCGTGGTGGCCGTGCCGGGGGCGGCCTGGGCGCTCTGTTGCTGGGCGCCGGCGATGGCGGGGACGCCACCGAGCAGGACCAGGGATACCGCGAAGACCAAAGGATGGCGGTGCAGGAAGTTCATCCGTCTCTCTCTCCAGAAAGGATGTGGGTCGGCCGCTGCGACCCCCTGCACCGCGACGGCGTGGAATTCTTTGTAAACAAATCGTAAACGCCGCGCAAGCATCCGGCCTGCAAAGCGCGGGCCATCGCGACGACTGGTCGATCTGGTAGACACGGGGCCGCGAGACGCCGTCAACTGGCGACGTGCCAAAGCCCCTCCCCCACCGGGAGAGGGGTTGGGTGAGGGTACGGCGCGAAACGCCCGCGCCGATCTGGCGACAAGAGGCTTCGCCACCACCCTCATCCGCCCCTGCGGGGCACCTTCTCCCAAGAGGAGAAGGGAGAAGCCGAGCCCCTCTCCCCCTCGGGAGAGGGGTTGGGGTGAGGGTGCGGCGCGAAGCGTCCCGCAGCGTTCGAGCGCACGAGACTGCGCGCGCTGCGACGACACAGCCTCCTATCGTCGCTGCCACGTTGGCGCAAGAGACGACAGCATCCGCCATCGCCCGTTGGCATGACGATTCATCGGCGTTCGGTATAGTCCCGCGCATGATCCTGCGCACGTCTCTCCTGCTGTTCGCCGCCGCGTTGTGCGGCCCTGTTTCCGCCCTCGCCCAGTCCCTGGACGCGCAACGCCCGGCGATCCGTTCGGCGATCGACGATGCCGAGCAAGGCCGTTTCGATCCGGTCCGCGCGGCCGCGTTCAAGCAGCATCCGCTGTACGGCTGGCTGGAGTACGCCAACCTGCGCCGCACGATCGACAAGGTGTCCGATGCGCAGGCGCAGGACTTCCTCAAGCGCTACGCCGGGCAGCCGGTGGCCGAGAGCTTCCGTGCGCTGTGGCTGCCGGCGCTGGCGCGGCGCGAGGACTGGCCGGCGCTGCTGGCGAACTGGAAACCCACCGAGAACCTCGGCCTGCGCTGCGCCCAGCTCAACGCGCGCCAGGCCACCGGCCGCGCCGACGCGCAGTGGGTGGACGAAGCGCAGGCGCTGTGGCGCAACGCCGGCAAGTCGCTGCCCGATGCCTGCGATCCGGTGTTCGCGGTGCTGCAGGCGCGCGGCGGCATGACCGATGCGCTGCGCTGGGCGCGCGTGGAAGCGGCCGCGGACGCACAGCAACCGGCGGTGATGCGCGCCGCCGCGCGCGGCCTGCCCGCCGCCGACCTGGCCCTGGCCAACGACTACGCGGCGTTCCTGGACGCGGTGCACACGCGTGCGCTGAGCTGGCCCAAGACCGAGCGCAGCCGCAAGGTGGCGGTGGACGGGCTGCAGAAGCTGGCCAAGGCCGACCCGGATGCGGCCGAACGGCAACTGCCGCAGTTCGCCCAGGCGCTGCAGTTCAGCGAGGCGCAGCGCGGCGCGGTGCTGTACCAGATCGCGCTGTGGACCGTGGCCTCGTACGGCCCCGATTCGGCACGCCGGCTCAACGCGGTACCGGAGTCCGCCTACGACGAACGCCTGCACGAGTGGCGCGCGCGCGAGGCGATGGCGCGCGGCGACTGGCCGGCGGCGCTGGCCGCGATCCGCAAGATGCCGCCGGCGCAGCGCAACGATTCGCGCTGGCAGTACTTCGAGGCGCGGCTGGCGGAGAAGACCGGCAACGCCAGCGAGGCGCAGCGTCTGTACCGCGAGGCGGCCAGCTCCGCCACCTTCCACGGCTTCCTGGCCGCCGACCGGCTCAAGCAGCCGTACGCCCTGTGCCCGTGGGAGCCGAACGACAGCGCGCAGGCGCAGGCGGCGGTGGCACGCGATCCGGCGCTGCTCCGCGCGCTGGAGCTGTTCAAGATCGACCGTGCCGGCTGGGCCGTGGCCGAGTGGAACGATGCGCTGAGCCGCTTCGACGACACCCAGCGGCGCCTGGCGGTAGAAGTGGCCAGCGCCAACGGCTGGTTCGACCGCGCGGTGTTCGGGCTCGGCAAGCGCCCGGAAGAGCAGCGCCTGTACACGCTGCGCTTCCCGCTGCACCACGCCGACACCATCCGCCGCGAAGCCGGCAAGAACGCGATCGACCCGGCCTGGGTCGCCGCCGAGATCCGCGCCGAGAGCGTGTTCAACCCGAACGCGCGTTCGCCGGCCAATGCGATGGGCCTGATGCAGGTGGTGCCGGCCACCGGCGCCAGCGTCGCCCGTACCCTCGGCCTGGCCGGCTACGGCGGCGCCGCCAGCCTGTACGACCCGGACACCAACATCGCCATCGGCACCGCCTACCTGCGCCAGTTGCTCAACACCTACGGCCTGCCCTACCTGACCATCGCCGCCTACAACGCCGGCCCCGGCCCGGCCTCGCGCTGGCAGAGCCAGCGCCCGGGCCACGATGCCGACTTCTGGATCGAGACGGTCAGCTACAAGGAAACCCGCGAGTACGTGGCGCGCATCCTGGCCTTCAGCGTGATCTACGACTGGCGCCTCAACGGCGATGCCCTGCCGGTCACCGAACGCATGCTCGGCAAGCTGGATGCGCCGCGGAAGAAGTTTGTGTGTACGGCCGCCGATGCGGCGGCCGGGAATCGGGAATAGAGAATGGGGAATCGCAACAGCGCATCGCGCGCGATCGCTCGGCCGCCCGTGGCCGAGCGCCAGCAAGGCATCAGATCCTGTCGACCTGCTTTTACCATTCCCGATTCCCGACTCCCCATTCCCAGCCCCCAATGAACATCTACCTCGTCGGCGGCGCCGTCCGCGACGCCTTGCTCGGGCAGCCGCCGGGCGACCGCGACTGGGTGGTGGTCGGCGCCACCCCGCAGCAGATGCTGGAGCTGGGTTACAAGCAGGTCGGCCGCGATTTTCCGGTGTTCCTGCATCCGCACAGCGGCGAGGAGTACGCCCTGGCGCGCACCGAACGCAAGGCCGGGCGCGGCTACCACGGCTTCGTGGTGCAGGCCAATCCGGCGGTGACCCTGGAGCAGGACCTGCAGCGGCGCGACTTCACCATCAACGCCATCGCCCGCGACGAGGCCGACGGGCGCCTGGTCGATCCCTATGGCGGCGCGCGCGATCTGCAACAGCGGGTGCTGCGCCATGTCGGCCCGGCCTTCGCCGAGGATCCGCTGCGGGTGCTACGTGCGGCGCGGTTCATGGCGCGGCTGGCACCGCTGGGGTTCCGCGTCGCCGACGAGACCCTGGCGCTGATGCGCGCGATGGCCGCCGGCGGCGAACTGGAAACGCTGGTGCCCGAGCGCGTATGGCAGGAGTTGCGCCGCAGCCTGGCGTGCGCGCAGCCGTCGGCGTTCCTGCGCACGCTGCGCGAGGCCGAGGCGCTGCGCTGGGTCCTGCCCGAGCTGGACGCGCTGTACGGGGTGCCGCAGCGTGCCGAGTATCACCCCGAGATCGACACCGGCCGGCACCAGGAGCTGGTCAGCGACATGGCCGCGCGGTTGGCGCCGGGCGACGCACTGATCGGCTTCGCTGCGCTGACCCACGACCTGGGCAAGGCGCTGACACCACCGGAGGAGTGGCCGCGCCACCTGATGCACGAACAACGCGGCCTGGCACCGCTGCGCGCGCTGTGCGAACGGCTGAAGGTGCCGCAGGAGCACCGGCAACTGGCCGAGATCGCCTGCCGCGAGCATCTGAACGTGCATCGCCTGGCCGAGTTGCGCGACCGCACTGTGCACGAACTGCTGCAGCGCTGCGACGGCTTCCGCAAGCCCGAGCGCATCGCGCAACTGGCACAGGTGTGCGAGGCCGACAAGCGCGGCCGCCTCGGCAGCGAGGACGCCGATTACCCGCAGGGCCGCGTGCTGCAGCGGCTGCATGCGGCGGCGCTGGCGGTCAACGCGCGCGACCTGGCGGCGCAAGGCCTGAGCGGCCCGCAGATCGGCGAAGCGCTGGCCAAGGCGCGGATCGCGGCGATCGCCGCAACGCGGCGGGAGCTGCAGGCCGACGCGTCCTGATCGCTGCCACGCCGCGCTTGCATAGACGCGCGGCAGGAGCGGTACTCGTCCACTTCTTGTGCATCAGCCGTGGCAGGCTCAACTGGATGGCTTATCGCGACTGAAGCGAACCTCCAGGAACGACTAAAGGGCACCTCTAAGAATCTGGAACCCATCCATTGCGACCTGTGCACACCAGTGTTTTTCGGGCGCTCTGTCGCGGTCTTTGCAGTTATTGAGGGGCCCCACCGGCCCACTTGTAGGAGCGGCTTCAGCCGCGAACGCGTTACCGGGAACGCCCGTCGCGGCTGAAGCCGCGCCTACGGCGCAACATTGCGGCCGCTTAATTCATGGCAACCATCGCCGCATACGAGACGGCTGCCTTCAAACCAGCCTTGCGCTGCTTCAACTGCGCAGCGGTGGCCGCAGAAAGCTATCGACCAACTAACCGCCCGCCAGCCAACCGCTACGGCACCTGGATCGCCTCCCCGCTGTTCACCACCACCGTGGCGATCTGCGAGGCGGCATCGCGGCTGTCCACGTCGGCCAGCGTGCCCAGCAACGTGCTGTTTTCCTGCAGCTCCAGCGCATCCCGGTAGCGCGCGTTGGCCACGTCGGCCAACTGCACGCCGAGCTCGCTGACCCGCAGCGTCGCCACATCCAGAACGCCATCGAGCAACTGTGCGCCTTGCAGGGCGATGCGCGCGGCGCGCGCGGTGGCGGTCTCGCCCAGGTCGACGACGCCGGTGAATCCGTCCAGCGTGCCCGCCGCATCGATCACTTCGTC
Organism: Xanthomonas sp.; assembly: GCA_040509765.1. Taxonomy (GTDB): domain Bacteria; phylum Pseudomonadota; class Gammaproteobacteria; order Xanthomonadales; family Xanthomonadaceae; genus Xanthomonas_A. The sequence continues at coordinate 22,483 of JBEVKG010000315.1, forward strand.
CAGCAACTCGCCATACACGATCGACACGCGTTGGCCCGACGCCGCCAGCGCGCCGCCTGCGTTCGCGCTGCGGCGTACGCGCAGGTCGGCGCTGGCATCGCGGGCATCGACCAGGTCCAGCAGTTCGTCGACCAGTTCGCCCTCGACGATGTCCAGCGTCTCGACCCGGGCGTTGCCGGCATCGGCGATGTCCAGGCGCAGCTGCGCACGCGCGAGCGTGCCCTGCAGGTCGACCGCTTCGTCGATCAGTTCGCCATGGACGATGGCCAGGGCCTCGCCGGTGACGTTGCCGCTGGCGGCGAACGCGACGGACAGGGTGCCGCCGTCGAAGGAGGCGGCATCGATCGCCTCGTCGATCAGCTCGCCCTCCTCGATCCGCGCCGCCAGCGCATGCAGATTGCCGGCGTCCTCGAAGCGGACCGCCAATGCCGCATCCTGCACCGTACCGACATCGATCGCCTCGTCGATCAATTCCCCGTCCACGATCCGCGCATCGGCAGCGACGGCGTTACCGCTGCGCAGCAGCGTCACCGCGACATCGGCGGCGAGCAGATCGGCCGCGTCCAGCGGCTCGTCGATCAGCCCGCCGTCGCGAATGCGCAGTGCGTCCGCGACGCTAGCGTTGCCGGTGTCGGCCAGGCGCAGATCGATCGCAGCATCCTGCACGTGCCCGGCATCGACCAGTTCGTCGACCAGCACCGCGTCCTGGATGTCGAGGGAACGCGCATCGACATTGGCGACATTGGCGAGCGCGATCGCGATCTGGCCACCCAGCCACGGCCCGGCCTGCAACGCTTCGTCCAGCAACTGGCCGGCGAACAGGCGAACCTCGTCCGCCGCCACATTGGCCACGTCGTCCACCTGCACGGCGACGCGGCTGCCACGCAGCGGATGGGCGACCAGCACGCCCTGCAGGCGGCCGCCGCCGATCGTCAGCGTGCCGCGGCCACCGCGGACCCGGTCGCTGCGTTCCACGGCGACCTCGAGACAGGCGCCGTCGGCGGCCGCGACCGATGCATCGCGTGGCGCGATCAGCCGTTCGCTCAGGCTGCCACCGCCCAGGTGCAGGTGGCTGTGCGCTGTCTGCAGGCTGACATTGGCCGAATCGCGCAGGCGCAGATCGATGCGCGCGCCAGCCGCGATCGGACCATCGACCAGCGTGCCGATCAAGGCCGCCTGCACCGGCCCTGCCGGCGCCTGCAAGGTGCCGTCGGCGGCAAGCGTGTCCTCGCCCAGGGTCAGGCGCCCGGCCAGCGCCACGTTGGCGCTGTCCTGCACCAGGATCGCCAGCGTGGCGTCCGCGCCGACGCGATGGACCAGCGTCGGCAGCAACGACGGCTGCGCTTGCCACTGCGCATCCTGCACGGCCTGGTTGGCCTGTCCGCAGATCGCGATGGCCAGGGTCTGCCCCGCGGGGACATCGAGCGGCGTGGCGAACGCATAGGGCTGCCAGGGTCCGGCGTTGCGGGCGATGAAGCGCCCGACCGCGGTCGGGCCGGCGCAGGCCACCGGCAACGCCGGCCGCCGGCACGCTGCCGGTGGCGTCGCCGCCCAGGTCGGCCAGGCCGTGGCCCACAACAACAGGACGGTTGCGGCTCCCGTGCAGCCGTTCGGCCTGAGTCTGTGCGATTGCCGCAGCCGCGGCGCGCCTGCGCCGGGCGACGCCGTGGCGCCGGCACCTTGCCACGGCATGCGAAGGGCCACGACGACGCGCGCCATTCCGTCCAACCACCCTTCAGCGCTGCCGCAAGAACGCGGCACCGTTCGTACGATGCACATGACGATCTCCCCCTGTGGCGATCGCCCGCGATCCTAACGCATGCGGGTGACGACACCGCGTGCGGGGAGGCAGAAGACGTTGATCTTTTGCTCAACGGGCATGCCCAGCGGGAATGGCGCAGCGGCTCACCGCGGCCTTGTCGGCATTTCCTCTCAGACCAGCTACGCTGGCAAATGACTGACGTGGATACCCAGACCCACACACTGCCCACGCGTCGCGCTAGCGAGCCTCAGTCCTCAGCGACGAAGAATTCGAAGAAGTCGCGCTTGTCCTCGGCGAAGGCACTGACCAGCTTGCCCTCGGGAATGCGCTTGGTGCCGAGACCGCCAACGCAGATGCCGAGGCGGCGAAACAGCGCATAGCGCGGCCCGATCGCATGATCGGGATCGTGCGCCATCAGCTGCGCCAACGCGTCCGACGCATAGATGTCGATTCCCTCGACCATCGGGGTCACGTGCCGGTTGAGGGTCACGTAGCACAGCGCCTTGCGCTCATAGATCAGTTCGCAACCTTCGCGTGTCTAGGTCACGATCTTCTGGATGTTGTCGATCACCGTGGTGAACGGCGCGCCGTGCGTCTTGGCGATCTGGGTCTTGCTGCAGCCGAAGCGGAATCCAGCCACGGCTGCATAGGGTTGAATCGCGTAGATCACCGAACGTTCCTTGTGAGAGGCGGGGCGGATCTGGCGCCTGCGTACGGCGCGCGCAGCGCGGCGCCGCATCGCCCATGCGCGCGCCAACACACAGCAGAACAGACCATGGCCGGCGGCACAACGTCCTGTCCAGGGCGCCGCCAGGCGGTGCCCGCGGCCGTTTACTCCATCGCGCCCGCGATCCAGGTATGCCGGACCTGCAACGCATCGTCCAGCAGTACCAGGTCGGCCTGGTAGCCAGGCGCGATGTGGCCGTAGCGGTGGTCCAGGCCCACGCACTGCGCCGGGTACAGCGAGGCCATGCGCGCGGCCTCTTCCAGCGGTATGCCCAGCCACTGCACGCTGTTGCGCACCGCGCTGGCCATGTCCAGCGCCGAACCGGCCAGGGCGCCGGCGGCATTGCGCACCACGCCGTCGATGGCGGTGATGGTTTCGCCGTACAGGTCGAACGCGGGGCTGTCGGCGCCGACCATCGGCATCGCGTCGGTGACCAGGAACACGGTGCCGCGCGGCTTGGCCGCCAGCGCCACGCGCAGGCTGGCCGGATGCACGTGCACGCCGTCGACGATCACCCCGCACCAGGCGCTGCGCTCCTCCAGCGCTGCACCGACCACACCGGGATCGCGGCCCTGCAGCGGGGTCATGGCGTTGTACAGATGGGTGAAGCCGCAGATACCGGCATCCAGGCCGGCACGGGTCTCTTCGTAGCTGGCAGCGGTGTGGCCGGCGAACACGCGCGCACCGGCCGCGGCCAGGGTGCGGATGCTGGCCGCCGGCACGCGTTCCGGCGCCAGGGTGATCAGGGTGACGCCGTTGTCCAGCGAGGTGACCAGGGCCAGTTCGTCGGCGTCGGGCACGCGGAACTTGTCGGCGTTGTGGGTGCCCTTGCGCGCCGGCGCCAGGTACGGCCCTTCCAGGTGGATGCCGAGCACGCCCGGCACGCCCTCGGCGATGGCCTGGCGCGTGGCGGCGATCGCCGCGCGCATCACCTCCACGTCGTCGCTGATCAGCGTCGGCAGGTAGCCGGTGGTGCCGTAGCGGCGATGGCCCTGGCCGATGCGGCGCAGTGCCTCGACGTCGGTGCGGTTGTTGAACAGCACGCCGCCGCCGCCGTTGACCTGCAGGTCGATGAAGCCCGGCAGCAGGCTGCCGCCGCCCAGGTCGTGCTGCACCGGCGCTGCCGCCACGCGCGGGTCGGCGTCGTCGAGCAGGGCGAGGATGCGCCCGCCCTCCAGCAGCACGCTGACGCCGTCGAGGAAACCGTCCTCGCCGAGCACGCGGGCATTGCGCAGCGCCACCGTGGTCATCAGACGGTCTCCGTCACTTTGTTCAGATGCGGCGGCAGGTCGGGGTTGTAGCCGCGGCGCAGCGCCAGGGCGTTGATCGCGCGGTAGAAGCTCTGGATCGCCAGCAGCGGCGCACAGGCCGGGTGCGGCGCGGCGACCAGCGGCAGGTCGCCGCCGGCGCTGGCCAGCCACACCTGCGCGCCGCGGCCGCGGAATTCCTCGGCCAGGCGCCGGGTGCCCTCGCCGGCTTCGTCCGGCTGGTCGAACGCCAGCACCGGGAAGCCCGGGCCGACCAGGGCCATCGGCCCGTGCTTCACTTCCGCCGAGCTGTAGGCCTCGGCGTGCAGGCCGCAGGTTTCCTTGAACTTCAGTGCCGCTTCCTGTGCCGCCGCCAGGCCCAGGCCACGATCGAGCACGAACAGGTTGTGCGCCTCGACCAGGCCGTCGGTGAGCGAGCGCCAGTCGGCCTGCCAGGCCGCGCGCAGCGCCTGCGGCAGGTCCTGCAGCGCGCCCAGCAGCGCCGGGTCGTTCTTCCAGTGCGCGCCGAGCTGCAGGATCGCCGCCAGCGAGGCCAGGTAGCTCTTGGTGGCGGCGACGCTCTTCTCCGGGCCCGCGCCGAGCGGGATCACCGTGTCGGCCAGTTGCGCCAGCGGCGAATCCTCGACGTTGACCAGGGCCACCACGCGCGCGCCGGCGTCCTTGGCGGCCTGCGCGTTGCGCAGCAGGTCCGGGCTCTTGCCCGATTGCGAGATCACCAGGTACAGCGCCCCGCGCAAGCGCAGCGGCGCTTCGTAGACCGAGCCCACCGACGGCGAGGCCGAGGCGGTGACCACGCCGAGCTGGGTCTCGAACAGGTACTTGGCGTAGGTGGCGGCGTGGTCGGAACTGCCGCGCGCGCAGGTCACCACGAACGGCGGCGGATCGGCACGCAGCGCTGCGGCCAGTGCGGCCACCGTGGCGTGGTTGCGTTCGAACTGCGCGGCGATGACCGCGGCGGCTTCCGCGGCTTCGCGGAACATCAGGGTGTCGGTTTCGGAGGGCAGCGCCATGGGGAGGGTCATGTGGGGTCGGGGGAGGAGGAACGGCGGGAATGCGACTGCATGGGCGCGGTCGAGCCGCGCACCACCAGTTGCGGCACGAAGCCCTGGTTGTGCACCGGCGCCGGATGGTCTTCGTAGGCATCGCTGCGCAACTGGCTGATCAGCAGCCGCGCGGCGTGGCGGGCGATGTCCTCGGTGGCCTGCTTGGCGGTGGTCAGCGGCGGCCACGACTGGCGCGAGAACGGGCTGTCCTCGAAGCCGGCGATGGACAGGTCGTAGGGCACGTTCATGCCCGCCGACTTGGCCGCGGCCAGCACGCCGGCGGCGATTTCGTCGTTGGAGCCGAAGATCGCGGTCGGCGGTTCGCGCAGCGCCAGCAGGCGCCGCGCGCCGCGGAAGCCGTCGTCGAAGGTGTAGTCGCCGGGCACCACCAGGTGCTTGTCCAGGGTGATGCCGTAGTCCTTCAGCGCCGCCTCGTAGCCGGCATAGCGCTCGCCGCTGGAGCGGTGCGAGGTGCCGCCCCACAGGAAGCCGATGCGCTGGTGGCCGAGCTGGATCAGGTGTTCGGTGATCTCATAGGCGGCGTCGCGGTCGTCCACATAGACGCAGGGCCCGTCCTGCGGATCCTCGGTGGCGGCGATGATGCGCACGGTCTTGATCCCGCGCGCGGCCAGCGCCGCGACCAGGTCGGCGCGCTCGGACATCGGCGCGGTCAGCACCAGCCCGGCCAGGCGCGAGCGCTGGGTCCACTCGGCGAGCTCCTCGGCGAGCATCGGCGCGGTGGAATCGCAGGGATGGATCTGCAGGCCGAAGCCGGTCTCGCGGCAGGCGGCGAGTACGCCGTTCTGCACGCCGATGATGTGGTACGGGTTGGGGTTGTCGTACACCAGCCCGATCACGAACGGAGTGCCGCTGCGCAGGTTGCGCGCCGACGGATCCGGCTCGTAGTCCAGCTCGGCGATGGCGTGCAGCACGCGCGAGCGCGTGGCCTGCATCACCGACGGTTCGTTGTTGATGACCCGCGAGACGGTCTTCAGCGACACCCGCGCCCGTTCGGCGACGTCTTTGATGGTGGGTCTGCGCATTGGAATGAGTTTGCCGAGTGAGAGAAAGGCGCGTCAGTTCGCCGCGCCCTGGCCGACGCGGTGGCCGCGCAGCGCGAAGAACAGGATGTACAGGTAGCAGGCGATCATCAGGCCGGCGAAGACCACCTGGAAATCGAAGGACTCCTTCAGATGGGCGAACAGCTGCGGAACCGCGGCGCCGCCCACGATGCCCATGATCAACAACGCCGCGCCCTTTTCCGTGAATTTCCCCAGCCCCTTGATGGCCAGGGGGAAAATGGCCGGCCACATGATGGCGTTGGCGAATCCGAGCGCTGCCACGAACGCCACGGAGACGTAGCCGCCGGTCAACATCGCACACAGCGAAAAGACGATGCCCAGGCAGGCCGAGATGGACAGGTACTTTTCCTGGGAAATGTATTTCGGGATCAGCACCAGGCCGACCAGGTAGCCTGCCAGCATGCAGGCCAGCGTACCGATGGTGAAATACTTTGCGTAGTCGAGCGAGAGGCCGAGGCTGTTGCCGTAGATGCCGATCGCATCGCCCGCCATCACCTCGGCGCCGACGTACACGAAGATGCACAACGCGCCCAGCCACACGTGCGGAAACGCGAAGATGCTGTCGCGGCTGCGCTCGTCAGATGCCGACGCGTTCGCCTTCTCGGCGCTGATCTCGGGCAAGGGCGAAAACAGGATGGCGACGGACAGCACGGCAAGGACGCCGGCGATCGCCATGTACGGGCCGTGGATTCGGCCAGCGAACTCCTGCAGCAGCATTTCCTTCTGGGCCGGCAGCACCTGTTCGATCTGGGTCGAAAAATCCTCCATCCCGTGCAGGACCACTTTCGCCAGTCCATACGTGGCCAGCGCTCCGGCCACCTTGTTGCAGATGCCCATGAGCGCGATACGACGCGCAGCGCCGTCGATCGGCCCGAGAATGCTGATGTACGGATTGACCGCAGTCTGCAGCAAGGCCAGGCCGCCGCCGATGATGAAGATGCCGCTCACCGCACCCACATAGGAACGGTCATTGGTGAACTGGCCGAAGATCGCGGCGCCGATCGCCATGATCAGCAGGCTCAGTGCCAGGCCCTTCTTCATCCCGGTCAGCTTCAGGATGACCGACGAAGGCAATGCCAGGCAGAAGTAGGAAATATAGAACGCGCTCGGGATGAGAAACGCGAACGTGTCGCTGACATTGAAGGCGACCTTGGCGAACAGGATCAACGGCCCGTTGATCCAGGTAAAGAAGCCCATGATGAAGAACAACAGGCCGACGATGGCGATCGAGGCGTAGGGACTGGCAGGCCGTGCGGTGGTCATGGGCGGGCGGGCTCCGGGAGGGCGCGGGGATCGGCGATCAGCGTCGCAGCTCGGCGACGAAGTCGTAGTAGTCGTTGTGGCAATAGGTGTCGGTCAGTTCGATCGCGCTGCCGTCGCGGGTGTAGCCGACCCGCACCACGTGCAGGATCGCCTCGCCTTCCTTCATGCCCAGGTGGCCGGCCAGCCGCGCCGGCAGGTTGATGGCGCGGAAGTACTGCAGCGCCCGCACCACCGGGGTGCCGCGCTCGTCCAGGTAGCTGTAGAGCGAATCGGCGATGGCGTGCGGATCGGGCACGACATGCTGCGGCAGCACCGCCTTCTCGTAGGCCAGCCCCCGGCCGTCGGCGCTGCGCAGGCGCGTCAGCGCCGCGACCACGGTGTCCGGCGACAGGCCCAGGCGCAGGATCTCTTCGCCGTGCGCCGGGCGCGTGCGCCGCTCCAGCCAGCGCGTTCCCGGCTCCAGCCCCTTCATGCGCAGAGTCTCGCTGAAGCTGGCCAGGCCGCTGAGCTGGTGCTGGATGTGCGAAGTGACGAAGGTGCCGGCACCCTGCCGGCGCGACACCAGGCCCTGCTCGACCAGCGCATCCACGGCCTGGCGCAGGGTCACCCGCGACACCTGCAGGTACTCGCACAGCTGCCGTTCGGCCGGCAGCGCCTCGCCCGGCTTCCACTGCCCGCCCTTGATCGCCTCCACCAGCTTGCTGGCCAGTTGCAGGTACAGCGGCGTGGGCGCGTCCGGGTCCACGGCCAGCGCTTGCAGGCGTGGATCGGCCTGCGGCTTGGGCTTGGTCATGGCGCGCTCTCCAGTCCGCATGGATTCATTATGTCCAATATAGTACCAATTCGCGGTCCATGCACGCCGCGGCTACAGCCGCAGATACAGCCGCCGCCGGTCCATCCACCAACCCACCGCCCAGCACAGCAGGGTGTAGGCCAGCGCACAGGCCAGGCTGCCCCAGGGCCCGGGCAGCAGCGGCTGGAACACGTCCACGCCCAGCCACTGGTACAGGTCCATGCCGCTGGCGCCGGCCGGGACCAGCCGCAGGCAGACCACGAACAGCTCGGAGAACAGGTAGATCGCCAGCGGATTGCGCCCGAGCACGGTGAAGAAGCCGCTGCCGGCCTGCCAGCGGCGCACCTCGATCGCCCACAGCAACGCGCCCAGCAGCAGCAGGTCCAGGCCCACGGTCAGCAGCACGAACGATCCGGTCCACAGCTTCTTGGCCAGCGGGAACCACGGCTGCCAGGCCAGGGCCAGCACCGTCAGCGCGATGCCGGCCTGCAGCAGCCAGCGCACCGTACGCGCCTGCTTGCCGGCGTGGCGCACGTACAGCCCGGTCAAATAGCCGGCAAGGACGTTCACCGTGGCCGGCAGCGTGCCGAGCAGACCTTCCGGATCGAACCCGCCGTCCTTGCGATACAGCTGCGCCGGGTCCAGCAGCCACAGGTCCAGGCGCGTGCCGGCATTGCCGAGCTTGCTCAGCTCCGCGCCCGGCTGGCCCCACAGATACAGCGCGCCCCAGTAGCCGAGCAGCAGCGCGACGCAGGCGCCCAGCAGGCCGCGCGGCGACAACCAGCGGCACAGCAGCGCGGCCAGCGCGTAGCATAGCGCGATGCGCTGCAGCACGCCCGGCACGCGGGTCTGGTCGATCGCGGTGACGCTACAGTGGCCGTCGGCGCCCTGGTGCACGAACGGAAACCAGTACATCAGGAAGCCGAGCAGGAAGATCAGCGCGCTGCGCTTGCCGACCCGGCGCAGGAACGCGCCGAGCGGCTGGCCGCGATCCAGCGCGAAGCTCATCGCGTTGCCGACCGCGAACAGGAACGATGGGAACACCAGGTCGGCGGCGGTGAAGCCGAACCACGGCGTGTGCCGCAGCTGCACGAATGCATCGGCCCCGGCACCCGGCGTGTTGACCAGGATCATCAGGAAGATGGTCAGGCCGCGGAACACATCCAGCGACAGGAAGCGTTCGCGCGACGGCGCCGCGGCAGGAAGACCAGCGGGCGCGGCGCTCATGGCGCATCCACCTGCTGCAGCAGGGTGCGCACCGCGGCGACCGGATCGGCCGGCACCTGCCGCAGGTAGGCCGTGTCGCGCGCCACCCAGTCCCGCTCCCAGGCACGCAGCCGCTGCTGCAGTTGCGCCTCGTCCACGCCACTGCCGGCCACTGCCGCCTCACGCAGCATCTGCAGCGCCAAGGTCCAGCGCGGCAGGTAGTAGTCGGCGTACATGCCCTGCCAGGCCTTGGACGCGTAGTCGCCGAGATTGCCCTCGCCGCCCCATACGCTGACCTGGGCCTTGGCGTCGTGTCGGTAGTAGGCCGCGTCCTGCGGGGTCTTGGCATACGCGGCGGCGGCGTCGAGCCAGCTCGACAAGGTGTCCTGCTGGCCACCCACCAGACTGTCGAGCTGGGTCACCGCCTCCCGCACGCGCGCGACCGCGGCGTCGCCGGCCGCGACATCGCCGCGCCGGTAGGCTGCCACCGCCTGCTGCAACTGCGCATCCACGCGGCCGGTGGCGTAGTGGCGGGCGAAGTCGACCAGATCGTAACGGTACAGCGGCGCGTCGGCGTACTCCGGCGCCAGCGCCAGCAGTTGCTGCAGGGCGCGGCGCAGCCGCGGCGGATCGCCCGGCGCGCCCTCGAACTCGCCGATGTCCAGCGTCGGCCGCTTGAACAGCAGGTAGGCGCCGGCACGGCTGCGCCACCAGCGCGGCGTCCAGTAGCGGGTCGACAGCACCGAGGCCTGCAGGTCGTCCCAGGCCGCGCGCAAGGCCGGCGAGGTGTGTCCGTAGCGGGCGCTGGTGTAGTCGTCGAGCCAGTCCTGCAACGGGCGCTGCTGCGCGCCCCATGCCAGCGCGTACATGTATTCGTAGACCACCGAGGTGGTGTGCAGCCCTTCGGGGAACGCGCCGAAGCCGACCAGTTGCTGCTTGCCTTTGTCGGCGAGCAGCGCGCGCAGGTCCTCGCGGTAGAACGCCAGGTCGCCATACACCGGATTGCTGCCGCCGTAGTTGTGCACGTAGCCGTAGATCCATTGCTTGCCGTCGAACGCGTCGGACAGTTTCCAGGTGCCCGGGTAGCGGTCGTTGCCGATGTCCAGCACCAGCAACTTGTCGCTGGGGACGTCGCGCAGGAATGCGGCGATCGCCTGCGGCGTCCAGAAGTGGCGGTCGGCGCCGAACAGCCAGCCCTGCATCACCCACACCGCGTCCGGGTTGGCGCGATGGATCGAGGCATACAGCGCGCGGCCGTACTCGGCCAGGCGCTTGTCGCGTTGCGCCGGCGGCACTTCCGGCGGCGCGGCCTTGGCGGTATTGGCGGTGCTGTCGCCGTAGCTGGCCAGGCGCGCGTCGCTGCCGTCGGCGGCGATCGGCGGCAGCATCTCGTTGAACGCATCGGCCAGGTAGTAGGTGCCCTTGCCGTAGGTGCGGTCGTAGAGCTGGATGAAGCGCTGCGCGATCCGTGCGAACAGCGGATCGGCCGGGTCCAGCCAATAGGTCTCGTGGAAGCCTTCCCAGGCGCGCATGCGGTAGATGCGCGCCTGCGGATGCGCCTGCGCGAACGCCTTCGGCACGTAGCCGGCGAAGGCCGGCAGCACCGGCTTCATGCCCAGCGCGCGCATGCGCTGCAGGATGCGCAGCTGCAGCGCATGCTTGTCGTCGATCCACTGCTGCGGCAACGGCGTGTCGTAGCCTTCGATGTTGCCCATGCGCTGCCACGGCGCGAATGCCGGGCCGGAGAAGTACTGCGCCAGCTCCGCATCGGCCACCCCGAACTCACGCCACAGCGCCTGCCACACGTACTCCTGGCCCTCCATCGCCAGCGGCATGTCGATGCCGTGCAGGGCCATCCAGTCGATCTCGCGCTCCCAGCGCGCCCAATCCCACCACGGCGTGGTGTAGCCGTAGGTGCAGACGTTGAGATAGGCGCGATGGGTGAACGGGGTGACCACACGCGGCCCGTGGACGTCCGCGTAGGTCGCCGGCAGCGCCACGCGGCTGCCTTCCCAGCTCACCGACGCCGCGCCGATCGACTGCAGGTAGCTGTACGCGCCATGCGCCAGCGCCACTTCCGAGGAACCGGACACGCGCAGCGTGCCGGCCTCGGCGGCGACCTGATACCAGTCGTTGCCGCCGCCGCGCGGCTGCCGTTGCAGGTGCAGCGCGGCCGCGCGCGGGCCGAGCGTGCGCAGCAACACGCCGCGCGCGGCATCGCCCTGCGCGTCCTGCGCGTCCTGCGCCGCCGCGGCGGACCCGATCGGCGCCAGCAGCGCACAGGCCAGCAGCAACACGACCGCGTGCGCGCGCATCGACAGCGCCCGGACGCGGCGCAATCCGGCATGACCATGCGGGAAGATCTGGCGGAAAGCATGTTTCATTGGCTCAATACTCCACTGTCGCGACATCGTCGAAGCCGAATGGCGTTGCCGCCATCACCTGCATCACCACGGCCAGCACGCGTTCGCCGGACGCAGGCGGCAGACGCAGGGACACCGGCTGCCCCGCCGCCACACGGGCGACCAGTTGCCGGTCCAGATACACCTGTAGCGCGCCGGTCGCGCGGCCCAGCCGCAGCCGGCCGCCGCGCTGCTGGATCCCGACCCAGGGCGTGAACGCGGTGCGGTACAGCACATAGCCGTCGCGCTCGGCACGCGTCTCCAGGTTGCCCGGCTGGCAGAAACTCCAGCTGTTGTTGTCGTTGGGCGCGCGCGGCAGCGCCGGATCCGGCGGGGCGGCGAACGGCAGGGTTCGGCGCCAGCCGGTCACCACCATCGCCGCCGCGGCCGGCGGCAGCGACAACGGCGGCGGCGCCGCGTCCAGCACGATGCTGGCCTGTGCCGCACGCAGGCCTGGTGCGTGCGCCTCGATGCGCAGCCGGCGGCGGCCGCTGCCGGCCTCGACGATGGCCTGCGCCAGGCCGTTGAACAACTGCACCTGCGGCACGTCGTCGGGCGCATGCCGGTTCGGGTCGCCGTTGCCGACGCCGAGCAACCGCCCGCCCTCGACCTGCAGCGCGATCTGCGCATCGGCGAACGGCACGTGGCGGCCCTGTGCGTCCACCGCTTCCAGGGTGATCGGTTGCACGTCACGGCCGTCGCCGCGCATGCGCGTGCGGTCCGCCGTCAGCCGCAGCGCGACCGGCGCCCCGACCGTCTGCACCCGCTGCCGCGCGACCTCGCGTCCGTCGCGGTACGCCACCGCTTCCAGCACGCCGGGCGCGTACACGACCTGCCAGGCATTCATCGCGATCCGGTCCACCGCCTGCCGTCCCTGCGACTGCCCGTTGAGCCACAGCTCCACCTGCTGCGCGTTGCAGAACGCCATCACCTTGATCGGGGTGCCCTCGCGGCCCGGCCAGTTCCAGTGCGGGAGCAACTGCAGCACGGGCGCATCGTCGATCCACTGCGCCTGCCGCAACCAGTAGGCGCCCTTCGGAAAGCCGCACAGGTCCATGATGCCGAAGAACGAGGACACCGACGGCCATTCGAACGGGGTCGGCTCGCCACGGTAGTCGAAGCCGGTCCAGACGAAACTGCCGGCCAGGTAGGGCCGCTCGCTGATCAGCTTCCAGGACTCGCGGTGGGTATTGCCCCACGGCGCGGCGACCGAATCGTCCTCGGCGATGACGTGCGCCTCCATGTCGGTGAACCAGGCGCCGCGGGTCTGGAATGCGCTGGTGTCCTCGCTGGACAGCAGCGGCGTGTGCGGCATCGCCGCATGCACGCGGTCGTAGTTGAACTGGCGGTAGTTGAAACCGACCACGTCCACCGCATGGGACGCATTGCGCTGGGTCAGCATGCCGTCGTTCATCGCCGCGGTCACCGGGCGGCTGTCGTCGAGTGCGCGCACCAGCGCCACCGCGCGGCGCACCATTTCGTAGCCGGCGGCGGTGCCCTGCATCGGCTCTTCGTTGAACACCGACCACAGGAACACGCAGGCGCGATTGCGGTCGCGGCGCACCAGCCAGCGCAGTTGCGCAGCGTAGTCGGGGGCCGGATTGAACACGCGGTTCTCGGCCATCACCAGCATGCCCAGGCGGTCGCAGACGTCGAGCAGTTCGGCGGCCACCGCGTGGTGCAGGCGGATCGCGTTGCAGCCCAGCGCCTTGAGCCGGCGGATGCGGAACGCCAGCAGGCTGTCCGGCACCGCCACGCCGACCCCCGCATGATCCTGGTGCAGGCAGGCGCCCTTGATCTTGAGCGGCCGCTCGTTGAGGAAGAAGCCCTGCTGTGCATCGAAGCGCAGCGTGCGGAAGCCGATCGCGCACTCGCGGCGGTCGCGCTCGCGGCCGGCGCTGCGCAGCACCGCCGCGAGCCGGTACAGGTGCGGCGCGGCCACATCCCAGCGCTGCGGCTGGCGCACCTGCAACACCACCCGGGCCTCCGCCTGCGCCAGTGCGCTGGCCTGCAGCGCGGTGCTGCCTTGCGCCGTCACCGTGCCCTGCGCGTCGTACAGCGTCACCTCCAGCAGCGCCGCATCGGCCTGTTCGCCGACATTGGCGACGGTGACCGCCACCGGCAGCGTCCACAGATCGTCGCTGCCGATCCGCGGCACCGCATGCACGCCGTCGCCGACGATATGCAGCGCATCGCGCACCGCCAGCCAGGTATGCCGGTAGATCCCGGCGCCTTCGTACCACCACCCGTCCATCGCCTCGGCGTCCACGCGCACCGCGATGGTGTTCAGATCCTGGCCATAGCGCGCGATCGCGCTGATGTCGATGGCGAGACCGTCGTAGCCGCTCCAACTGCGCGCCATCAGCAGGCCGTTGACCCACACCGTGGCGCGGCTGGCTATGCCGTCCAGGCGCAGTTCCAGCGCCTTGCCGCGCTGCGCCTCGTCCAGCCGCAGGCTACGCCGGTACCAGGCGATGCCACGGCGGCGGTAGCCCTGCGCCACGTTGGCGCTGGCCTCGATCGGCTGCTCGATGGCGAAATCGTGCGGCAGCCGCAGCGCGCGCCACTGGCTGTCGTCGAAATCGCCCGCGGCCGCGCCCCAGGCCTTGCCGGCCTTGGCGTTGTCGTAGCTCGCATCCTGCCCGCTGATCGGCGGAAACGGGATGTCGCCTTCGTGGAAACGCCAGCCCTCGTCCAGGCAGAACAGGCCCGGATCGGCCGCCAGGGTCAGCTCCGGCACGGCCGCCACCGCAGCGGCACCGGCGTCGGCGATGCCCGCCGACGCCGCGGTGCCGGCCCAGCTTCCGCGCGGCAGCGCCAGCAGCAGGCCAGCGCCGGCGCTGCCGGCCAGGAACGTTCTTCGTTGCATGCGCTTGTCCTCGTCGGATCCACCGCCCGGCGCCACCGCGGCGCCGGACCCGGGTCGCGCTAGCGCGCAGGCGCGTGCGCCGCCCTCACAGGATGTCCCACTGCATCGACACGTAGAAGCTGCGGCCGGTGACCCCGGTCATCTGCCAGCGGCTGCTGATGTCCTTGTACGCCTCTTCCTTCTTGTTGGTCAGGTTGAGCGCGCCGAGCTGGAAGCTGAGCGTGTCGGTGGCCTGGTAGCCAAGCACCGCATCGACCTGGGTGCGCGCCTTCATGGTGTGGCCTTCGCGGGCGAAGAAGCTGTCGCTGCTGTCCTGCTCGTACTCGCTTCGGTGGTTCAGCGACAGGCGCGCGGAGAACATCGCGTTCTCCCAGTAGCCGGTGGCGTTCCAGGTCTTCTCCGACAGGTTGCGGATCTTGAAGTCGGTGTCGCGCTGCGGGATCACCCGGGTGAAGTTGGCGGTCAGGCCGAAGCCCTGGATCGGCAGCCAGGCATCGAACGATTGCGTCCAGCCCAGTTCGTAGCCCTTGATCTTGACCTTGCTCGGATCGTTGCGGGTGGCGGTGATCTCGTAGATGTTGCCGCTGCCGTCCACGCAGTCGCCGGCGCCATTGGTGGACAGCGCCGTGCCGTTGAAGGCGGCCGGGCACACGATGCTGTTGAAGGTGCCGTTCTTGACGTTCTTCCAGAAGCCGGCCAGGGTCAGCCCGCCGCCCTGGCCGTAGTACCACTCCAGGCTGAGGTCGGCCTGGTCGGCGGTCAACGCCTTCAGGTCGGTCTGGCCCAGCGAGACGTCGTAGGTGGTGGTGCCTCCGGTGTTGCTGCCGGAGGAAATGGTGGTGGCGATGGCGGTGTTGCTGTCCAGGATCGGCCGCACCAGCACCTTGCCGGCAGCGAAACGCAGCAGCAGGTCCTCGCGCATGTCCAGCACCAGGTTCAGGCTGGGCAGCCAGTTGTGGTAGTCGTACGGCGCGCGCTCGGTGCCGACCACCTCGTTGGCGTCCTCGCTGTATTGCGAGGCGGTGGTCAGGTAGGTGTCGGTGGTGCGCTTGGTGTTCTCGTAGCGCACGCCGACGTTGCCGCGCAGGCGCATGCTGCCGATATCGGTGTCGATCCTGGCCAGCGCGTAGGCGGAGAAGATGTCGTTGCGGATGTGGTAGCTGGCCTGCGGCGCGAACAGCACCGGCACGGTGATGCCGGAAGCGGCCAAGGCCCTGGCATAGGCGTACACGTCCGGCGCCACCCAGTCGCTCTGCGAGGCCAGGTTGCCGTCGAGGAAGTTGCTGACGTTGGAACTGGCCGCCGACAACTCCGGGAACATGCCGTAGCCGGACACCGCACCGGAGTTGATCAGGTACAGGAAGTCGCGGCGCCAGACGTTGCGGTCGAAGGTCTCGCGGCGGAACTTGGTGCCGACCTTGACCGCGTCGAGGAAGCCGTTGCCGACATAGCGTTCGGCGTCGAACTGCAGCGACCATTCCTTGTTGCGCAGCGCGTTGATCGCGCCGTTGGGGTATTCGTCGCGGACCAGGTTGGACTTGTTCCAGGCGCTGGCGTCGGTGGCGTCGGCGTCGGTGGTCAGCGAGATCGCGCCCGGGTTGGACATGTCGAACAGCGTCGCGGTCGGCTTGCGGCCGAGGATCGCCGCGCGCTCGTCCTCGTCGGTCTTGCCTTCGGTGTAGTTGGCCACGCCGCTGAAGGTCCACGCGTCGCCCTTCCAGCGCGCGTCCCAGGTCAGCAGTTGCGAGGTCAGGTCGTGGCGCTCGAGCTGGCGGTTGTTCTCCAGCCAGTAGTTGGACGCCGACACCCTGGTCGCGGTCAGGCCGTCGGTCTGCAGCACGTTCAGGTAGTTGCGGTCGAAGGAATAGACCAACTGATTCATGTCGTTGTCGGTCTTGTCCTGCGAATACAGCGCCGTCAGGTTCATCTCCAGCCGGTCGTTGGGCTTCCACTGCAGCCCCGCGGTGAGCATCTTGCGGTCGGTCTCGCGCTCGATCGAGCGGTAACGCGGACGCCGCGGGATGTACAGGGTGCCGTCGTCGGTGGCCTGCGTGTACCATCGGTCGATCCACAGGTAGTCGGCACGGTCCTTGAGCTTCTGGTAGCCGGCGTTGACGAACACGCCGAGTTCGCCGCCGTCGGCGAGATGGAACTGGTCGATGTAGGTCAGCACGCCCTTCGGCGTCGGCGCGCCGCCGGCGACTTCGGAGTACTGCTCCTTCGCCGAAAAGTTCAGCTTGCGCTCCTTGTCGTCCAGCGGCTTGGTGGTCTCGATGTTGACCGTGCCCGACAGCCCGCCGGCGTCCATGTCCGCCGATGGCGACTTGATCACCTCGATCGCCGCGGCCACTTCCGGCTGGATGATGTCGTAGCGGAAGCCATCGGTGAAATCGGCGCTCTTGATGGTCTGGCCGTTGATCGTGGTGGCCGAATACTGCGGACCCAGGCCGCGGATGCTGATGGTCGACCCGCGGCCGTTGATGGTGGAGATCTGCACGCCGGGAATGCGCTGGATCGCCTCGGCGATGTTCTCGGCCGGGAACTTGCCGATGTCCTCCGACGAGATGCCGTCGGTCATGCGCGCGTCCGCGCGCTTGTTGTCCAGCGCGGTGATCAGGCTCTTCTGGTAGGAGCTGGTGACGGTCACCGTGTCGAGCTGGGAAATCGAATCGGACGCGGGCGCTTCCTGCGCCTGCGCGCCGGCACTGAGCAGGCCGAACGCGATGGCGCTGGCGAGGGCGGACAGGGGACAACAATGCGAACGGGAGCGGGCGACATGTGGCATTGGGCTATCCTGGTTGATGGCGGATCGGCACGACGACGTCTGACATCCAGGGCGGCGATCGGCAGGCAGCACCCTCCATCGCGCCCGACGCGACGCGCAGGGCGATGCCGTCCGTGCGGACACGGAGCCGATGGAACGTGCTGGCTGTTTCCTGCGCCCTGTCTTGCGGGAGGCGCGTCCCCGTCCCTACCCCGGAACGGGCGACTGCATGGTGCGGCTGGACGGATCTGACCCGAATTGGCAAGGACCAATTCCAGGTGCTTCGATTCTTATGGTCTTAGAAAGATTGTGTCAACGCCGCACCGCACGAAATCGAAGAATGACCCCTGGACTTGCCGCCATATTTGTAAAAATAACTTATAAATCAATAACATGTGCAGGAGAAATATTTTCCCCAAAGCATTCTTCACGCATCGTTGTCACGATACCTATGGCGCACCAATTGTGACAACGAGACCAATTTTGTGCGCCGCCGCATAAGCGCACCGCATTCTCATCTGTGCGCGGGCGTGAGCCACTCCAGGCTCTGAAACAAGTCGTTGATAAAACTAGCCTTTCATTCAGGAGAGGCACCCTTTCCTTGATCCGGTGCCGATTTTGGGCGGCAAAACCAGAACCAGACAAATTTTCTTACCAAGACTTGACATCGTTGTCATAGCCTCGTAAGAATCGGCGCACACGGGGGTGTAGCCGCGCATGTGCGGCGCGAAAGCGGGCCAAGGGAGGCATGTGATCGCAATGATCCGTTCGCACGCATCGCGTGGCGCACGCGGCACTTCGTGGCATGACCGGAGACAGCGGCCCGCCCTGCCCGGCTGTCCGCCGTTGGCGCATGCCGCGCCGAACCCGCCGCCCCTGTTTCCGCCGCATTGCGCTGCCGATGCGTGGTCCGGCCGATCGCGCCGGGCGGCGCCGTCGGCATCCGCGTCCGCTTCCTGCCCTGGCGCCCTGCACGCGCCGAGGCCGGTGGGGCACGCGCATTCGCGCGACACCGGCCGCCGCCGTCCTGCACGGCGCAGCACCGCCTTCGCAATCCGCCTCATCCTGCACTCCCGCTGGCATCCGCACCGCTGACATCCGCACTACCGCAGCAAGGCACCAGGCAATTCCGGCGCGCGGCGCAACGTCCGCGCAATCGCGTTGATCCCTTGAATGATGAGGAGAGACATCATGCAATATCGCCATTCCGTCCTGTCGGCGGCCATCGCCGCCAGCGTCCTCGCCTTCGCTGCGCAGGCGCAGCAGGCCGATTCCGCCGCCACCGACCTGGACGCGGTCCAGGTGGTCGGCATCCGCGCCAGCCTGGAGAAGTCGCTGGACACCAAGCGCAACAACACCACCGTGTCCGAGGCGATCACCGCCGAGGACATCGGCAAGTTCCCCAGCACCAACGTCGCCGAGGCGTTCGCGCAGATCCCCGGCGTCACCATCGACCGCCGCTTCGGCCAGGGCGAGCGGGTCAGCATCGACGGCACCGATCCCAGCCTCAACCTGTCGTTCCTGGACGGCCACCCGGTGGCGCAGGCGATCTGGCTGTACGGCGAACAGCCCAACCGCGGCTTCGACTACACCCTGCTGTCGCCGCAGATCCTGGGCCGCGCGGAGATCGTCAAATCCTCCGAGGCGCGCCTGACCGAGGGCAGCCTCGGCGGCACCGTGCTGATGCACAGCCGTCAGCCGCTGGACCTGAAGGCCAACGAGATCGCCGGCTCGGTGGGCTACAGCTACAGCCAGCAGGCCAGCGAGGGCAAGCCCAACGCGTCGCTGCTGTACAGCTGGAAGAATCCGCAGGAGACCTTCGGTGTGGCGGTCTCCGCACAGCACTACGAGGAACGCGTCGACCGTCAGGGCCTGGAGGTGTTCGGCTACGCCAAGGCCGGCACCTTCGCCAACGCCGCCGGCGTGCCGGCCGATGCCGACGTGCCCAACTCGATCAATGCCGCCTGGTTCCAGCAGGACCGCAAGCGCGACAGCGCGGTGCTCAACCTGCAGCTCAAGCCCAGCGACGCGCTGGAGTTCAACCTCAGCGGCCTGTACATCAAGGAAGACTTCGACAACTACAACCAGTCGATGTACAGCTTCCTGACCTGGAACCCGGGCACCGTCGCCGCGGTCGACGCGCTGGGCGACGTGCGCAACGGCGTGGTCCGCAGCGGGCATTCCAGCGCCAACGCCAATGCCAACGGCGGCACGGTGATCTACGACAACAACGTGCGCCAGTCCGAGGTCACCACCAAGGGCCTGGACCTGCGCGGCGCGTTCCGCGGCGAGCGCTGGGGCATGAGCGGCCAACTCGGCCAGAGCAAGTCCGAGAACCGCGACCTGTCGCAGTACTTCATCGAGCCGTTCTACAACGGCGGCTTCCGCTGGGATCTGGACCGCGGCATCCGCTTCGACGATCCGGTCGGTGCGCGCAATCCGGCCAACTGGGGATCGGCCGGCGGCTGGTTCGGCAACAATGGCGTGTTCTCCACCGAGAGCAAGGATCGCTACGCCCAGCTCGACGCCAACCTGCAGTTCGACGGCGTGTTCAACCAGTTGCTGGTCGGCGTGCGCCAGGGCCGGCACAACGAGGACTTTGCCCTGAACGTGTATGGCGGGGTCAGGCCCGGCACGCTGGCCGACGTCGGCACCATCGGCCTGACCGACATCCAGGGGTTCTATCCCGACCAGGGTCGCCATGTGCAGGCCGGGCGCGGCAACGTGATCGACTGGGTCCGCAACAGCCCGCTGGACTACGCCAATCCGGATCCGGCCAGCTACCTCAACAACACCTGGGCGCTGCAGCAGACCAACAACGCCGCCTACGCGCAGCTGAATTTCTCCAACGCCGGCCTGCGCGGCAACATCGGCGTGCGCTATGTGCAGTCCAAGACCGAAGGCAGCGGCTTCGTCTACAGCGGCACGCCGACGCTGCAGGACCTGGACAGCAAGTGGCAGACCCGCACCAAGAAGGATCACTTCCTGCTGCCGTCGCTGAACCTGGCCTACGACACCGACAACGACTGGGTGTTCCGCTTTGCCGCCGGCAAGGTGATCGCCTGGGCGCCGTACAACCAGATGGTCAACAACACCTTCTTGAACGACACCACGCTCACCGGCAGCGGCGGCAATGCCGATCTCTCGCCCTACGAATCGTGGAACTTCAACCTCTCGGCCGAGTACTACTTCGCGCCGCAGGCCGTGGTGGCGTGGTCGGTGTTCTACAAGAAGATCGACAACTACATCGACACCTCGGCCACGATCGAACGCCAGTACAACTCGATCCGCGACACGTCGCCGCAGACGTGGGCACAGATGCTCGGCAGCAACGGCTGCACCGCCGACGGCTACTGCGACTACAGCATCCAGCGCCCGCGCAATGCCGGCGACGGCAAGGTCAAGGGCTTCACCCTCGCCTACCAGCAGCCGTTCGGCGCCAGCGGCTTCGGCCTCACCGCCAACTACACCTACGCCAGCGGGGAAAACAACACCGGCGACCGCCTGCCCTACCAGTCGCGCAACAGCGTCGCCTTCAGCCCGTACTACGAGAAGGGGCCGTGGAACGCGCGGATCAGCCTGAACTGGCGCGACAGCTACCTGGCCGGCGGCTACGTCGCCGGCGCTGCGCCGGCCAGCGTCGATGCCTACACCGACCTGGGCGCGAGCGTGGGCTACGCGATCAATGCGCAGTGGTCGCTGCAACTGGACGCGCAGAACCTGCTGGACGAGGAGTACCTGCAATACCTCGGCGACAAGGACCATCCGGTCGGGCGCTACCACAACGGCCGCCGCTACATGGCGACGGTGCACTTCAAGTTCTGAGCGCACGGCCGCGCCTGCGCGGCGGAGCCCGCTCCGCGACGCAGGCGCGCGCACGCCGATAGCGGCAGCGCCGGCGTGCGACCGCCGGCGCCTGCACGAACGCCGCTCAGCGCGGGAACTGCACGTGCCCGTCGGCGAAGTACACGCCCTTGTCGCCCTGGCTGGGCAGCGCGCCGAGGGTGTCGGTGATCACCTGGCCGCGGATGTCGGTCAGGCGGATCTCCAGCAGTTGCGCGCCCATCTGCTCGCCGACGAAATGGTTGTACGCGGTCTTGGGCAGGCTGACCCAGTCACCGTTCTTCTTGTATTCGAACTTCACCACCGGATAGCGGTGATTGCGCACCTGGATCGCCGCCCAGTATTGCGAGCTGCCCTCCTTGATCCGGTACACCACGTTGCCGCTGACCGGCGCGGCCACCACCGCCCAGCGGATCGGAATGCGACCGGCACCGAGGTCGCCGATCGCGGCGAAGGCATTGGGCGACAGATCCAGCCCGCAATCGGCACCGTCCGGGTACAGGTCGGTGACGTAGACGACAACCGTGCCGC
Organism: Xanthomonas sp.; assembly: GCA_040509765.1. Classification (GTDB taxonomy): domain Bacteria; phylum Pseudomonadota; class Gammaproteobacteria; order Xanthomonadales; family Xanthomonadaceae; genus Xanthomonas_A. The sequence goes on from JBEVKG010000315.1 coordinate 44,036, forward strand.
GCGGCCCCTGCACCTGCAGATAGGCGCCGGCCAGCGCCGCCCTGACCCCGCCATCGTCGAGCTGCGCCGGATTCAGCGCGGCGATCGTCGCCGTGGGGTCGACGGGATCCAGCAGCAAGGCGCCGCCGGAATAGCCGGAGCTGGTGTAGGTGGCGGTGCCGCTGCAGACAGCGTTCCAGGCGGCGTTGGCGGGTGCGGCGCTGGCGGCCAGGCACAGCGCGGCGAACAGGCCGGCGCCGCGCGCGGCACCGGTGGCGTGGCGTGCTTGCATGCGTTTCTCCTGCACAGGCGCGGAGTCGCCGCGCGGCGCCCGGGCGGTCTGCCCGGCGCCGGCACTCTAGGACGCCGCGCGCCTGCCGCGCCTTGCGCGCGGCCAGGAAATCGAGGTTTGGCCGATGCCGTAGACCCGGTGGCCACCGCACTCAGCGGCGGCGGCCGCGCTCCAGCCGCCACAGCAGATCGCGCCACGGCGTGGCCGCGGTGGCCATGCCGGCGGCCACGCCCAGCGCATCGGCCAGGGCATCCAGCGGATCGGCCGCGCGCGTGCTGGTCCAGGCGCCCTGCGCGAACTCGATGCCCACGCCCAGCGCCAGCAGGCCCAGCGCGGCCCAGGTCCAGGCGCGTGGCCCGGCGTAGACCTGCACCGCCGCGGCGGCCAGCAGCAGATAGGCGATGAAGTGCTCGGCCTTGTCGCTGTCGGGCAGGTCCGACAACTGCGGCGGGTGCGGCATCATGCACACGTAGATCAGCACCGCGATGCCCAGCCACCACAGCCCCAGCCACACCCATGGCCAGCGGAAGGCGCGCACCGCCGCCATCACAGCCGCCAGGTCAGGTCGCCGGACAGGAATGCCGGCGCCAGCGACACGTCGCGCTCGAAGCCCATTACCTGGAAGCGCTCGCCCATCTCGCTGGGCAGGGTCAGCCGCTTCACCTGCTGGCGCAGGCGCAGTTGCGCGGCGGCGTCGCTGCGCGCCTCGGCCTCGGCCAGCAGCGCATCCAGGCCGTTGCCGAGCAGGAAACTGGCCTGGTTGCAGTAGCCGGCCAGGTCGAAGCCCGCCCCGGTGCCGGCTTCGGCCAGCGCAGTGAAGTCCACCGACGCGGTCAGGTCCTGCAGGCCCGGCCAGCGGTACGGATCGGCATGCGTGCGGTGCCGGTAGAACGCGCGCAGGGTGCCGTCGTCGCGCTCGGGCAGATAGAACTCGCGGCGCGGATAGCCGTAGTCGACGAACAGCATGGCGCCGCTGCGCAGGCCACCGGCCACCGCCTGGATCCAGTACGGCAACTGCGGCAGCAGCTCGGAGCGGTAGCCGTCGGCGAAGGGCGCCTGCAGATAGCGCTCGATGTGCCGCACTGCCGCCGCCAGCAGCGGATCGGCCGGCTGTTCGCCGCGGCGGAAGCGGCCCTCGCCATCCAGGGTCACGGTCTCCTCGAACACCTCGCCATCGCGCAGCGCGAAGCGCGGCGTCGGCAGGGCGTCGATCACCTCGTTGGCGAACAGCACGCCGTTCCAGTCGTCGTCGAACGGCCGGTCCAGCCACTCCACCAGTTCGAACACCGGCGGGATCAGCGTGCGCGCCAGGCGCTCGCGCTGGCGTTCGCGCAGGTCGGCGCTGGGCTCCAGGATGGCGTAGCGCTCGGGCAGCGCATCCAGCGCCAGCAGGCGCTTGAGCATGACTTCGGCGAAGGCGCCGCTGCCACCACCGACTTCCAGCATGCGTGCCTGCGGCCCCAACTGCTGCAGCACCGGCGCCAGCGCATTGGACACGGTGGCCGCGAACAGCGGCCCCAGCTCGGGCGCCGTGACGAAATCGCCCGCTTCGCCGAACTTGCTGCTGCCGGCGCTGTAGTAGCCCAGGCCGGGCGCGTACAGCGCCAGCTCCATGAAGCGCGAGAACGGAATGGCCCCGCCGGCGGCGGCGATCTCGGCGCGCACATGCGCGGCCAGGCGCTCGCTGTGGGCCAATGCGGTGGCATCGGGCGAAGGAAGGTCGGTGGGCATGCGGTGCGCGATTGCGTGGACAATGCACAGCATAGCCGAGCATGGAACCCGTACATGACCCAGACCAAAGTCGCCCTGATCACCGGCAGCGCACGGCGCATCGGCGCCGGCATCGCCCGGCGCCTGCACGCGGCCGGCTACGCCGTCGCCCTGCATGCGCACACCTCGCAGGCCGAACTGCAGGCGCTGGCACAGGAACTGGAGGCGGTACGCGCCGGCAGCACGCTGACACTGCAGGCCGATCTGCGCGACACCGCACGCCTGCCCGAACTGGTGGCGCAGTGCGTGGCGCACTTCGGCCGGCTCGATGCGCTGGTCAACAACGCGTCCAATTTCTATCCCACGCCATTGCACGACGCCACGCCAGCGCAGTGGGACGACCTGTTCGCGGTCAACGCGCGCGCGCCGCTGTTCCTGGCGCAGGCCGCGGCCACGCAGCTGCGCCTGCACGGCGGCGCGATCGTCAACCTCACCGACCTGCACGCCGAACAGCCGCTGCGCGCGCATCCGCTGTACAGCGCGGCCAAGGCCGCCCTGGCGATGCTGACCCGCTCGCTGGCGCTGGAACTGGCACCGCAGGTGCGGGTCAATGCCATCGCCCCCGGCGCGATCCTGTGGCCCGACGCCGGCAAGGACGCCGCCGCGCAGCAGGCGCTGCTGGCACGCACGCCGCTGGCGCGCACCGGCCAGGTCGAGGAAATCGCCGAGGCCGTGCGCTGGCTGCTCGACGACGCCAGCTTCGTCACCGGGCAGACCTTGCGGATGGATGGCGGGCGCGGGCTGACGTGAAGG
>JBEVKG010000316.1:0-6870 GCA_040509765.1 Xanthomonas sp.
GCCTTCGCCGGCGTCGACGGTGCCGGCGGCCGGGCGCGCCGGGCGCGGCCACGGCAGCACGCGCCAGCCGAAGTTGACCCCGGCCGCCGCCAGCAGGATCAGCAGCGCCCCGAGCACCTGCGTCCACGCCAGCGATTGCCCGAAGGCGATGCGATCGACCGCGATCGCCACCACCGGATAGATGAACGACAGCGCGCCGGTCATCGCGGTGGGCAGTTTCTGGATGGCGCCATACAGCAGCACGTACATCACCCCAGTGTTGACCACGCCGAGCACGACCAGATCCAGCCACTGGCCCCGGGTGGAAGGCAGTGCATCGAAGTGCGCGAACGGCGCCAGCAACACGATGCCGATCCCGAGTTGCAGCAGCGCGAGCAGGTGCGGCGGCGTGCCTGTCAGATGCTTGGTGACGATCGACGACACCGCGTACAGAAACGCCGCGCCCAGCGCCAGGGCCACGCCCTGCAGGTACTCGCCCGGCACCGCGAGCACGGCCGGCGCGATGCGCACCACCCCGACCAGTCCGACGAACGCCAGCGCCAGCCACGCCATCGTCGAGGGACCGATGCGCTCACGGAACACGATCGCACCGAGCCCGACCAGCATGAACGGCTGCGTGTTGTAGACGGCGGTGGCCATCGAAATCGAGGCGCGGCCGTAGGCGGCGAACAGCAGCAACCAGTTCGCCACGATCGCGACGCTGCCGAGCAGCACCAGCGCCAGCATCCGCGGCGAGAACGCCTTGCGGCGCAACAGACCCAGCGCCGCGCAGAGAATGAGCAGGGTGGCGGCGCCGAACAGGCAGCGGAAGAACACCACATTGACCGGCGACTGCTGCGACGACACCACCAGCCAGCCGATCGTGCCGGACATGAGCATGGCCACGACCATCTCGGCCGCACCGCGGCGAATCTCGTTGGACGCCATCCCGGTTCCTTTCAATGCTGTGAACGACAGCCATTGTAGAAACCGGCACCAGGCGAGAACATGCTTAAAATTAGGAATTACGCTGTTTTCACCTTAGAAAGGAAGGACTCCATGCAGAACCGCCTTTCCCCTCCCACCGTCGCCACGCTCGACGCGACCGACCGTGCCATCCTCGCCGCACTGGCGCAGGATGCACGCATGGCGACCAGCGAACTGGCCCGGCAGATCGGCCTGTCGGCGCCGGCGACCGCCGACCGCGTGCGCCGACTGCAGCACCAGGGCGTGATCGCCGGGTTCGCGGTCGAGCTCGACCCGCGTGCGCTCGGCTACACCTTGCAGGCGATCGTGCGGGTGAAGCCGCTGCCGGGGCAGTTGCACCTGGTGGAGGAACTGCTGCAGCGCATCCCGGAGTTCGTCGAATGCGACAAGGTGACCGGCGAGGACTGCTTCATCTGCCGGCTGTACCTGCGCACCATCCAGCATCTGGACAGCATCCTGGCCAAAGTCAGCGAACGTGCGGAAACCAATACCGCGATCGTGAAATCGACCCCGGTGCCGCGACGGCTGCCGCCGCTGGCCGAAGAGACCTAGCCCGGCGCGCTAGCCGGGCGCGAGCAACGACACCGCGAAAAATCTGGAACGGCGCCAGGAAGCCGCTTTCACGAATCCCCATTCCCGACTCCCCATTCCCGGCCGTCGATCAACTCTTCCGCCGCGCCTCCAGCAGATCCAGATTGCGGATCAGGCGCCGGGCGATCTCGTCGGAGATCTTGCGCTGGCGGGTCAGCTTGAACAGCTCCTGGCGTTCGGCCTGCAGGCCGGCATGGCGCAGTTGCCGCAGCACGTCGTCCAGGCGCCGCGCCTCTTCCGGATCGCTCTCCATCGCCTCGCCGTGATCGAGGTGGCGCTGGTACAGGGCGCTGACCCGGATCGCCGCCTCGTTGTAGAGGTCGGCATGCTCGCTGTCCTGCACCAGCCGCTGGCGCAGCTTCTCCACCGCCGCCAGCGCCGCACGCGAGGATTCGCGCCGCGCCAGGTCCTCCTCGCGGCGGTCGTTGGGTTCTTCCGGCAACTCCAGGCCGCGCAGCAGCCGCGGCAGCGCGATGCTGGCGACCAGCAGCGAGGTGACGATCACCGCGCTGGCCAGGAAGATCGCCAGGTCGCGCGCCGGGAACGCGGCGCCGCTGGGCAGCGCCAGCGGCAGGGTCAGCACGCCGGCCAGGGTGATCGCGCCGCGCACGCCGGCCAGCGAGGTCGCCACCACGATCCGCCACGGCGGGCTTTGCCGGTCCTCGCCGCGGCGGCGCGCCTTGAGCAGGGTCCAGCGCAGCGACAGCCATACCCACAGGAAGCGCAGCAGCAGCAGGCCGACGTAGAGCGCCAGCGCGTAGGCAGGCAGCCACCACGGGTCCAGGTGCCCGGCTTCGTCCATGTTGTGCATGGCGCCCTGCACGATGCCCGGCAACTGCTCGCCGAGCAGCACGAACATGATGCCGTTGAGGGTGAACTGCACCATGTCCCACACCGCCGAGCGCTGCACGCGCATGCTGCCCGGGGCGCGGCCGCTCAGTTCCACGTAGCTCATGGCGATGCCGGCGGCGACCGCGGCGAGGATGCCCGAGGCGTTGATCGCCTCGGCCAGCAGGTAGGCGGCGAACGGCAGCAACAGGTTGACCAGGATCGCCGCGCCCGGCTCCTCGCCGACCTGGCGCCACACCCAGCGCTGCGCCAGGCTGGTGCCGACCACCACGGCGATGCCGGCGGCCACGCCGACCAGCGCCACCCACAGGAAGGTCAGCGAGGCGTCGGCCAGCGAGAACGTGCCGGTGATCGCCGCGGCCACCGCGAACTGGAAGCAGACCAGGCCGGAGGCGTCGTTGAGCAGCGATTCGCCTTCCAGGATGTGCATCAGCCGCTTGGGGATCGGCGCGCGCGCGGCGATCGAGGACACCGCGACCGGATCGGTCGGCGACACCACCGCGGCCAGCGCGAGCGCCACCGCCAGCGGCATGGTCGGGATCATCCAGTGGATCAGGAAGCCGGCGCCGATCACCGTGAACACCACCAGGCCCAGCGCCAGTTCCAGGATCACGCCCTTGTCCCGGAACAGGCCCTGCTTGGGGATGCGCCAGCCGTCCAGGAACAGCAGCGGCGGCAGGAACAGCAGGAAGAACAGTTCCGGCTCCAGCGCATAGCCCTTCTTGAACACGCCGGCGATGATCGCGCCCAGGCCGATCTGCACCAGCGGCAAGGGCAGCGAGAACGGCAGTACGCGCACCAGGTAGCCGCTGGCGACCACCGCCAGCAACATCGCCAAGACCACTTCGATCGAATGCATGCTCGTCCGGACGGCGACGCCACGCCGGCGGCGCCGCCCATGAATGGGGGGAGCCTGCAAGCAAAGCGCACCGCGGCGGCGATGTCCAGTGGCGCGGCGGCGGCGTGGCCTCCGGCACTGCCCGCGGCGCGGCAAACGACGCAGCGCGCGCGATCGCGCCGACGCGCGACACCCACTCGGCCGACTGCTGCCCGTGTCCAGACGCCGGTGCCGTCCACGGTCGGCGCAGCGGCCTTGCAGGTGGACGCGCGCCGTTCCCGGCAAGCGTCCCGCCGCGCCGACCACGCCGCCCTCAGCGCGAGGCGGACACGTACTCCACGAAGATGTGTCCGTTCACCCGCGCCACCGGGTCGTAGCCGGTGCACCAATAGGAATAGCCCACGTGCGGCCGGTCCGGGCCATTGCCCTGCGCCCCTGCAGGCACATCGTCCATGTCGACCAGCAGGGTCCAGTGTCGAGCCCGCGCGCCCTGCCCGGTGGTGACGTCGTAGCGCCACTCCACCGGCGTGGAGGGACCGGTGTCGCCGACCGCGGTCCTGGTCACCGAAAACTGGCTGAGCGACAGCGTCAGGCCGGTCGCCGCCGACAAGCGGACGATGGCACGCGTCTTCGCCGTGCCCTCCTTGTTGCTCATCCGCGCCGCACTGCCGGTCAGCGGCGGCGCGTCCTGCAGATCTTCATCGTGGGCCGATAGCTGGTAATTGTTGCGACTGCCACGCAGTGCGACCATCGTGCTTGCTCCTGGTTGGGTGGCACCGCGCCCATCGCGGTACAGCCGCAGCATCGGCGGCCGCTCGCGCCGCAGCCATCGGGCCAGGGCTGATTGCACGGGTGCCGCTTCCCTCCCCGCTCGCGGCGCCAGGTCCGGACTGCCCACGCCCCGCGGCATGACCCGCCGCGCCCTGCACCGCGCTGGCGCCGCCGATGACGGTTGTACGACGGCGGGCGTCCAGGCCGGTCCTGCGGCTACTATCCGGCGACACAGCCGGTGGCGGACACCGGCGCCTTGCCGCCGGAGACCGCATGCTCACCATCCAGGAACTCAACCGTTTCATCGACGAACACGCCGCCGAAGGCAGCATCCCGCGGATCTGGGAGCTGGTCGGCGACCACTTCGTCCAGGCCCAGGCCAGCCTGCCGGCCGACCATGCGATGGAGCGGCGCGAGCTGTCCTTCCACGATCATGTGCGGCTGCTCGGCTACCTGTGCCTGCTGCTGGAGGGGGTGCCGGGCGACCTGGTGGAGATCGGCGTCTGGAAGGGCAAGTCGCTGGTGCTGATGAACGAGGTCTGCGGCCGCCAGCGCCGGGTAATCGGCATGGATCCGTTCGCGTTGCCGAACCAGTTCGAGGAATTCAACCACTATCGGCAGCAGCTGCTGCCCAATGCGCGCTTCATCCGCGGTTTTTCCGAATTCTGCGCCGAGCACTTCTACGCCATGGAGCCGAAGGTGGCGCTGTTGCACATCGACGGCGGCCACACCGGGCGCAACGTGCTGCTGGATTTCCTGCTGTACGGGCCGAGCGTGGTGTCCGGCGGATTCGTGGTGTTCGACGACTACGGCGACTGGGAATACTCGCCCGAGGTCGGGCCGGCGGTGGACCTGCTGCGCGCCGCCGGCTACTTCGGCGACTTCCACGTCCTCGGCTGCGCCCACGGCTTCGAGAACCGCTAGGTGTTGCAGCGCCGCGGAGCCGATGTCCTGCGGCCGACCAGCGCTCGCCAGCGCGGGACGGCGACGGCGTCTGCATCAGTCGCCGACAACGCGACGCCGGCGGCTGGGCAAGTCGTGCGCATCCACCGCGCGGCCTGTCTGGCAGCGCGCGTCCGGATCGCACGTGGCGCAGGCGCCCCCACCGGCACCGAACCCCGTTCATCATTATCTGGGCGGCGTGATGCAACCGCGCCGACGCTGGGCGCGTAGAAACGTGTGCACGGTCGACTGGCCGCGCATCCCTTTCTAGGAGCAAGCCCATGAAACTCCAATTGCTGTCCCTGGCCCTCGCCGGCCTCGTCTCCATGCCCGCCATGGCCGCCCCCGCCCAGGCCGCGATGCACGACCACGCAGCAATGAGCGAGGCCAAGCCGAACCCGATGGTCGGCGGCGCGCCGATGTACGCCACCAAGGACATCATCGACAACGCGGTCAACTCCAAGGATCACACGACCCTGGTCGCCGCGGTCAAGGCCGCCGGCCTGGTCGACACGCTGAAGGGCCCCGGCCCGTTCACCGTGTTCGCACCGACCAATGCCGCCTTCGCCGCCTTGCCGGCGGGCACGGTGGACACGCTGCTCAAGCCGGAGAACAAGGAGAAGCTGACCCAGGTGCTGACCTACCACGTGGTCCCCGGCAAGCTCGATGCGGCGACGCTGCTGGCGCAGATCAAGGCCGGCGGCGGCAGCGCCAAGCTGACCACCGTGCAGGGCGAAACACTGATCGCCAAGACCCGCGGCGGCAAGGTCACCCTCACCGACAGCAAGGGCAATACCGCGCACGTCACCACCGCCGACGTGATGCAGAGTAATGGCGTGATCCATGTGGTGGACAAGGTTTTGATGCCGTAAGCACACATCGGGGGGTGCATTGGCATCGCGGGGACGGCTACGGCCGTCCCCGTTTTGCATGTCCCTGCGGCCGACAGCGATAGCGCGCTTGGCCGCCGACGACGGACGAAGGCACCCACACGCCGTCAGTCGCCGGCAGCGCCTGCGTGCAGCATCGGCACCTGCGCGGCCAGCACGCGCAAATCGCGGACGAAACCTTGATAGGCGGCCTCGCCCGCCTCGCCGCCGCGCTGGCGCAACACCCACGACGGATGCACCGTGGCCAGGGCGCGGGTGCCGTCGTCCAGCGCCTGCCATTGCCCACGCTGGGCCATCAGCGCAAAGCCGCTACCCAGCACCGCGCGCGCCGCGGTCGCGCCCAGGCACAGCACGATGCGCGGGCGCACCCGCGCCAGTTCGCCGGCCAGCCACATCCGGCAGGCGTCGACATGGGCACGCTCGGGATTGCGGTGCAGCCGCGCCTTGCCGCGCTGTTCGAAGCGGAAATGCTTGACCGCATTGGTGATGTACAGCCCGGCACGGTCGACGCCCAGTTCCTGCAGCGCGCGGTCGAACAGGCGCCCGGCCGGGCCGACGAAGGGACGCCCGCTCAGGTCCTCCTCGTCGCCGGGCTGCTCGCCCACCACCATCACTGCCGCGTCCTGCGGTCCTTCGCCGAACACGGTCTGGGTCGCCGGCTGCCAGAGCGGACAGCGGCGGCAGTCGCGGGCCGCCACGCGCAGGGCATCGAGGCTGTCGTCGGCGGCCACCGCCGGCGCCGGGGCCGGCGCGGGAATGCGCCGGCGCACCGGCTCGGGCGCGCGCTCGGCCATCTCGCGCACGCGCTGCCCGGCATCGCGGATCAGCGTCGGCAGCAGTTGCGCCTCCGGCAGGTGCTTCCAGTATTTCTGCGGCATCTCCTGGCGCATCATCGTCGGATTGAGCCGCGCCGGGTTGAAGATGTTGGCGTAATAGGTGCGCCACAGGACGTCCTGCGCGTCGTCGGCCGGCGCATCGGCGCGCTGCGCGCCGGCGCCGAACTGCAGTGCCTCGCCGTCCCAG
>JBEVKG010000317.1:0-33704 GCA_040509765.1 Xanthomonas sp.
TCGTCTCGATCATGTGCACCGGGATGCGGATGGTGCGCGCCTGGTCGGCGATCGAGCGGGTGATCGCCTGGCGGATCCACCAGGTGGCGTAGGTCGAGAACTTGTAGCCGCGGCGGTACTCGAACTTGTCCACGGCCTTCATCAGGCCGATGTTGCCCTCCTGGATCAGGTCGAGGAACTGCAGGCCGCGATTGGTGTACTTCTTGGCGATCGAGATCACCAGGCGCAGGTTGGCCTCGACCATTTCCTTCTTGGCCTTGCGCGCCTTGGCTTCGCCATAGGCCATGGCGCGGCTGATTTCCTTCAGCTCGGCCAGGCTCAGGTAGGTGGCCTGCTCCACCGCGACGGTGGCTTCCTGCTCGGCGATGATCTGGTCCTTGACGTCGCGCAGGGCCGAAGACCACTTCTGCTTGCGCTTGAGCGCGTCGTCGACCCAGGCCACGTTGGTCTGGTTGCCTTCCCAGGACCGGATGAAGTCCTTGCGCGGCATGCGCGCCACGTGGGTGGCCAGATGCAGCACGCGGCGCTCGTGGTCCTTGACCTGGGCCATGGTGTCGCGCAGCTTGCGCACCAGCACGTCGGTCAGCGGCAGCGGCAGCTTCAGGGTGACGAACACCTCGGCGATGTCGTTGCGCAGCTTGGTGACCAGCTTGTGCTCGGCGCCGTTCTTGGCATGGGCCTTCTTGAACTTGGCGTACTCGGTGGCCAGCACGTCCATGCGCCGCGCGACCTCGGCCGGATCCGGACCGGTCGGGCCGGCATCCTCGTCGGCGGTGTCGACGTCGTCGTCATCGTCCTCGTCGGCATCGGCATCGGTGGCGCTGTCGTCGTCGGACACCGCGACCGGCGGCGCCGGCTCTTCCTCGATCAGGTCGTTGAAGCCGACCACGATCTCGGCCAGGCGCTTCTTGCCTTCCTTGTGCTGTTCGTAGTCTTCGAGCAGGGTCTCCACCGCCAGCGGGAACGCGCCCAGCGCGGCCTGCACCTGGCCGAGGCCTTCCTCGATGCGCTTGGCGATGGCGATCTCGCCTTCACGGGTCAGCAGTTCTACTGTGCCCATCTCGCGCATGTACATGCGCACCGGATCGGTGGTGCGGCCGCCCTCGGTGTCGAGCGCGGTCAGCGCCGCCGCGGCTTCTTCGGCCGCGGTGTCGTCGACTTCGCGGTTGCCGGTGTTGCCGTCGTTGAGCAACAGGGTTTCGGCATCGGGCGCAACTTCATGGACATCGATGCCCATGCCGTTGATCATGCCGATGATGTCTTCGATCTGTTCGGGATCGACCAGATCGTCGGGAAGGTGGTCGTTGACTTCCGCGTAGGTCAGATAGCCCTGTTCCAGGCCCTTGCTGATCAGTTGCTTGATGTCGGATTGCTGGGCAGGACGTTCGTTGGCCATGAGTGCTCGCGCCACCGGCAGGTAGGTGAATGAGTGAACCTAGCATTATAACAGCCCGGACCGCCGCTTGCCGGACGAGGAGCCTGAATGGCTCCGCCAGGAACGCGCCGGCGTCTACGGCCGGAGCAGGAAAGTGACCGGGCCGTCGTTGACCAGGCTGACGACCATATGGGCACCGAAGCGACCGCTTTCCACCCCTGGCGGGTGCTGTGCGCGGCACAGCTCCAGCAATCGGTTGAAGCCGCGTTCAGCCTCGGCCGGCGGCGCCGCGGTGGTGAAACTGGGCCGCATCCCCGAGCCGGTATCGGCAGCCAGGGTGAACTGGCTGACCAACAGCAGGCCGCCGCCGGTGTCGCGCAACGAACGGTTCATGCGCCCGCTCGCATCCGAAAACACCCGGTAGCCGAGCAGGCGCTCGGCCATGCGCCGCAGCTTGGCCTCGTCGTCGCCCGGCTCCACCGCCACCAGCGCCAGCAGGCCGGGCCCGATCTGGCCCACCACCGCGTCGTCGACGCGGACCGAAGCCTGGGTGACGCGTTGGATCAGCGAGAGCATGGCGGTGGGGCCGGAAGTGGGGATTGGGGATTCGGCATTGGTCGCGTCCGACCAACGGCAGCGATCGTGCGGCATCATCGCCGAACTGACCGGATCGAGAAAGCCACACGGCGCGCTGCCGGCGCGATCCGCGATGCCTGCCGGGCAGGACCGGCGCGCCGAGCGGATAAACTGCGTCGATGAAACCCGCAACGCTCGCTTCCCTGCTGTATCGCTGCGCCGCCGCCGTGGCACGCCTGCCGTGGCCGTGGCTGCGCCGCCTGGCCGACGGCCTGGCCGGGCTGTGGCTGCGCCTGGACGCACGCGAGAGCCGGGTGGTCCGGCGCAACCTGGAGCTGGCCTATCCGGACCTGCTGCCCAGCGAGCGCGTCGCCCTGCAGCGCGACGTGCTGCGCTCGACCGCGCGGCAGGCGGTCGAGACCCTGCTGCTGTGGACCCGGCCGCCGGAACAGAACCTGGCGCGGCTGCGGCTGCGCCATGGCCAGGAACTGTACGACGCGGCGCTGGCCGCCGGCCGCGGGGTGATCGTGGCCGCGCCGCATTTCGGCAACTGGGAGCTGCTCAACCAGTGGCTGGCCTCGCGCGGCGACATCGCCATCGTCTACCGCGCGCCGGAGTCGGCGGTCGGCGACGCGTTCCTGCAGCGCGTGCGCAGCGGCGAGCGGGTGCGCCAGGTGCGCGCCGAGGGCCCGGCGGTGCGGCAGCTGTTCAAGACGCTCAAGGACGGCGGCGCGGTCGGCATCCTGCCCGACCAGCAGCCCAAGGCCGGCGACGGCGTGTTCGCGCCGTTCTTCGGCGTGCCGGCGCTGACCATGACCCTGGTCAACCGCCTGGCCGAGCGCACCGGCGCGACCGTGTTGTTCGCCTGGTGCGAGCGCGTCGGCAACGACCTGGAGTTCGCCCTGCACGTGCAGCCGGCGCCGCCGGCGATCGCCGACGCGGATCCGCTGCGCGCGGCCACCGCGCTCAACCAAGGCGTGGAACGGGTGGCGCGGCGCGATCCGGCGCAGTACCAGTGGACCTACAAGCGCTACACCCTGCGCCCGGACCCGGCCGAACCCAATCCCTACGCCACCGAACGCCATCCGCACTAGGACGCCCGAAGCGGGCGCAGACCGCGCTAGTCGTCGTGCGGCTGCGCCGGACCGGCGAGGATGCGCTGGTAGAACGCCAGGTCCAGCCAGCGCCCGAACTTGAAGCCGGCCTCGCGCACGGTGCCGGCATGCACGAAGCCCAGTTGCTCGTGCAGGGCGATGCTGCCGGCGTTGCTGGCGTCGATGCCGCCGACCAGCACGTGCACCCCGCGCGTCTGCGCGGTGTCGATCAACGCCTGCAGCAGGCGCCGGCCCACGCCGCGGCCGCGATGGTCGCGCTGCACGTAGACCGAGTGTTCGACGCTGTACTTGAACGCCGGCCAGGCGCGGAAGGTGCCGTAGCTGGCGAACCCGAGCAGGGTGCCGTCGGCATCCTCCAGGCCCAGCACCGGGAAACTGCCGGCGCGCTTGGTCGCGAACCAGGCCACCATGCTCTCCGGCGGGCGCGGCCGGTAGTCGTACAAGGCGGTGGAGTGGACGATGGCGTCGTTGAGGATCTCCAGGATCGCCATGGCGTGGCGCGGTTCGGTGCAATCGACGAGCTGCATGCAGGGGCCGGAGCGGACGCGGTACCGCACAGTAGCAAGCAACCGGCGGGGCGTGCATCCCACCCCGCGCCGGCGCGTCGCCGCGGAGGCCAATTCGGTTGCATCGGCGGCGCCCACGCGCGGGCACAGTGCGTTCCATCGCCTGCGGGCTGGCGGGTCAGGCAAAGCGCGCGACAATGGCGCCCGGCGCCATCGGCGCCCACCGGCACCGCGCCGGCGCCGCCGCGACCGGACGCGGCAGCCTTGAAGCGGCGCCGCCGATCCCCCATCTGGAGTCGTGCATGACCAGCCCCACCGCCCCTTCCGCGCACGCCTTCGGCGATCCTGCCGCGATCCGCAGCGAACGCGCGGCATCGGAGCTGCGCGCCGGGCGCCCGGTGCTGCTCGAGGACGGTGCCGGCCATGTCCGCGCGGTCATGGCGCTGGACAGCAGCACCGAGCCCTCCTATCGCAGCTTCGCCCAGGCCACCGGGCAGCGGCACTACCTGTTCGTGACCCCGGCACGCGCGCAGGTGCTGGGCCTGGACGCGCCGCAGGGCGCGCGCATCGCCCTGGCCGGGCAGTCCTACGATGCGTTGGCGGCGCTGGCCTACCTGCGCGACGGCCCGGTGCCGGCGCATTGGCTGCCCGGCGACGCGCTGGATGCCGGCGCCGCCGAGATCGCGCGCCTGGGCCTGCTGCTGCCGGCGATGGTCGCGGCGGACCTGGGCGCGGACAGCAGCGCCTTCCAGGGCTGCCAGTCGCTGCGACTGGACGACCTGGAACACGGCTGCGCCCTCGCCGCCTCCGACAGCTACACCCTGGTCACCCGCACCCAGGTGCCGCTGCGCGACCTGGGGCCCGGCGAATTCGTGGTGTTCCGCGGCGGCGTGGCGCAGCGCGACCAGGTCGCGATCGTGATCGGCCAGCCCGACCTGAGCGCGCCGGTGCCGGTGCGCGTGCATTCCTCCTGCCTGACCGGCGACCTGTTCGGCTCGCTCAAGTGCGACTGCGGCGACCAGTTGCGGCACGGCCTGGCCAAGCTCAAGGCGCTGGGCGGCGGCGTGCTGCTGTACCTGGACCAGGAAGGCCGCGGCACCGGCATCGCCACCAAGATGCGCGCCTACGGCTACCAGCACGACGGCCTGGACACCATCGATGCCGACGCGCAACTGGGCTTCGGCGCCGACGAACGCCGCTACGGCAGTGCGGTGGCGATGCTGCGCGGGTTGGGCATCGGCCGCGTGCGCCTGCTCACCAACAACCCGTCCAAGGCCGAGCGCCTGCGCGCGGCCGGCATCGAGGTGACCGAGCGCATCCCGGTCACCGGCACGATCACCGCCGAGAACGAAGGTTACCTGCGCACCAAGGCGGCCCGCGCCGGCCACGCGCTGGACGTGGACGCGCTGCTGCGCGCGGCGCGCTGACCCACGGCGCGCAGCGGCGCGCCATCTGCCTGGATCGCGCCGAAAAGCCGCGAGGCGGACAGCGCACGCCCGCCAGCGCCGCGTTAGGATCGCAGGCCACGCCGCGCGCCCGCGCCCGCTCGCCCCCGAGACCCCGACGTGACTGCACCGCCGCCCATGGACGACTCCCCCACCGCGCCCGCGCCCAGCGCTCCCGCCGCCATGCCGACGCCGACGGACTGGCCGCCGGCGGATTGGCAACCGCTGCCGTTGCGCGGCGCCTGGCTGGCCGCGCTCGGCGGCGGCTGCATGCTCGGGCTCAGCTTGGTGGTCGGCGCCGCCATCGTCGGCCTCAGCCTGCACAGCCTGCACGCGCTGGCCCTGGGCGCCGCGGCGGCGGCGGTGGGCAGCCTGTGCGGCGCCTGGATCGGCTTCGTCCGCCACCGGCGCATCCGCTGGCGGCTGAATGTCCAGGGCCTGGACGTGTTCCGTGGGCGCCTGTGGCAGAGCGAGACGCCCGTGCCGATCTCGCGCGTGCAGCACCTGGACCTGCGCCGCGGCCCGCTGGAACGCGCCCTGCGCCTGGCCACCCTGGTCGTGCATACCGCCGGCACCCGCCATACCGCCGTCGCCGTGCCCGGCCTCGACCAGGCCGACGCCGAGCGCCTGCGCGAGCGCCTGGCGCACCAGCTCGACCACGACGACGACGCGCTGTGAGCGACCTCGCCGACGCCGAGCACACCACGCCGATCCGGCGCCTGCATCCGTGGTCGTGGCTGTTCGTGCTGCTGCAGCACCTGAAGCAGTTCCTGCTGCCGTTGCTGGCGCTGCTGGTGTTCGGCAGCCGCGACGGCCGCCACGACCATGCCGACCAACTGGTGATGCTGGCGATCGGCAGCGCGCTGGTGGCCGTGTCGCTGCTGCGCTATCTCACCTACCAGTACCGCATCGGCCGCGACAGCCTGAGCATCCGCAGCGGCTGGCTGGAACGCAGCCTGCGCGAGATCCCGTTCGCGCGCATCCACAACGTGGTGGTGCACCAGTCGCTGCTGCATCGGCTGTTCGGCGTGGCCGAGGTGCGCCTGGAATCGGCCGGCGGCACCAAGCCCGAGGCGCAGATGCGGGTGCTGCGGCTGGACCAGGCGCTGGCGCTGGAACAGCAGATCCGCCACCGCGCGCCCGTCGCCGAGGGTGCCGACGCCAGCGACGCCGGTGCCGCGCCCGACAGCGAGCTGCTGCTGGCGCTGCCCACCGCCGAGGTGCTGCGCCAGGGGCTGATCTCCAACCGCGGCATGGTGGTACTGCTCACCGCGTTCGGCGCCACTTACCACCTGTTCCCCGAGCGCATGATCTCCAACGCGATCGAGCACTACGGGCGGCAACTGTTCGGCTACGCCACGCACCTGCAGTTGGGCTGGATGGCCGGCACGGTCACCTTCGCGCTGATGCTGGCGACGCTGTTGCTGCTGATGCGTGCCTTGTCGATGGGGTTGGCCCTGGTGCAGTACCACGGGTTCCGGCTGAGCGAGAGCGAACGCCGGCTGACCGTGGAGCGCGGTCTGCTGACGCGGTTGCGCAGCAGCGTGGCACGGCGCCGGATCCAGGCCTGGACCCTGCACGAGAGCGTGCTGCAACGCCTGCTGCGGCGGCGCAGCTTGCACATCGACACCGCGGTGATCCAGTCGCACCACGGACACGACCACGCACTGACGGAACTGGCGCCGCTGGCCACCCCGGCCGCCTGCGACGCGCTGCTGCAGCGGCTGCTGCCGCAGATCGCCTGGCCGCCGGCTCACTGGCAGGGCATCGCCACGCGCGGCTGGTGGCGGCTGTCGCTGCCGGCGCTGGTGCTGGTGCCGCTGCTGTGCGCGGGGCTGTGGCCCACGCTGGGCGGCTGGGCCGCGCTGGGCCTGCTGTGGCTGCCGTGGTCGGCGTTCAAGTCCTGGCGCCAGGCGCAGCGCATGGGCTACGCATTGGATGCGCGCTACGTGGCGGTGCGCGGCGGCTGGTGGCGGCGCTGGTGGCGGCTGGCCGAACTGGACAAGCTACAGGCGCTGCACCTGAGCCGTTCGCCGCTGGACCGCTGGTGCGGCACCGCGACGCTGTCGCTGGACACCGCCGGCGCCCGCCACGGCGAACCGCCGTTGCGCATGCGGCTGCTGCCGGACGCCGAGGCGCGGGCGCTTTACCGGCAACTGGGCGACGCGCTGGCGCAGCGGCGACTGCGCTGGTGAGGCGCGCGCGGCGGCGCTGTGGTCAGCGCGCGCCGCGGCCCCAGTAGCCGATACGGCGGCGGATCTTCAGCTTGCGCCACAGGTTCAGCGGTTTGCGCCGCGGGTTGCGCGCGCCCTCGGCGACGAATTCGTCGATGGCACGCAACACGCGCTCGCTGGACTGGCCGTCGCGGTAGGGATGCAGGCCATCGGCGAATTCGCGGATCGCCGCCATCAGTTCAGGCGGCCGCTGCAGCGCGCGGCGGATCGCCGGCTCGAACTGCGCCGGATCGTCGATGTCGATCAGCTGCGGTCCCGGACGGCGGTTCTTGAAGGTCACCACCGGCTTGTAGGTGAGCAGGAACTCGTTGAGCGCCGACGAGGTGTCCGAGCACATCATGTCCACCTGCGGGAACAGTTCCAGGATGTTGTCGTTGTCGGCGAAGTGCAGGTACTCGCTCTCCAGCGCGCGGTAGCGCGCGACCATCGCCGGGTCCATCTTCGGATGGAAGGTGACGATCCAGCGCCATTCGCCGCTGCGCGAGAGTCGCGCGACCTCGTCGTAGAGGATGCCGGCCGCGCTCCACGACGGCGAGAACGTGGAGTGGTACAGGATCACCGGCGGCTGCCGCACCGGCGCCAGCTCAGCGCCGATCTCGCGCATGAACGGGTCGATCTTGGGAAAGCCGGTCTCCTTCACCGCGAAGTGGCCGAGCTTGCGCGCCAGCGCGCCGAACGCCGCGGTGTCGCGCGTGCCGGTGGTGCAGTACAGGTCGAAGAAGCCGCGCACGTAGATGTGCCGCGGCTTGCCGGCGTCGAAGCCATGGAAGGTCTCGACCTTCACGCCGGGAAAGAAATGCGGCACCGCGTTGCTGGAGGTGATCACCGCGTACGGATTCCATGCCAGCACGTCCTCCACCGTCGCCAGGTGGCGCTCGTCGGCGTGCAGATCCTCGGCGCCGGGGCCGTCGAAGAACCACGCTGCGGCGTCGCCGCGCGCGCGGATCGCCGCCTGCAGCGGGCGCAGGATCGCCAGCGCGTAGCGCTCGGATCCGTACAGCAGATAGTGCTTGCTCATCAGTGCTCCAGATCGTGCCGTTGCAGTTGCGCCCGCGCCTGCTCCACCGAGGCCGGGTTGACCTGCATCTCGTAGTAGCGCATGCGCTTGTACAGCGCGTAGCTGGCCGCGGTCTGCGCCACCACGAAGCCGCGCCAGCCGTCGAGGAACGCCAGCCGCAGCAGATAGTCCTTGAGGAAGGCGCCGGCGAACACGAACGGGCTCTGCCACATTCTCACCGGCTTGCGCTTGTCGCGCCAGCCGAGCGCCTTGAGTTCGGCGTAGCGCAGCACCTTGAGCTGCTTGTGCACCAGGGTCGGATTGTGCAGGTGGTTGAACGGCGGCGCGAACTCGGCGCTGGCGCCGTCGAACCGCAGCGACTCGTGCACCCGCGCATCGCTCCAGCGCGCGCGGCCGCGGTGGTACAGCCGCGCCAGGCGCTCGCCGACCATGGGCTTGTACCAGCGCATCGGCGCGCCCATGTACCAGGTGCTGCGGCGCAGCCACACCGCGTCCACGCGGTCCTCGGCGAGCAATTGCGGCAGCCGCGCCAGGCATTCGGCGCGCAGCGCATCGGACAGGAACTCGTCCGCGTCCAGCACCAGGATCCAGTCGTGCGCGGCCTGGGTGGAGGCGAAGTTGCGCTGCGGGCCGAAGCCCAGCCAGGCCTGCTCGACCACGCGGGCGCCATGCGCGCGGGCGATCGCCACGGTGGCGTCGGTGCTGCCGCAGTCCACCACCAGCTTGTCGGCGGCGAACGGCACGCTGTCCAGGCAGCGCGCGATGTTGGCGGCCTCGTTGTAGGTCATCACCACCAGGCTCAGCGGCAGGGTGGTGGCGGCAGCGTCGGCCATGGCGCGCGGTATCCGGAAGTCAGGCGCGGTGCCGGCGGCCGGCGCCAGGCGCCGCGCCGCCCGGCGATGCGGGACCGGCAGTCTACCGGCTTCGCGCGGCGCCTTCAGCGCCCTGCGCCGGCACCGCCTCGCGCGCCGCCAGCCCGATCAGCACGCCGACCAGGGAGACGTAGAAACCGGTACTCACCTGGTGCGCGAACATCGATTGGGTCATGCCGCACAGGATGTAGGCGGCCACCACCATGATCCCGGCCGCCGCGGCGCCGTGGAACTGCGGCTGCGGCCGGCGCCGGTACAGGCGCAGCAGCAGCCACAGCGGCACGCCGTACACCAGCAGGATCAGCACGGTGCCGGGCAGGCCCTGGGTCGCGCTCCACTCGGCCAGGTCGTTGTGCGCGTGGCCCAGGTGGCAGCGCTCGACGAAACCCTTCCGGCAGTCCGGCAGGCGCAGCATGGCATTGTCGAAACGGCCCACGCCGACCCCGACCACGGGATGCTCGACGAAGGTCGCCGCCGCCACCTGCAGGCGTTCGATGCGCGCGCCGGCCGAGGAATCGCTGTCGCCGCGCTCGTAGCGCTGCACGTCGTGATGCAGCTCGGCCAGGCGGGTCTGCTTGGTCAGCGCCGGCACGCTCAGCACCAGCACCGCCGCCAGCGCGGTGCACGCGCCCAGGAGCATCAGCCGCGTCGCGCTGTCGCGCCAGCGCAGGCACAGCGCACTGACCACCAGCAGCAGCAGGACGCCCAGCCACACGCCGCGGCTGCCGCTGAGCAGGATGACGATGCCGCCGGCCACCACCGCGGCCACGGCCCACGGCCACTGCCCGCGCGGCCGGCAGAACACCGCCAGCACCATCAGCATCAGCACCACGTCGGCCAGCACGATGGCGTTGGTCCAGCCCTCGGCGCGCGGCTGGCCCTGCAGCACCTGCACGCTGGCCAGCACCAGCGCGGCGAGGATGCCGAGCAACGCGCCCCACCACAGCAGGCGCTGCGGCGGCCGCAGCGCGTACGTCCACAGCGCGGCCCACGGCAGCACCAGGAAGCGGGTGCGGTTGTCGATGTCCTTCAGCGGCTGACCGAAGTACAGCACCGAACACAGCGACAGCCCGATCACCAGCAGCGCCAGGATCCACAGCCAGCGCAGCGACGGCTGCATCGGCGCCACCGCCCGACGCAGGTGCGGCAATGCCAGCAGGCTCGTCGCCAGCAGCAGCAGGCCGAACGGCAGCAAGCCGCTGGGCATGCTGATCACCAGCGCCGGCAGGCACAGCAGCGCGAGCGCCGCGCCGCGCTCGGCCAGGGCCTGGCGGGAGGACGCGGAAACGGCATGGCGTGGCGCGATGGGCTGGGACATCAAGAAAGGAATGCCGTGGCGGTGGGGTGGTCGGCGATGATCCGGGGCGCTTCCCTAACCCGGCCTGACCTGTTCGCGGTCGGCACCGCGGCTGGCCGGCAAGGCGGGCGGCGGCGCCTCCCCGAGCAGGTCGGCCACGGCCGCCCGCAGGCGCTCGCCGAACTCGCGCCGGCGCGCCTCGAAGAAGCCACGCGCGGCGGTGCCCAGCGCGTCGCACTGCATCGGCGCCAGCGCCAGCGCCTGCGCCATCGCCTGCTCGAGGCCGGCGGCCTCGATCCGGTAGCGCACGCCGAAGTTGTCCGGCCCCTCGCCGACCGGCTCGATCAGCACGCCGCGCTCGGCGCTGACCAGCTCGTTCATCGGCGCGCCATTGGTGGTGATCACCACTGCGCCCACGCTCAGCGCTTCCATGATGTAGTGGCCGAAACCCTCCACCTCGGACGGGCACAGATGGAAGCGGTGCGCGTTCTGCAGCCGCCGCAGTTCCTGCTGGTCCAGGTAACCGGTCAGGTAGTCGATGTTCTCGGCCTCGATCGGGTGGGACTTCTTCGCGCTCTGCACCACGGTCAGCCGCGGCCACTCGGGGTGCCGCGCCCAGGTCTGCAGCAGCAACGCGGTGCCCTTGGCCGAACTGCGCCCGGCCACGTGCAGGCAGGCGCGTTCGCGCGGCACCTCAGGACGGTAGCAATCGTCGCTGCAAAAGCCGATGAAGGCGCTCGGCGCCATCGTGGAAAAACGCTGCTCGGCCTGGCGGGTCTTGCACAGCACCTGCGCGAAGCGCGGCAGGCAGCGCAGCCACTTGTGCCGGAACCACTCCGGGTTGGGGACCAGGGCATTGCGCAGGCCGCCGCCCAGGCAGCGCGGATACACCCGCTCCAGGAAGATCTGCAGGTCGGCGCGCCCGAACAGCAGGCTGCGCAGGAACAGGCGCAGTTCGCGCAGGCGGTTGGCCATGCGCACGGTGCCGAAACCCAGCACCTCGACGCGGTAGCGGCCGGTCTCGCGCAGCAGGTCGGCGACCACCTGCAGGTCGCGGCTGAGGCCGCCGCCGTTGTCGCGGCTGATGACCCGGATCAGGCGTGGCGGCACGCGCGTCTCCCGGGCCGCGCGGCACGCTGGCCGCCGGCGGCACCCGCGCCACGCCACCGCAATGCGAGGCTGCGGCTCATTCGAAGCGGTCCTTGTCCTGCTCGCGCAGACGGTCGCGGTCGTCCTGGGTGACCACGCAGTGGCCGTGCACGGCGCTGGCCGGGACCAGCCACCAGTCGCGCCGGTTGGCCACGCCGGCCAGGATGCTCGCATTGCGGTCGACGCAGCCCAGCATCGCCGCCTCCTGCACCAGCAGCCAGCGCCGCTGCGGCGCCTGCGCCTGCCAGGCGATGCCGCGGCGCAGTTGCTCGTCCCAGGGCACCACGAAGCCGAAGGTCGTCGCCGGGCGGTCGGCCATCAGCAGGTTCTGCTCCTTCCAGGCGACCAGGCCGAGTTCGGCGTCCGGGCCGATGCGGCGCCCGACCGACTCCATCACCCCGCGCGCGGAGCTGGACAGGTTGATCAGCGGGTACACCAGCAATCCGGCCATCGCCCAGACCATGGTCAGGGTCGACACCGTCGCCAGTTCCGGGCGGCGCCGCGCGAACGTGGCCAGGCTGGCCACGCCCCACAGGCCGATCGCCAGCAGGATCCAGGCCAGCACCTGCACGGTGGCCAGGTCGATGCCGCGGTCTTCCATCATCCGCGCGCGGAAGCCGTGACCCAACAGGATCGCCACGCCGACGCCGCCCAGCGCCAGCGTCAGCAGCGCGGTGAACGCCAGCAGCAGGCGCTTGACCCCGGTCTTGCGCAACAGTCCGGGGATCAGCGGCCCCATCGCCAGGCACAGCATCGGCAGCGCCGGCAGCACATAGACGTCGCGCTTGCCGGTCGGGATCGAGAAGAACAGCACCACCAGCGCCCACCAGGCCAGCGGCAACAGGTAGCGCGCATCGCGCCGACGCAGGCGTCGGGCCCACGCGGGGATCGCCCACGGCAGCGCCAGCAGCACCGGCAGCCACATGCTCGGCATCACCCCGAAGAAGTACAGCGGCCCGTGCGCGTGGTCCCAGGACTTGGCGTAGCGGCCGGCGGTCTGCCGGAACAGGATGTCGTCGAGGTAGGCGCGGTACTCGGGCGCATTGCTCGACAGCGCGGTGACCACCATCGGCACCAGCCAGATCGACACCGCCGCCAGGAACGCCAGCGGCCCCAGCCAGAAGCGCGCATCGCGCAGGCCGACGCGGACCCCGCGCCAGTGCGCCAGCGACGCCGCCGCGGCCGGCAGCAGCATCAGCAGCGCCAGCACGCCCACGCCCTTGGTGATGGTGCCCAAGCCCGCCGCGAACCAGCCCAGCGCCCACAGCCGCCAATCCGGCCCGCGCAACAGATGGCGCAGCAGCGCGTAGTTGGCCAGGGTGATGAAGAACACCACCAGCGGGTCGATCTGCGCCTTCTTCGCCTGGTAGGTGAAGTGGAAGGCGAACAGCAGCGCGTAGGCCGCGTACATGCCGACGCGGCGCGTCCACAGGCGCCGGCCGAGGTCGTAGACGCAGGCCAGCGTGCCCAGCCCGGCCAGCAGCGACGGCAGCAGGAACGCCACCCGCCAGTTGCCGAACAGCGTGTAGAAGCTGGCCTGCAGCCACATCAGCATCGGCGGCTTGTCCGAGTACAGCTCGGTGCCGCGATGCGGGAACAGCCAGTTGCCGCTCTCCACCATCTGCTTGGCGACCAGCGCGAAGCGCGGTTCGTCGGCCGGATGCGGATCGCGCAGGCCCAGGCCGGCGCCGAGCACCAGCACGGCCAGGATGGCCAACAACCAGAACTCTCGGGATGCGCGGGTCTTCAGCATGGGACGCGATGATACCGGGGCCGGTTCACGCCGTCTTGCGGAACCGCGCGTAGTAGAAACCGTCGCAGTCCTGCTCGCCAGGGAAGCGCTGGCGGCCGCCGCCGGCGGCATGTCCGCAGGCCGCGCCCGGGTCCTCCAGCGCCGCGCCGGGCTGCCGCGCCAGCAAGGCCTGCACCTGCCGCGCGTTCTCGTCCTGCAGCAGCGAACAGGTGGCGTAGACCAGCACCCCGCCCGGCCGCAGCACCTGCCAGGCGGCGTCGAGCAGGCGCGCCTGCAGCGCCTGCAGCGCCACCACGTCCTCGCGCCGGCGGTGCAGCAGCACGTCCGGCTGGCGGCGCACGATGCCGGTGGCCGAACACGGCGCGTCGAGCAGCACCGCATCGAACGGCACGCCATCCCACCAGTCCTGCGGCTGCGCCGCGTCGGCGACGCGCAGGTGCGCCTGGGCGCCGGCGCCGGTGCGCGCGAAGGTCTCGCCGACCCGCGCCAGGCGCCGCGCATCCACGTCCAGCGCGGTCAGGCGCAGGCTCGGGTCGCGTTCGAGCAGGTGCGCGGACTTGCCGCCGGGCGCCGCGCAGGCGTCGAGCACGCGCGCGCCCGGCGCCGGCGCCAGCACGTCGGCGACCTGCTGCGCCGCGCCGTCCTGCACCGACACGCGTCCCTCGGCGAAGCCCGGCAAGGCGCCCACCGCCATCGGCGTGTCCAGCCGGATCGCATCGAGCAGCAGCGGCGACGCCTGCGCAGCGATGCCGGCCGCGGCCAGTTCCTGCAGATAGGCCTCGCGGCTGCCATGTTGGCGGTTGACCCGCAGCCATAGCGGCGCCGGCTGCTGGCTGGCGGCGAAGATCGCCTCGGCCTGTTGCGGCCAGTCGGCGCGCAGCGCATCGCGCAGCCACAGCGGCCAGCCCGCATCGGCAGCCACCACCGGCAGCCCGTCGCGCAGCGCGCGCCGCAGCAGTGCGTTGACCAGTCCGGCCTGACGCGGCCGATCCAGCGCGCGCGTCGCCTCCACCGTGGCCGACAGCGCCGCGTGCGGCGCCAGGCCCAGCGCGTCGAGCTGGGCGA
This sequence comes from Xanthomonas sp., assembly GCA_040509765.1. Lineage (GTDB taxonomy): Bacteria > Pseudomonadota > Gammaproteobacteria > Xanthomonadales > Xanthomonadaceae > Xanthomonas_A. The sequence continues at coordinate 14,406 of JBEVKG010000317.1, forward strand.
AGCCGGCCAGCAGCAGGCCGCGCAGTTCGGCGTCGCGCTGCGGCAACTGTTTCTGCAGCCACATCCGCAGCGCCGCCTCGTAGGCCGGACGGCGGCGCAGCACGGCGAAACAGATCGCCTCCACCAGCGCGCGGTCGCGCGGATCGGGCAGCGTCGGCAACGCGACGGCCAGTTCGGCCTTGAGCGAACGGCCGCGGTCGATCACCGCCGTCAGCACGCTGGCGGCGATCACCCGCGGGGCCACGCCCGGCGGCCACGCGGCGGCGGGCGTCACCGGCATCGGCGCGCGCTCCAGGACGTATCAGGCCTTGGCGCGCATGCCGTGTCGTGGTTGCGCGCGCGCCTGGCGGGACCGGACGCGCCTCCACTGCCGAGCGACGCGCCCATGGGCGCGCCTGCCAGACCCGACGCGGCGGACTCAGGCATGGCCGACGCCTCAGGCCAGGACCGGCAGATCGCGCCGTGCGTTGAGGTAGTCGGCGGCGGTGATCGCCTTGCCGCCGTCGCGCTGCAGCACGCGCAGGCGCAGCGCGCCCTCGCCGCAGGCGATGTCGATGCCCTGCTTGGACGCGGTCAGCACCGTGCCCGGCGGCTGCCCGTGGGCCAGGTCCAGCGCGATCGCGCCGCGCACCCGCACCCGCTCGCCGGCCAGCATCGCCTCGGCGACCGGCCACGGATCGAAGGCGCGCACCTGCCGCGCCAGCTGCGCCGCCGGCTGCTGCCAGTCCAGCCGCGCCTGCGCCTTGTCCAGCTTGTGCGCATAGGTGACGCCGTCCTGCGGCTGCGGCTGCGCCACCGGACGCAGGCCGGCACGCAGCAGGCCCAGGCCGTCGGCCAGCACCTGCGCGCCGAGCGCGGCCAGGCGATCGTGCAACTGCCCACCGGTCTCGTCGGCGCCGATCGGGGTGCGCTGCGACAGCAGCACCGGGCCGGTGTCCAGCCCCGCCTCCATCTGCATCAGGCACACGCCGGTCTCGGCATCGCCGGCCTCGATCGCGCGCTGGATCGGCGCGGCGCCGCGCCAGCGCGGCAGCAGCGAGGCATGCACGTTCCAGCAGCCATGGGTCGGGATCGCCAGCACCGCCTTGGGCAGGATCAGCCCGTAGGCCACCACCACGATCAGGTCCGGTTGCAGCGCGCGCAGCGCCTGCAGCGTCTCCGGCGCACGCAGCGTCTGCGGCTGTAGCACCGGGATACCACGCGCCACCGCCTCCAGCTTGACCGGCGACGGGGTCAGTCCGCGGCCACGTCCGGCCGGCCGGTCCGGCTGGGTGTAGACCGCGACCACTTCATGGCGCTGCGCAGCCGCGCGCAACGACGGCACGGCGAAGTCCGGCGTACCGGCGAAGACGATTTTCATGGAGGCTGGGAACCGGGAATGGGGAATGGAGAATGGGAAAAGCGCGCGGACCCGGAAATGGCACGGGCACCGCGCTTACGATTCCCGTTCCTCCATTCCCGGTTCCCGGCCTCACGCCACGTGCTTGCGCGCCTTGGCCAGCTTCTTGCGCACCATTTCGCGCTTGAGCGGGGACAGGTAGTCGACGAACAGCTTGCCGTCGAGGTGGTCCATCTCGTGCTGCACGCACACCGCCAGCAGGCCGTCGGTGCTTAGTTCCTGCGACTGGCCCTGGCGGTCCAGGTAGCGCACGGTGATGGCGTCGGCGCGGGTCACGTCGGCGTAGATGCCGGGGACCGACAGGCAGCCCTCCTGGTACACCTGTTCGCCGTCGCGCTGCACGATCTGCGGGTTGATGAACACCTGCGGGGCGTTTTTTTCCTCGCTGACGTCGATGACCATGAAGCGCTTGTGCACGTCCACCTGGCTGGCCGCCAGGCCGATGCCGGGCGCGTCGTACATGGTCTCGAACATGTCGTCGAGCAGGCGCTGGAAGGCCGCGGAGGTGACCTCGGCGGCGTCGACCGGCACCGCCTTGGTCCGCAGGCGCGGGTCGGGGAATTCGAGAATGGGGAGCAGGGCCATAGCGGTACCCAAGATGGGGGCGCCGGATGATTCGGCAAGACCTGCGGATTCTACCCGTTTCTGCGCCCGACGCTTGCGCCCGCACCAGGGTTCTGCACTATAGTGCGCGAACCTGTTGGGGAATCAGGCTCCGCGCTCATGTTCAATCGACTCCGTACGGTCGTCGCCGTGGCGATGCTCACCGTGGCGACCTACGCTGCTTCCGCCAGCATGGCCGCCGAACACCCCGACACCTACGTGGTGCGCAAGGGCGATACGCTGTGGGACATCGCCGGGCGCTTCCTCGGCAAGCCCTGGCTGTGGCCGGAAATCTGGCAAGCCAATCCGCAGGTGCACAACCCGCACCTGATCTACCCCGGCGACGTGCTCAGCCTGGCCTACCTGGACCGGGTGGCGCACGCCGAGGTCAAGCCGGGCCCGCGCCAGGACGCGCCGATCGACGCGATCCCGCTGGCGCAGGTGGAGCCGTTCCTGAAGAACCTGCGCGTGGTCGACCGCATCGACGACCTGCCCTACGTGGTCGGCACCGAAGACAACCGGCTGCGCGCCACCGACGGGCAACTGGTCTACGCGGTCGGTCTCGGCCAGGCCCAGGCCGGACAGCGCTACGCCGTGGTCCGCCCGACCGTGCGCTACCTGCTGCCCAAGCTCAGCGACGACCTCAACGCCGAAGGCCGCAGCATCCCCGGCAGCGGCAACCTGTGGCAGACCTTCGTGCCGCCGGACAAGCGCCGCGAGACCCTCGGCTACGAACTGGCCCAGGTCAACATCGGCACCGTCGCCCGGGTGTCCGCCGACGGCCGCCAGGCCACGGCCCTGCTGCTGCAGGACAACGCCCGCGAAGTGCGCGCCGGCGACCGCCTGATCCCGGTCGAGGCGCAGCCCTACGACCTGCAGTTCGTGCCGCATCCGCCGTCCGAGCAGGCGATGGCCGCCGGCCTGCGGGTGCTGGCGGTGGCCGACGCGTTCAGCGCGGCCGGCCCGCGCGACGTGATCGCCATCTCCGGCGGCCGCCGCGAAGGCATCGACAACGGCACCGTGGTCTCGCTGTGGCGCCACGGCACCCGCGTCAACGATCGCGTGCGCCACCCCAATACCTCGCGCGCCGACGACGGCTTCACCGGCGGCAGCGGCACCGTGGCGCTGCCGGACGAGTACGCCGCGCACGCGATGGTGTTCCGCACCTTCGACAAGGTCAGCTACGCGCTGGTGATGGACGGCATCAAGCCGACCCGGATCGGCTACGACGTCAAGCACCCGGACGCACGCTGACCCGCCGCCAGGGAATCTCCCTACAGCGATTGCAGACGGCGCCCGAGGGCGCCGTCTGCGTCTGCGGCCTAGGCTGGACGCATGTCCATTCCGGCCACCGCCTCCGTTCCCGTCCCAGCCGATCCGGCCCTGCTGGTCCTGTCGCTGGCCGGCGGCGCCAGCGCCCCGCGCCGGCAGTTGCTGGAGCAGCACGGCAGCCCGGCCGCGGCACTGGCCGCCGGTCCCGCCGGCTGGCGCGCCGCCGGCCTGGATGCGGCGCAGATCGCCGCGCTGGAGCGGCCCGATCGCGCAGCGCTGGACACCGCCGAACGCTGGCTGGCGCAGCCAGGCCGGCACCTGCTCGGCTGCCACGATGCCGACTACCCCGCCCTGCTGCGGCGCACGCCCAACCCGCCGCTGGCGCTGTACGTGGACGGCGACCCCACGGCGCTATGGCATCCGGCAGTGGCGGTGGTCGGCAGCCGCGCGCCCAGCGCCGGCGGCCGCGACAACGCCTACGGCTTCGCCCTGGCCCTGGCCGCGGCCGGCTTCGCGGTGACCAGCGGCATGGCCAGCGGCGTGGATGCCGCCGCGCACCGGGCGGCGCTGTCGCGCGCGGACGGGCTGACCGTGGCGGTGGTCGGCACCGGCCCCGACCTGGCCTACCCGCGCCAGCACGCCGCCCTGCGCAGCCAGATCGCGGCACGCGGTGCGGTGGTCAGCGAGCATCCGCCCGGCACCCCGGCGCGGGCGGGTCACTTCCCGGCACGCAACCGGATCATCGCCGGGCTGAGCCTGGCGACCCTGGTGATCGAGGCGGCCACCCGATCCGGCGCGCTGATCACCGCGCGGCTAGCCACCGAGGCCGGACGCGAGGTGTTCGCCCTGCCCGGCTCGATCCACAACCCGTTGGCGCGCGGCTGCCATCGGCTGATCCGCGACGGCGCCGGGCTGGTGGAAAGCGCCGACGAAGTCCTGGCCGGCGTCGCGCCCCTGGCCGCCGAACTCGCCGACGCCTTGCGCGGGCGCCTGAACGCCCCCACACAGGGAGCCGGCACCGTCCCCGGCGCCACGCCGGTCTTCCCTCACCCCGACTACCAGCGCTTGTGGCAGGCGCTGGGCCACGACCCCATCTGTATGGATTCAGTGATCGCACGCAGCGGATTGACGGCCGCAGCGGCGTCCTCCATGCTGCTGGCCATGGAACTGGATGGCTACGTGGCGGTCGAACGCGGTCGTTACACCCGCAAACCCTAGTTTCTTCACCTCCACAGCGTCTCGCGACGCAGGCCGAGGGGCAATGAAAGAGAGCATTCTGGATGTCCTGCTGTACCTGTTCGAACACTATTTCAGCGAAGACGCGGATCCGGTCCGCGATCGCGACTCCCTCCAGAATGGCCTGATCCAGGCCGGTTTCAGCCCCACCGAGATCAGCAAGGCGTTCGACTGGCTCGACGCCCTGGCCGACCAGCGCCCGGCGGTGGCGCAGCCGCGCATCGATGGCCCGATCCGCATTTACCACGGCCCGGAACTGGACAAGCTCGACGTGGAATGCCGCGGCTTCCTGCTGTTCCTGGAGCAGCACGGCATCCTCGACAGCGACCAGCGCGAACTGGTGCTGGACCGAGCCATGGCCCTGGACCAGGACGAGCTGGACCTGGACGACCTGAAGTGGGTGGTGCTGATGGTGCTGTTCAACCAGCCCGGTGCCGAGGCGGCGTACGCGTGGATGGAAACGCAGATGTTCGTCGACGAGCCGGAGCCGGTTCACTGAGCCGCTGACGGTCGCGCACGGATGCACGCAGACACCGCCTCCCCGACGCTCTGGTACTACGTCGATGCCGCGCGCGAGCGGCACGGCCCGCTGCCCGCGTCGGCGCTGCTGGAACGCCTGCACGACGGTCGCCTGCAGCGCGAGACCCTGGTCTGGCGCGAAGGCCTGGCGGAGTGGCGGCCGCTGCACGCGCTCGCCGCCGAACTGGGCCTGCCCGACGCCCCCACCCCGCCGCCCTTGCCGCCACCGCTGCAGGCAGCCGCTCCCGTGGGCCCCGCGGCCGCCGTCGCGCCACGCAGTGGCCTGTCCGGCTGCGCGATCATGGCCATCGTCGGCGCGGTCGGCGGCGTGCTGCTGGTGGCGTTCCTGGGCATCGCCGCCGCGATCGCCCTGCCCGCCTACCAGGACTACCTGGCACGCGCGAAGGTCGCGCAGGCGCTCGGCGACCTGGCGCCGCTGAAGGACCGGATCGCCGCGTTCGCCGCACAGGAGCACCGCTGTGCGGTCAACGGCGATCCCGGCTTCGGGACCCCGCAGAGCTATGCCGGCGCGTCCATCGCGCAGGTGCGGATCGGCCGCTTCGACAATGGCCACTGCGGCCTGGAAGCCACGCTGCGCCTGCCCGCGCACAAGCGCCTGGATGGCAAAGCGCTGTGGCTGGACTACGATGAGCGCACGTCCGCCTGGAACTGCAGTTCCGATCTGGACGACCGCGACCTGCCGGTCCACTGCCGCGGCGGCTGACCGGCGCACCGTTTTCGACAGCAACTCCCGGGAAACACAATGACTGAGTGGTACTACGCCGATGCGACGCAGCAGCGCCATGGGCCGCTGGCGGCCGCCGACCTGCAACAGCGCTTCCAGCGCGGCGAGATCGGGCTGTCCACCCTGGTCTGGCGCGAGGGCCTGAGCGAATGGCGCACCCTGGCCGAATTCGTCGACGAACTCGGCCTGGCCCAGGCACCAGCGCCGGCACCGGCACCGGCGCCCCTGGAATCCGGCGGAGAGCTGCCGCCGCCCGCCCCGACCGCGGCCGTGCCCGATGCCTGGACCGCGCCTGCGCCGGCCGTGGCGGCGTCGCCCTACGCGGCGCCCAGCGCCGTGCTCGACAGCGGCGCGCGGGTGGTCGGCGGCGGCGAGGTGGTGCAGGCCGGTTTCTGGAAGCGCGTGGCCGCCTACCTGATCGACGCGTTCCTGGTCGGCATCGTCGCCAACGTGATCCAATTCGTGGTGATGCTGGGCTTTTTCGGGATCAGCGGCTTCGGCAAGCAGCCCGACTTCGCCACCGCCGCCGGCGTCGTCATGCTGGTCCTGCTGTACCTGCTGCCGTTGGCGATCTCGGCGCTGTACTACGGCCTGTTCCACGCCTCCACCAAGCAGGCCACGCTGGGCAAGATGGCGGTCGGCATCAAGGTCGTGCGTACCGACGGCAGCCGCATCACCGTGGCCCGCGGCGTGGGCCGCTACTTCGGCTTCATGCTCAGCAGCCTGACCCTGGGCATCGGCCTGCTGATGGCGGCCTTCACCGAGCGCAAGCAGGCCTTGCACGACATGCTTTGCGACACCCTGGTGGTGGACAAGTGGGCCTACACCGACCACCCCGAATGGCAGCAGCGCAAGCTGGGTACGGTCACCGTGGTCATCCTGTCGCTGTTCGGCCTGCTGATGGTGGGCGTGGTGCTGCTGGTGGCGCTAGCGATCGGCATGGCCGCCAAGGGCGGCTGGCACTGAGTCCGGCGGGTTCCCGGAGCCGCGCTGCCGCGTGCACGGCGGCCCGGCCGGCCGGCGCCGGCTTGACAGCGGACGCCGGACATGCCCACTAATAAATAAGCGCCGTAGCTGAACGCCCGGGGGTTCCGTCCCGGGCGTCGGCTTCTCTGCACGACCGCAACGCTTCACTAACCGGAGCAATTGCGCCACCCTACCGCCCCCAGGGCGTCCGCCCACGCCCATCGAAGCCCGACCCGCCATGTCCAAGCACCTGCTCATCGTCGAATCGCCCGCCAAGGCCAAGACGATCAACAAATACCTCGGCAAGGATTTCCACGTCCTGGCCTCGTATGGGCACGTGCGCGACCTGATCCCGAAGGAAGGCGCGGTGGATCCGGACGACGGCTTCGCGATGCGCTACGCGCTGATCGACAAGAACGAGAAGCACGTGGAGGCCATCGCCAAGGCGGCCAAGACGGCCGAAGACATCTACCTGGCGACCGACCCGGACCGCGAGGGCGAAGCGATCAGCTGGCACATCGCCGAGATCCTGCAGGAGCGCGGGCTGCTCAAGGGCAAGCCGCTGCACCGGGTGGTGTTCACCGAAATCACCCCGCGCGCGATCAAGGAAGCGATGGCGCAGCCGCGGCAGATCGCCGGCGACCTGGTCGATGCGCAGCAGGCGCGCCGCGCGCTGGACTACCTGGTCGGCTTCAACCTGTCGCCGGTGCTGTGGCGCAAGGTGCAACGCGGCCTGTCCGCCGGCCGCGTGCAGTCGCCGGCGCTGCGCATGATCGTCGAGCGCGAGGAGGAGATCGAAGCCTTCATCGCCCGCGAGTACTGGTCGATCGGTGCCGAGTGCGCGCATCCCTCGCAGCACTTCAATGCGAAGCTGATCAAGCTCGACGGGCAGAAGTTCGAACAGTTCACCATCACCGATGGCGACACCGCCGAGTCCGCGCGCCTGCGCATCCAGCAGGCCGCGCAGGGCGCGCTGCACGTCACCGACGTGGCCAGCAAGGAGCGCAAGCGCCGCCCGGCACCGCCGTTCACCACCTCCACCCTGCAGCAGGAAGCCTCGCGCAAGCTCGGCTTCACCACCCGCAAGACCATGCAGGTGGCGCAGAAGCTGTACGAAGGCGTGGCGATCGGCGACGAAGGCACGGTCGGCCTGATCTCGTACATGCGTACCGACTCGGTCAACCTGTCGCAGGAGGCGCTGGCCGAGATCCGCGACGTGATCGCCCGCGACTTCGGCATCGCCTCGCTGCCGGACCAGCCCAACACCTACCAGACCAAGTCCAAGAACGCCCAGGAAGCGCACGAAGCGGTGCGCCCGACCTCGGCGCTGCGCACCCCGTCGCAGGTGGCGCGCTTCCTCACCGACGACGAGCGCAAGCTGTACGAGTTGATCTGGAAGCGTGCGGTGGCCTGCCAGATGATCCCGGCCACGCTCAACACCGTCAGCGTCGACCTGTCGGCCGGCAGCGAACACGTGTTCCGCGCCAGCGGCACCACCGTGGTCGTCGCCGGTTTCCTGGCCGTGTACGAGGAAGGCAAGGACAACAAGAGCGCCGAGGACGAGGACGAAGGCCGCAAGCTGCCGGCGATGAAGCCCGGCGACCGCGTGCCGCTGGAACGCATCCTGGCCGAGCAGCATTTCACCCAGCCGCCGCCGCGCTTCACCGAAGCGGCGCTGGTGAAGGCGCTGGAAGAGTACGGCATCGGCCGTCCCTCGACCTATGCCTCGATCATCCAGACCCTGCTGTTCCGCAAGTACGTGGAAATGGAAGGCCGCAGCTTCCGCCCGTCCGACGTCGGCCGCGCGGTGTCCAAGTTCCTGTCCAGCCACTTCACCCGCTACGTGGACTACGACTTCACCGCCAAGCTCGAGGACGAGCTCGACGCAGTCTCGCGCGGCGAGGAAGACTGGATCCCGCTGATGTCGCGCTTCTGGGAACCGTTCAAGGAACTGGTCGAGGACAAGAAGGAATCGGTCGATCGCGCCGAAGCCAGTGGCGCGCGCGAGCTCGGCACCGACCCCAAGACCGGCAAGCCGGTGAGCGTGCGCCTGGGCCGCTTCGGGCCGTACGCGGCGATCGGCAGCACCGCCGAGGACGCCGAGGACAAGCCCAAGTTCGCGTCGCTGCGTCCCGGCCAGAGCATGCACACCATCACCCTGGAGGAGGCGCTGGAGCTGTTCCTGATGCCGCGCAGCCTCGGCCAGGACAAGGACGAGGAGGTCAGCGTCGGCATCGGCCGCTTCGGCCCGTTCGCCAAGCGCGGCAGCGTCTATGCCTCGCTGAAGAAGGAAGACGACCCCTACACCATCGATCTGGCCCGTGCGGTGTTCCTGATCGAGGAGAAGGAAGAGATCGCGCGCAACCGCATCATCAAGGAATTCCCCGGCAGCGACATCCAGGTGCTCAACGGCCGCTTCGGCCCGTACATCAGCGACGGCAAGCTCAACGGCAAGATCCCCAAGGATCGCGAGCCGGCCACGCTGAGCCTGGACGAAGTGCAGAAGCTGCTGGAGGAAACCGGCAAGCCGGTGCGCAAGGGCTTCGGCGCCAAGAAGGCCGCCGCCAAGAAGGAAGCCGCGCCGAAGAAGAGCGCGGCGAAGAAGGCCGCCGCCGACGCCCCGGCCAAGCCGGCGGCGAAGAAGACCGTCGCCAAGAAGGCCGCGAAGAAGACCGCCAAGAAAGCGGTGAAGAAGGCGGCGAAGAAGACGGTGGTCAAGGGCGGCTGAGGCCGCCCTTCCAGACGAACCTGCAGCCTGAGGCCGCGCTTGCAGCAGCGCGCTGCCGCGGCTGCGGCCGCTTCGGGGACACACATGGCAGCGGCCGCCGCCCTGTCGGGATGGTGCGGTGGCCGATGCCGACTTTCGAGGCTGTGCCGCGGCCGAGCGGCGGCCTGCAGGTGCTTCCGCGGTGCAAGCGCCCTTCCGCTGCCGGCAGCCGCTGGAACCCCCTGCCACAGCCCGACGTGCCGTGACCCTCATTGTCCTTAGACGAGCAGGTGCCGCATCATTGCGCGCATGACCGACCTGTCGCTGAGCCATGCCGTCGCCGTCCTGCGCCAGGGCGGCGTGATCGCCTACCCCACCGAAGCCGTGTGGGGCCTGGGCTGCGATCCGCACGACGAGACCGCCGTGACCCGCCTGCTGCGGATCAAGCAGCGGCCCGTGGACAAGGGCCTGATCGTGGTCGCCGCCGAACTGGATCCGTTGCGCCCGCTGCTCGACCTGGCGGCGTTGCCGCCGGAGCGGCTCGCCGCGGTGCTGGCCAGCTGGCCAGGACCGCACACCTGGATCCTGCCCGCCGCCGCGCACGCACCGCCGTGGATCACCGGCGCGCACCAGGGCATCGCCGTACGGATCAGCGCGCATCCGCTGGTGGCGGCCCTGTGCCGGGCCTGGGGCGGCGCCCTGGTGTCGACCAGCGCCAACCGCGGCGGCGAGCCGCCGGCGCGGCAGCGCAGCGAACTGGATCCCTTGGTGCTGGGCGCCCTCGACGGCCTGCTCGATGGCCAGACCGGCGGCCTGGCCCAGCCGACCCCGATCCGCGATGCCGCCAGCGGCGAGATCCTGCGCGCCTGAGGCGCTGGCCTCCCGCACGGCACGCCGCCTTCCGCTGCGTCGACGCCCGGCGACAACGGCGCGATGGAGAAACGTGGGCGCTTCGCGCTCCGGGCCCTCACCCCACCCCCTCTCCCCAACCCCTCTCCCGGGGTGAGAGGGGCTACACGCTTCCCCCTCCCTCCGGGGGAAGGTGCCCCGCAGAGGCGGATGCGGGTACGGGCGCAGCTCGCATCGCCACATCAACGCCTGCGCTTCGCGCTCCGGACCCTCACCCCAACCTCCCTCCCGGCGGGAGAGGGGCTAAGCGCTTTCCTTCTTCCTTCGGGGGCGGGTACCCCGCACGGGCGGATGGGGTCGGCCGAAGCCCCCGCAGCGACAGATCAATGCGCCGGCATGCCGCGCTCCCATCGCGTCCTGACTCCCGACAGCACCGCCCTTTCCCTGGCCGCCCAAGGCGCGCAAGATGCGCGCATGCGCCTCCTTCTCCGCCCATTGCTGCTGCTGAGCCTGTCGCCCTGGATCGGCGCCGGTTGGGCGCAGCAGACGCAGACGGTGCGCAGCGACGGCAACAACGCGTCGGTGCGTATCTACCGCTGCATCGCCGCTTCCGGCGCGGTCAGCCTGCAAAACGCCCCCTGCGAGAACGCGCGCCAGCAGCAGGTGCTGGACATGCAGCGTCCGCGCGATCCGCCGCCGCGGCCGACCACCACCATCAGCACCGATCCGGCGCGCGGGGAGGCTTCCCCGGCGCCGCTGCCGCAGCGCGAACTGCGCATCGTCACCGTGCAGCCGCCGCAGCCGATGTACGAGTGCGTCACCCCGGAGGGCACGCGCTACACCAGCGACGACAACGCCGGCAATCCGCGCTGGGTGCCGCTGTGGGCCTATGGCTATGCCGAAGGACCCTACGCGCGGCCATCCGGGCGCGGCCCCGATGGCCGCTCGCCCGGCCCGCCGGGACCGCCTCCGCCCGGCGGCCCGCGCCCGCCCGGGCCACCGCCGCCGGGAGTGGCCGCCGGCGCCGGCGTGATCGTGCCGGCCGGCAGCACCCTGATCCGCGACACCTGCATGGCGCTGCCCGAGCAGGAGGTCTGCGCGCGCCTGAGCGATCGCCGCTGGGAGCTGATCCGTCGCTACAACAGCGCGCTGCAGAGCGAGCGTCGCGCGATGGAGACCGAACAGCGCGGCATCGATGCGCGCCTGGCACGCGATTGCGGCGGCAGCTGATGCGCCGCGCACTCTGCTTCGCCGTGGCGCTGACCTGTGCCGGCGCCGCGCACGCCGAACCGGTGGTGTTCTACCGCTGCACCGATGCGCAGGACAACCTGACCATCCAGAACATGCCCTGCCCCAAGGGCATGCGCCAGCAGAAAAAGATCATGCAAGGCGTGAGCAGCGCTGCACTGCCGAGCACGCTCGCAGCGAAGCCCGCGCCATCGCCGCCCCCCGCAAGCGCCACGACGGCCGCGTCCACGACCGCGCCTGCTGACGCGCCAGGCACGCCTGACACAGTCGCCGCTGCACCGCCACCGCTTCCAGCGCTGCCGCCGCCACCGCTGTACACGTGCACCACCCGCGAACAATCGTCCTACATCGGCGAGGTCGCCGAACCGCCACCGCGTTGCGTGCCGTTGAACACGACGGACCTGGACGGTGGCCCCAACCAGGCCGGCGGCAGCGCCTGCGAAGTGCTGCGCGACCAATGCAAGCCGCTGCCCGCCGAGCAGCTGTGCGAGACCTGGAAGAGTTACGTGGCCGAGGCCGAGACGCACTGGCGCTTCGCCGTGCCCGACCATGCCGAGGCGCTGCGCATGGAGTTCGAACGCCGCCAGCACCTGCTCGAGGCCAGCAACTGCGGCGCACAGGAGCAGCCTGCGCCCTGATCCATCTCGCTCGCGCGTGGGTGTGCGCCTGGTTGCGTAGGAGCGGCGTCAGCCGCGACCGGGCGTTACCGGGAAAGCCTGGTCGCGGCTGAAGCCGCTCCTACGGATTACCCCGCAGCCGATCCACCGCGGTAATCGCGCACCCACCTTTGTGGGAGGGACTTCCGTCCCGACGACGTATCGCCCGGGGCCTCCTGCGCTGCGCCTTTCGGCCGGCACCCGGCGCGCGCGCAGCCGCCGCACAGCCGCGAGAACCCGTACCGCAAAAATCGCCGTCCACCGCGCTGCATTCGCCAGTGATATAGCTGGCCGCCGGCAGGCACAACACCCGACCGCAGCCACTTCCTGACACTAGCCACAGCAACCGGCCCATCGCCATCGCGATACGCGCGCACACCTTGTGGGAGGGACTTCAGTCCCGACGACATACGCCCGGGGCCTCCTGCGCTGCGCCTTTCGGCCTGCACCCGGCGCGCGCGCAGCCGCCGCACAGCCGCTAGAACCCGTAGCGCAAAAAGCCGCCGTCCACCGCGATGCATTCGCCGGTGATGTAGCTGGCCGCCGGCAGGCACAGGAACCCGACTGCCGCCGCCACTTCCTCCGGTTCGCCGATGCGGCGCATCGGCGTGCGCTCGATCACCTGCTCGTAGTAGTCCGGGTCCGACAGCGGGCCGGAGGTGCGGCGGGTGCGGATGTACCACGGCGCCACCGCATTGACGCGGATGCCGTCCTCGGCCCACTCGGCGGCGAGGTTGCGGGTGAGCTGGTGCAGCGCCGCCTTGGTCATGCCGTAGGGCGCGCCGCTGCGCACGTGGGTCAGCCCGGACACGCTGCCGACGTTGACGATCGCCGAGGCCGCGTGCTGCGCCAGCAGCGGATGCGCATAGCGCGACAGCTCGAACGCGGAGAACAGGTTGGCCTCGAAGATGCCGCGCCACTCGTCCTCGGTGTAGTCCACCGCGGCCTTGCTGAGGTTGCCGCCGGCGTTGTTGATCAGCAGGTGCAGGCCGTCGGCATGGTCCTCGACCCAGTCCAGGATCTCGCGGCGGTCCTCGTCGTCGGCGACGTCGGCGGCCAGCGCCAGGATGCCGCGCTCGGGAAAGGCCTCGCGCAGTTCGTCGCGCGCCGCTTCCAGCGCGTCGATGTCGCGCGCCACCAGCAGCAGGTCGGCGCCGAACCCGAGCAATTCGCGGGCGATCGCCAGGCCGATGCCGGCGCTGGCGCCGGTGATCAGTGCGGTCTGTCCGTCCAGCCGCCAACGGTGCTGCATGCGCGTGCCTGTCTGCTCACGTGAGAGGCGTAGGATGATACCTCCACCCTCGAGGAGGTCGCCGCCATGTCCGCACCACTGCACAGGATGACGTTGGCATTGCCGCTGCTCGCAGTGCTCGCCGCCTGCAGGCCGGAGCCGCCGCAGCCGCCCGATGCGCCGCCACCGCCGAAGGCCAGCGCGTTGCGCACCGCCATCGCCCAGCCGCTGGACCGCGCCAAGCAGACCCAGGCCACGCTCGACCACGCCGCGGCCACGCAGAAGGCCGCGCTCGACGCCGCCACCGCCCAATGAAGAACGCCGGCCCGAGGGCCGGCGTTGCAGGAAGCACGCGACGCGCCCAAGGGCGCGCCGCCACCGGCGCAGTGCCGGCTTACAGACCGCAGAAGCAGTAGGCCAGCGCCTTCACCGGCGCGCCGGGACGGGTGTCGGCCGCGTCCTTGACGAAGCGCAACTGGGTGTCCAGCTCCGGCATGCTGCGCGCCAGCAGGGCATGGCCCAGCGCCGAGTCGCTCAGCATCCACACGCCCAGGCGGCTGCCGGCGAAACCGCTGACGAACTGCGAGAACGGCGTGGCCGGCTTCTCGACGTAGCGCACCCGGTACTTGTCCGGGCCGCCCAGCTTGGCACGCGCAGCGGCATCGGCCACCGCGTCCTTGAAGCCACCGAACGCATCCACCAAGCCGCGCTCCTTGGCCTGCGCACCGCTCCACACGCGGCCGCGCGCCACCTGGTCGATGGCCTCGACCGACTTGCCGCGCGCCTGCGCGACCCTGCCGGTGAAGTCGGCATAGCCCTTGTTGATCACCGACTGGATCAGCTGGCCCACCGCCGGGTCCATCGGCCGGGTCATGTCGAACGCGCCGGCGAAGCGCGTGGTGCCGACGCCGTCGGTATGCACGCCGATCTTGTCCAGGGTGCGGGTGATGTTGGGGATCATGCCGAAGATGCCGATCGAGCCGGTGATGGTCGACGGGTCGGCGTAGATGCGATCGGCGTTCATGCTGATCCAGTAGCCGCCGGACGCGGCCAGATCGCCCATCGACACCACCACCGGCTTGCCGGCGGCCTTCAACGCCACCACCTCGCGGCGGATCTGCTCGGAGGCGAACACTTCGCCGCCGGGCGAATCCACCCGCAGCACCACCGCCTTCACCGCGTCGTCGTCGCGCGCCTGGCGCAGCAGCGCCGCCGTCGACTCGCCGCCGATGCGGCCGGCCGGCTGTTCGCCGCCGCTGATCTCGCCCGCCGCGACCACCACCGCCACCTGCGGCCGCGAATCCACCGGCGAGCGGCGCAGGTCGAGCTGCTGCAGGTAGCCGTCCAGGTCGACGTTACGGAAGCCGGTATCGGCATCGTCGTCGGCGACGCCGCGCTTGGTCAGCAGCTGCTCGACGTCCTCGCGGGTCTTCAGACCGTCCACCAGCTTCTGCTGCAGGGCGAACTTGGCCAGGTCGCCGCCAGCGGCGGCCACACCCTCGGGCATGGTGTCGATGCCGGCGGTGATCTGCTCCGGCGCCAGCTTGCGCGCCTTGGCGATGTCGGCCACGTAGCGCTGCCACACGTCGTTCATCCAGAACAGGTCGGCTTCCTTGGACGCCGGCGAGGCCGCGTCGAGCACGTAGGGCTCGGCGGCGGACTTGTACTCGCCGACCTTGAACAGGTGCACGTCCACGCCGAGCTTGTCCTGCAGGCCCTCGCGGAAGTACTGGCGGTAGCGGCCCAGGCCTTCCAGGGTCATCGAGCCCATCGGATCCAGGTAGACCTCGTTGGCCTGCGCGGCCAGCAGGTACTGCCACTGGCTCAGATTGTCGCTGTAGGCGACGATCTGCTTGCCGGAGCTGCGCAGGTCCTGCAGCGCGCGCTCCACCTCGCGCATCGAGGCGAAGCCGCTGGGCTGCAGCTTGTCCAGGCGCAGCGCCACGCGCTCGATCTTCGGATCGGTCTTGGCCGCCTCGATCGCGCGCACCAGGTCGCGCAACTGGATCTCCTGGGCGCCCTTGTCGTTCATCGCCTTGGCCAGCGCGCGGCTGACCGGGTCGGCGCTGAACTGCTCGACCAGCTTGCCTTCCGGCGCGATCAGCAGCGTGGTGCGGTCGCGCAGCGCCTTGCCGCCGTCGCCGCGCGCCATCGCGAACACCATCGCCAGCAGGATCAGCAACAGGAAGCCGAAGAACACCAGGTTGAAGATCAACCGGCGGGTGAAGTTCATCACATCCCACAGGCCGACGAAGAAGTTGGCGACGGGGCTGCGACGCACGGGTTGGTTCATGGAAAGCTCCGAAAGGAAGGCGTCTTGCGCCTGCGCAGCATACCGGCTGCGTCAGGCGCCGCACATGCGTCTGAAGTCAGGGGGTCGCCGACGCGGCCAGCAGCCGCGCGCTGCTCCAGCGGAAGCGCGCGCCCATCATCACCGCGGCCGCGGTCAGGCCCAGGATCAGGCCGATCCACATGCCCTGCGGTCCCCAGCCCAGCCACAGGCCGAGGCCGGCACCCAGCGGCATGCCCAGGCCCCAGTAGGAACACAGGGCCAGCAGCATCGGCACGCGGGTGTCCTTGAGGCCGCGCAGCGCACCGGCCGACAGCACCTGCACGCCGTCGGGGAACTGGAACGTGGCTGCGTACAGCAGCAACGTGGAGGCCAGCGCCGCCACCGCCAAATCGCTGGTGTAGACGCCGACGATGGCGTCGTGGCCGAACAGCAGCACCAGCGCCGACAGCGCCTGGGTGCCGAGCACGATCGCATAGCCGGCCCAGGCCGCACCGCGCACGCCCACCGCGTCGCCGGCACCGGCGGCGCGGCCGACCCGCACCGTGGTCGCCTCGGCCACGCCCATCGGCACCATGAAGCACAGCTGCGCCACATTGATCGCGATCTGGTGCGCCGCCGCCGGCACCTCGCCAAGCCGCGCGATCAGCAGCGCGGTGACGATGAACAGGCCGCCTTCCATCAGGATGGTCACGCCGATCGGCAATCCGGTCTTCAGCAGCCCGACGATCGCGCGCAGGTCCGGCGCCTCGAACTGCGCGAACAGGCGCAGCGGCGCGAAGCGCCTGGAACGCGCCAGGTAGCACGCGAAGCACAGCGCCTGCGCCCACATCATGATCGCCGAGGCCATGCCCAGGCCGCCGGCACCGTGCTCGCGCAGACCCCACAGGCCGAAGGTCAGCGCATAGCCGAGCGGGGCCAGCAGCAGCAGGCCGCCGAAGCCGAGCAGCATGGTCGGCAAGGTCCAGTGCATGCCTTCGCTGAGGTAGCGCATGCAGAAGTACAGCACCAGCGCCGGCACGCCCCAGCGGATCGCAAGCAGGAAGTCGCGCGCGCCGGGCACGATCTCCGGGGCGATGCCCAGTTGCGGCAGCGCCATCGGCATCACGCTCAGGAACGCGAACATCAGCAGGCCCAGGCCCAGCGACAGCCACAGCGCCTGGCGGAACAGCGGCCCGATCTGCGCATGGCGCTTAGCGCCGTCGAGCTGCGACACCGAGGCGGTCAGGGCGATCAGGGTGCCGATCGGGATCATCATCGGCAGCCACAGCAGGGCCGTGCCGACCGTCACCGAGGCCAGCGTGCGGGTGCCGTGGTGGCCGGCGATCACGTTGTCGACGAAGCTGATCAGGCCGGTGGAGACGTGCCCCAGGACCAGCGGCAGGGCGAGCTGCGCGGTGCTGCGCAGTTCGCGGCCCCGGACCGAGGCCGGGGTGGAAGAGGAAAACATTGCAAGACTCTGGCGATCCCGCCGACTGCGGCCGCGCAGACAGCGCCGGCACCGGGTGGCGGAGGCCGCGCATTCTACAGGAAGGCCGGAACCCGGGTCCCGCGACCGGGGACCGGGGAAGCAGGGCGCCGCGCGCGCGGCTCAGCGCGCCGCGCGCTGCTTCAGCCAGGCGCCGCGGCTGTCGGCGCCCTGCGCCAGCAGGTCGCGGCGCAAGGCGGCGCGGTCCTGCGGGGGGGTGCGTTGCGACAACAGCGCCAGATGCTCGCGCTGGTCCGCCGGCAGGCTGCGCAACAGGCCCAGCAACGCCTGCCGCTGCGCCTGGGGCACGTAGCCCAGCAGCGGCTGCAGCGCCCAGAACTCGGCACCCAGTTCCGGGCCGAGCAACCAGCCATGGCGCTCCAGCGCGTCCATCTCGGCGAACTGCGCATGCAAGCTGCGCTGCTGCTCGATCGGCAGACCGGCGAAGGCCGTGGCGACCTGGCGCAGGCGCGCCTGCGCCGCCGTCGGCAGCGCGTCCCAGGCGGCCTGGCGCGCACGCAGTTGCGCCGGGGTCAGCGCCGGTGGCGTGCTCGCCGCCGCGGGTACCACGGCCGGGGCCGCTGCGGCCGGCGGAGTCTCGGCGGCCTCGGCCAGGTCGGCCGCACTGGGGGCGCTGCGCTCGATCCGCGGCGGCGGCGCACCGGCGGCGTACCACGCGTAGAAATCCAGGTCGTAGATCGCCGGCTCCGGCAGCGGCGCCGGCGGGTCGGCCTGCAACGGCGGCGCGCTGGCGGTGTCCGATTCCGGCGGCAGCACTTCCACCTGCACCGGGCCGGTATCGCCCAGCGCCAGGCTCGCGTCGCTGCCACCTGCCGCGGCGGCGGCACGGGAACGGTGCCAGGGCAGGCGGTCCCAGAACACGGTGCCGACCAGGGCCAGGACCACGACGGCGATCACCGCCCCGGCCAGGCGCGTGCGCAGGGCCGGGCGCGTTCCGCGGCGGCGCGAACGCGCGGGGGTCGGGTCGGGAGCGGGAGCCGTGGCCGCTGCCGGCGAGGCCGTACTGCCGGCGATCGCCGCATCGCGCAGTTGCGCCAGGGCGTGCAGCCGTGCCGGCGGCAGCTCGCGCAGGCACTGTTGCGCCGCCTCGGCCAGCGCGCGCCAGGCCGCTGCGTCCGGACGCCCGGCGGCGTCGCGCGGACAGGCCCGGGCCAGCGCCTGCTGGTAGGCCTCGTCGGACACCTGCAGCACCTGCGCGGCGAGCGGCTCGTCCAGCCCGGCGACGATGCGCAGCAGCAGCGCCAGGCGGTCGGCCGGCTGCAGGCTGCGCAGATGCGCCAGCGGCGCCGGCCAGACGCCCTCGCCGTCATCGGCCTGGCGCAGGCTCGGCACCGCGCCGAGCAGTTTCCAGAAACGCAGCGGCCAGTCGGCCATCGGCAGCGCCGCGGCGTGGCTGCGGAACGCCCGCATCGCCGCGGCCAGGGCAGGCATGCCGCGCTCGGGCCGGCCGCTCTGCAGGTCGGCCAGGACCGCGGCGCGGCGTTCGATCCCGCGCAGGAACGCGGCCAGGGCGGGCGGTGCGGCCACGCCATCGGAAGGGGACGTGGCGGTCATCGGAACTCCATCATCGGCGCGATGATAACGAGGCAGCCGCCACACCGCGCGCTTGACAGCGGCGCCACGATCGGCTCATCCGGCACCAAGGCGATGGCAGGTTGTGCACAGCACCGGAAATTGGCCCGTGACTGGTCTTGTCAAGCCCCCGCGAAACCATGTTGCATCTGTGTTTCACGGCCAAGTGACTGTTCCATAAGGCATAAATGCGATTGGCGCTTTTTTGTCCAACTCGTGGCAGAGGCTTGTGAGTCCGTCTTCACGGCGTGGAGCATGCCCTTCATGCACAGCTTTATCCACAGCAGATGTGGATAAATTCGATTCTCCAAGCGGGGCAGCTATTTACGACCGGTTTATCACTTTGCGGGCAGCAATCGCGCGCAACTCCCGGCGCCCGGACCCGCTTGCGGCGGCCGCTAGGGCGTGTCACCTATCCCCGAGCATGCCGCGCCGCGGTTGCGCGTGCCTGTGGCAAGGAAGAGCGAGGAAGTGGACGTCCGTCCACGCCCGAGCGATGACGCGGCCACGGGCACGC
>JBEVKG010000318.1:0-9679 GCA_040509765.1 Xanthomonas sp.
GTGCTGAAGGGCAAGGTCACCGCCGCCTCCCTGGACGACAACCCCAACGCGTACTGACGCGCCTGCAAGGAGAAACATCATGTGGTACTTCGCCTGGATTCTCGGTGTCGGCCTGGCCTCCACCGCCGCCATCCTCAACGGCATGTGGTTCGAGGCCCGCGAGCGCAACGCCGCGGACGCGGCCGACGCGACGGACTGAAATTTTTTTGCAAAGGCGCTTGCCGAATGCGGAAGACCTCCGTATCATGTGCGGCTCCTTCGGGGTGTAGCTCAGTCTGGTAGAGCGCTACGTTCGGGACGTAGAGGTCGCAGGTTCGAATCCTGTCTCCCCGACCAGTTTCAAGGTCACAAGAAGCCTGGAAAACCAACGTTTTCCGGGTTTTTTTGTGCCTGCAATCCGGTGCCGGCCACGCCGCGCGGCAACAGCCTCCGCCACCGCCCGCTTCCACCCTCTCGATGGCCGCGCATCTTGACTCCCCGGCCTGGCTTGTCGCCACAATAAAGGCGGGGAACCGGCGCATTCATCACTACCTCCTTCTGCGGCAACGACACGCGCCGGAGGCGAGGTGGCGGGCATGTCCGTTTCGACGTTCACGACTCAGACAAACGGACACGACACCATGAAACTGCAAGCGGCACTCTGCCTCTCGTTGATCGCCTTCTATTGCGCACCCGCAGCCGCGGTGACCGAAACCGACAAGCAGGTGGACCGACTCGGCGTGCAGGGCGGCGGCACCGCGTACTTCAGCATCAAGGATGCGTTTTCCACCAACTGCAAGTTCGACATCGTCTACTTCAACCTCAGCGACGAGTTCGGCAAGTCCGCCTATGCGAGCCTGCTCGCCGCGCAGACCGCCGGCAAGAAGCTTTCGCGCTTCGACTACTCGCAATCCGCTCCGGGCGAAACCTGCAACCTCTCGCTGGTCGAGTCGCGGAACTGAACACGCGTTCGCGGCACGCCGAACGCCACACGCCGGCGCACCACGCGCCGGCGCCGGCTTCGCTCAATACACCGGCAGACTGATGAAGCTCGCCTGCTGCGGCGTGTGCCAGATCCGCTGCGTCGCCTTCTGGTAGTCGCCGGGCTTGGCGAAGTAGATGTTGGGCACGTAGGTCTGCGGGTTGCGGTCGTACAGCGGGAACAGGCTGGACTGCACCTGCACCATCACCCGGTGGCCGCGCTCGAAGGTGTGGTTGGCGGTGGGCAGACCGAAGTTGTAGGCCAGCGGCTGGTTCGGGGTCAACGGCGCCGGGTGCTCGAAGCTCTCGCGATAGCGGCCGCGGAAGATCGCCAGCGACACCGGCAGCTCGTAGCCGCCCAGCTTCGGCTCGGACGCCATCTGGTCCGGGTACACGTCGATCAGCTTCACCACCCAGTCGCTGTCGCTGCCGCTGGTGGAGGCCTGCAGGTGCACCTGCGGCGCACCGGCGATGCGCAGCGGCGCCTGCAGCGGTTCGCTGACGAAGGTCAGCACGTCGGGACGGCCGTCGACGAAGCGCTGGTCGTGGACCAGCCATGTGGTCCACATGTCGCGGTCGCCGAACACCACCGGGCGCGGCACGAACGGCACCGGCTTGGCCGGGTCGGACACGTATTCGGTGTAGTCGTCCTGCCCGGCCTTGGGCGCCTCGAACGAGACGCGGCCGCCGGCCTCCAGGTACAGCGGCTTGCTCTGCGCCGGGCAGCCCTGCGCGCAGCTCAGCGGCCAGCGCTGCAGGCGGTCCCAGTGGTTGGCGCCGGTGTCGTAGATCAGCACCGGCGGCGTGTCGGCCTTGGGCGCGCCATCGACCAGGTACTGGTCGAAGAACGGCTTGAGCACGTCGCGACGGAACTGCAGCGCGGTGTCGCCGTCGAACTGCAGCGCGCCCAGCGAGGCGCCTTCGTAGTTGACCTGGCTGTGCCGCCACGGCCCCATCACCAGGTAGTTCCTGTCGTTGCCGGTGTCGCGCGGCTCCATCGCCTCGTAGCTGTGGATCGCGCCCCACATGTCTTCCTGGTCCCACAGCCCCTGCAGCCACATCGTCGGCACCTTCAGCGGAGTGCGCGCCATCACCTTGTCCAGCGCCTGCTCCTGCCAGAACGCATCGTAGGCCGGGTGTTCGGTGAGCTTGCGCCACCACGGCAACTGCTCCAGCCCGGCGGCCTTGGCGTAGTCGCCGGCCGAGCCGGCGCGCAGGAAGTTGCTGTAGTCGTCGTAGCCCTGGCGCGGGATGCCCTCGCCCTTGCCGCGCCGGGTCATCTGGCCGGTGAAGTAGTCCAGGTTGACCTGGCGGAAGGCGCCGTAGTTGAGCCAGTCGTCGCCCATCCAGCCGTCGATCATCGGGCTTTCCGGCGCGGCCACCTTCAGCGCCGGATGCGGATCGGCCAGCGCCATCACCACGGTGAAGCCCTCGTAGGACGAACCGATCATGCCGACCTTGCCGTTGGATTCGGGCACGTGCTTGACCAGCCAGTCGATGGTGTCCCAGGCATCGGTGGCGTGATCGACCTGGGTCGGGTTGAGCGGCCCGCGCAGCGGCCGGGTCACCACGTAGTCGCCCTCCGACCCGTACTTGCCGCGGATGTCCTGGAACACGCGGATGTAGCCGCCGTCGACGAACACCTCGTCGCCCTGCGGCAGCAGATCGCGCATGTGCGGCGAGGCCAGCCGGCTGGCGCGGCCGCTGGCGTCGTATGGCGTGCGCGTGAGCAGGATCGGCGCGCCGTGCGCGCCCTTGGGCAGCACGATCACCGTGTGCAGCTTGACCCCGTCGCGCATCGGGATCATCACCTCGCGCTTGACGTAGTCGTTGGCCGCGGTCGGCGCGACGAACGGCTTGCCGGTGATGTCCGGGGTCATCGGCGCGGTCTGGGCGAACGCGGCCCCGGCGGTGGCGAGGGCGACGGCAGCGGCGAGCAGGCAGGGAGCGAGGCGGCGCATGGGCGTTGGATCCCGAAAGGAGGCGAATCCGCGACGCTAGGCGACGACGCCCCGCTCGGCAAGTGACAAAGGCTGGGTGGGTCGCCCCCGATCGCCGGGACCGCAACATGCCGGCACACCGCACGCCTCGGCCCAGGCCGATCAGCCCAGCTCGATGCCCGGCCCCATCACCGCCACGAACAGGACGCTGGCCACCACCCCGGCCACGCACCACGCGCGCCCCGGTTGCAGGCGCGCCGGAACGACCAGCGGCGCCGACGGCACCGCGACACGTAGCATGCCCGCCATGGCCAGGAAACCGGTCGCCACGCCCGAGGTCAGCACCAGCATCCAGCCCACCGGATTGAACACGGCGCCGAGGACCAGCACGCCGGCGAATCCCAGATACGACAGCCTGCAGGCGCGCAGTGCAGCCTCGCCATCCATCAGGCCATCGGCGCACAGGGCCGCCAGCGTTGCTCCGACGGCGTGGATGGTGGCCGCATACCCCATCGCGCCGAAGAGCCCTAAGGGCACGCGCCAGACCATTCCCGACGCGACACCGGCGAACACCGTCGCCCAGTCGCCGCTTCCCAGCACCGCCGAATACACCGGATACGCAAGCGCATTGAACAGATTGAAGCTGCCGAACACCCACGCGAAGTAACGCCATGCCGGCGACAACGCGCGCCAGCGTGCGGCCACCAGCGTCAGTGCCGCGCACAGATTGAACGCCGGGCCGGCCAGGGCGATCCAGGGAGAACTGCCGAGCGTACTCAGGCCGACGGTCGACAGCCGCAGCAACTGCACCCCGGGCGTCGCCGCGGCCACGGCGGTATGCGCCAGTTCGTGACCGACGTCGCCGAGCACCGCCGCCAGTGCCGCCACCGCCAGCAGCGTCGCGCGGCCGTTCGCGCGGTGACGAAGCGGCATGTCAGTGCCGGACCTGGCCTTCCCCGCGCACCACGAAGCGCTCCACGGTCAGCGCTTCCAGGCCCATCGGGCCGTAGGCGTGCAGGCGCGTGGTGGAGATGCCGATCTCCGCGCCCAGGCCGAGTTCGCCGCCGTCGGAGAAGCGCGAGGATGCGTTGACCATCACCACCGCCGCGCGCAGCGCCTGTACGAACGCCTCGGCAGTGGCCGCGTCCGCGGTGGCGATGACCTCGGTGTGGTCCGAGCCGTAGCGGCGGATGTGCGCGATCGCCGCGTCCAGGTCCGGCACCACCGCGACTGCCAGGAGCAGGTCCAGGTACTCGGCGGCGTAGTCGTCGTCGCTGGCGCTGTCGATGTCCGGCAGCAACGCGCGGGTGGCGGCATCGCCGCGCAGGGCGACGCCGCGCTCGCGCAGCGCCTGCGCCGCCAGCGGCAGGAAGCGCGCGGCCACGTCGGCGTGCACCAGCAGCGTTTCCAGGGAATTGCAGGCGGCCGGACGCGTGGTCTTGCCGTCGACCAGCAGCTTCACCGCCAGCGCCAGGTCCGCCGAGGCATCGACGAACAGATGGCACACGCCCTTGTAGTGCTTGATCACCGGCACCCGCGCATGTTCGGCGACGAAGCGGATCAGCCCCTCGCCGCCGCGCGGGATCGCCAGGTCGACGATGTCGCTGAGCTGCAGCAGCTCCAGCATGGTCTCGCGGCGCAGGTCCTCGACCAGAGTCAGCGCGGCCTCGCCGATGCCGGCGGCGCGCAGCGCCCGGCGCAGCGCCGCGGCGATGGCGGTGTTGGACTGGATCGCCTCCGAGCCGCCGCGCAGGATCACGCCGTTGCCGGCCTTGATGCACAGCGCCGCGGCGTCGGCGGTGACGTTGGGGCGCGCCTCGTAGATCATCGCCACCACGCCCAGCGGCACCCGCACCTTCTGCACGCGGATGCCGTTGGGGCGCACGTCGTCGCGGGTGACCTGGCCCACCGGATCCGGCAACGCCGCCACCTCGCGCAGCGCCGCGGCGATGCCGTCCAGGCGCTTGCGGTCCAGCGCCAGCCGATCCAGCATCGCGCTGCCGACGTCCTTGGCCCGCGCCGCTTCCAGATCGCGCGCATTGGCGGCGAGGATCGCCTCCGCATCGTCCTGCAATGCCGCCGCCATCGCCTCTAGCAAGGCCTGTTTGGCCGACGACGACAACTGCGCCAGTGCCTGCGCGGCGTCGCGGCATTGCAGGGCCTGGGTGCGGATGGAGGTCATTGGGGGCTCCGGTGGCTGGGTGGGGATTCGGGATTCGGGATTCGGGATTCGAAAAGGCGAAGCGCTGGGTTGGGCTTCGGGGCGGAAGACGCGAGGCGCGGCGCCTGCACACGCGTTCGGACGGGACCGGTAGCAGCACGGAGCCGGCACATACGCGCTTATGCCGATTCCCCACTCCCCATTCCCGATTCCCGCACGACCACCAGATCGTCGCGATGAATCACGTTCTCACCGTAGTTGTAGCCCAGGATCGTCTCGATGTCGCGCGAGTGGCGGCCGGCGATGCGGCGGATGTCCACCGCCGCGTACTGGCTGACCCCGCGCGCCAGGCAGCGCTCGCCGGCCGCATCGCGCAGCCGCACCTCGACCATGTCGCCGCGGCGGAACTCGCCCACGGCGCCGGCCACGCCGCCCGGCAGCAGCGAGGCGCCCTTGTCGAGCAAGGCGGCCGCGGCACCGGCGTCGACCAGGATCGCGCCGGGCTCCACCGGCACGTGGCGCAGCCAGTACTTGCGTGCGGCGATGCGGGTGCGCGCGGCATGGATGCGGGTGCCGCGCAGGCGGTCCTGGGCCAGGCCGCGCACCACCTCGGCGCTGCGGCCGTTGAACAGATAGGTCTCGATGCCGGCGGCGCCGGCCTTGGCCGCGGCCTCCAGCTTGGTGCGCATGCCGCCGGTGCCCACGCCGCTGCCGCTGCCGCCGGCCATCGCCAGCACCGCCGCGTTCAGTTCCTGCACCTCGTGCAGCGGCTGCGCCTGCGGGTCGCGACGCGGGTCGGCGGTGTACAGGCCGTCGATGTCGGTGGCGATGAACAGCGCGTCGGCATCGACCAGGGCGGCGACGATCGCGGCGAGATTGTCGTTGTCGCCGAGCTTGAGTTCGTCCACCGAGACGGTGTCGTTCTCGTTGACCACCGGCAGCGCGCCCAGCCGCAACAGCTCGCCCAGGGTGGCGCGCGCATTGAGGTAACGGCGGCGGTTGCGCAGGTCGTCGTGGGTCAGCAGCACCTGCGCCACCGGCCGCTCGAAGAAGCGCTGCCACAGCGCGATCAGCTGCGCCTGGCCGAGCGCGGCCAGCGCCTGCCGCGCGGCCAGCGCCGCGCCGGCTTCGGCGGCCTTGGGCACGATGGCGCGGCCGGCGGCGACCGCGCCGGAGGACACGATCACCAGTTCCCGCCCCGCCGCCAGGTTGGCCGAGACGAACTGCGCCAGGCCCAGCGCGAAGCGCGGCGTGAGCCCGCCGCCGTCGGCGGCCAGCAGGCTGCTGCCGACCTTGAGCACCGCGCGCCGCCACGGCGGCAGCGGTTGCTCGACGAAGGACGGGGCGGCGATAGCGGTCGGTGCGGTCATCGGGCGCTCGCTCGGCTCAGTGCGCGTTCCAGGCATACACGGTCAACTCGGACGCGGCCTGGATCGCCAGCGGATCCTCGGCGACGATGGCCTGCGCCTGCGCCAGGCTGTCCACGTTCTGGAGCACATAGGCACCGCCGCTGCCGTCGCCGAAGCCGCCGCTGCGCTCCAGCAGCCCGCGCTCGCGCAGCGCGGCCAGAAAGTCGCGATGCGGCTGGATCACCGACTCCGGAAACGCCGGCTTGCGCATCGCCATCACCAGGTACAACGTCATTGCCTTCTCCTGCATGCGAGGGCGCGGCATGGCATGCGCCCCGGTAAAAGTTCGACGACCGCTCGCAGCCTCAGCGCACCGCCGGCGCTGCCGCCGCGCCGGCGCCAAGGCCGGGAAACAACCGCAGCAGCCGCCGCAGATTGTCCTGCGGGGCGACGTCGTCCTCGTCGTCCTCCTCGTCCATCCAGCGTTCGTCCGCCTCCGGATGCGGCCCGGCCAGCACCACCGTGCCACGACCATGGCGATAGCGCGCGATCGCCACGTCGCCGTTGCCGTACTGCGCGACCGGCACGAAGCCATCCGCCGCGCTGCCGGTGAGGAACGGGCCGTCCTGATAGTAGACGCGCTGCCAGGTTCCGTCCCAACGGATGGCGATGGTGTGGTCGCCTTCGTCGTCGATGCCCGAACGCGGACGCCCGACTTCCGACTGCAGCGCCACATCGACCAGGCCAATGCCGTCGCGGTCGGCCAGGTATGCGCCCATGCACAGGCCCAGGAAGCCCTTGCCGCCGCTGACGAAGTCGCGCAAGGCCGCGGCGCCGGCATCGCCCAGGGCGGCGTATGCGGCCGGGATGTCCTGGCCGCCGCCGGGCTGGATGTACACGTCGACATCGCGCAGCGTGGCGGGGGTCACGTGCAGCGCTTCGCGCTCGCCGACATAGACGATGGTCAGCGGCAGCCCGGTCGCGCGCAGCGCATCCACCACCATTTCCGAGCAGCCGCGGCAGCCGGCCGCACCGCGGTAGACCGCCACCTTCGGCGCGGCACTGGCCACCGCCGCGCCGGCCGGGGCCGCGGGCAGCACCAGCAGCCCCACGGCGAGCAGCACCAAGGCGATGGTCCGCAGGCCGCCGGCCATGCCTGCCCACGCGAGCGATGCGCGCGCCGCGCGCGCCCCTGCCCGACGCCCGCGCAGGCTCATCCCAGCGTGTCCCAGCGCGCGCGCAGCGCCTGCAACTGCAGATCGGCGGCGGCGCCGGGGGAGACCCGCGCGGCCAGACTGCCTTCCGGCGTACGCCCCTGCCCCGCGCTGTCGGCCGATGCCGCGGCGGCCTGGTAGGCCTCGCGGAACGGCACGCCGGCCACCGCGGCTTCCACCGCCACGTCGGTGGCGTACATGCCCGAATCGATCGCCGCGCGCAGCCTGTCCTCGCGCCACTCCAGGTTGGCCAGCAGCGCCGGCAGCAGCTCCAGCGCGGCCAGGCCGCGGCCGAAGCCATGGAAGATCGCGCCCTTGCTGCTCTGCAGGTCGCGGTGATAGCCCGAGGGCAGCGACAGCAACTGTTCGATCTCGGTGCGCGCGGCGGCCACGCTGGCGTGGGTGGCGCGCATCAGCTCGATCACGTCGGGGTTGCGCTTGTTGGGCATGATCGAGCTGCCGGTGGTGTACTGCGCCGGCAGCGCCACGAAACCGAATTCGCCGCTGGTGAACAGCGACAGGTCCCAGGCCAGGCGGCGCAGGTCCAGGGTGGCGCTGCCCAGCGCTTCCAGCGCGGCCATCTCGAACTTGCCACGCGACAACTGCGCATAGATCGGGCTGACCTGCAGCCGCGCGAAGCCCAGCGCGGCGGTGGTGTGGGCGCGGTCCAACGGCAGGTTGACGCCGTAGCCGGCGGCGGTGCCGAGCGGATTGCAGTCGACCAGGCGCAGGGTGTCGCGGGCGCGCAGCGCATCGTCGATGAAGGCCTCGGCCCAGCCGGCCCACCACATGCCGGCCGAGGACACCACGGCGCGCTGGATGTGGGTGTAGCCGGGCACCGGCAGGTCGCGTTCGGCCTGCGCGCGGTCCAGCGCCACCTTGGCGATCTCCGCACAGAGCTGCGCCAACCGCGCCAGCTTGTCCTTCAGCCACAGCCGGGTGGCGACCAGGATCTGGTCGTTGCGGCTGCGCCCGGTGTGGATCTTGCGCCCGGCATCGCCCAGGCGCTCGGTCAGCCGTGCCTCGATCGCCGAGTGGCCGTCCTCGAAGCGCGCATCCAGCACGAACGCGCCGCTGCGGAAATCCTCGGCCAGTACGGCGAGTTCGCGCTGCAGGCCGGCCAGCTCGTCGGCGGACAGGATGCCGATGCGCTGCAGGCCCTCGGCGTGCGCGCCGCTGGCGGCAATGTCGTGCAGGAAGAATTCGCGGTCCAGGAGCACGTCGTCGCCGGCCAGGAAGGCCTGGATCTGCGTGTCGACGGCGACGCCGGGTTTCTGCCAGAGGAGATTGGTCATTGGGAAGCCGGGAATGGGGATTGGGGAATGGGGATTCGGAAAGCGGCGCGCTGCATCCGTGACAGATGCGGCGCCGACGTGGGCGCCCTACTCCGGCGTGCCCATCGTCGGGATCGAGGTCAGTTCGTCCACGCCCAGCGCCAGATTGAGGTTCTGCATCGCCTGCGTCGCGGCGCCCTTGAGCAGGTTGTCCAGCGTCGCCACCAGCACCAGGCGCTTGTTGCCCGGGGCCAGGGTGAAACCGCCGAGCTGCACGCCGTGGCGGCCGGCGATGCGGCTGACCCACGGCGCCTCGTCGACCACCTCGATCAGCGGCTCGCCGGCGTAGCGGGTGCGATACCGCTGCTGCACCGCCTCCAGCTTCAGCGGCTGCTGCAGCCACAGGTTCACGGTCATGGTGATGCCGCGGAAATGCGCCGCCACATGCGGCATGAATTCCACCGGCACGCCGAGCTGCGCGGAGACTTCGCGCTCGTGCATATGGTCGGTCAGCGCGTATGGCATCAGGTTGTCGTGCAGCAGCGCCGGGTTGTTCTTGTCCGACGGCGTGGTGCCCGCCCCGGAATAGCCCGACACGCCGAAGCACTGCGGCGGCCCGGCGAGCTGCTCGCGCAGCGGCGCGATCGCCAGTTGCATCGCGGTGGCGTAGCAGCCCGGGTTGCTGATGCGGCGCTGCCCGGCATAGCCGGCGCGGGTCAGTTCCGGCAGGCCGTAGTACCAGGCCGGGTCGAAGCGGTAATCGGCGGACAGGTCGACCACG
>JBEVKG010000319.1:0-29991 GCA_040509765.1 Xanthomonas sp.
ACAACGCCGCCCGCCACGACCTCACCCGCGGCTACAAGCAGCGCAACTACTGGGTGATGGAGACCCAGCCGGGCTTCGTCAACTGGCGCGCGACCAACGTGGCGCTGCGCAAGGGTCAGGTGCGGGCGATGGCGTGGCAGGCGGTGGCGCATGGCGCCGATGCGGTCTCGTACTGGCAGTGGCGCGCCGCGCCCAACGGGCAGGAGGAATACCACGGCACCCTGGTCGGCGCCGACGGCGAGCCGGTGCCGGTGTATGCGGAGATCCAGCAGGTCGGCGCGGAGTTCGCCAAGGCCGGTCCGGCACTGGCCGGCACCACGCCGCAGGCGCAGGTGGCGCTGATCAACGACTTCGACAGCCGCTGGGCGATCGGCTTCCAGAAGCACGCGGCCGACTTCGATCCGGTCGTGCAGATGAAGAGCTTCTACCGGCCGCTGCGGCAGCAGGCGCAGGTGGTGGACGTGGTCTCGGCGATGGCGCCGCTGGAGCGCTACAAGCTGGTGGTGGCGCCGGCCCTGAACGTGCTGACCGAGGCGCAGGCGCAGCGGCTGAAGGCCTATGTCGAACACGGTGGACACCTGGTGCTGGGGCCGCGCAGCGGCATGAAGAACATCGACAACGGCCTGCACCCGCAGCGCCAACCCGGCCCGCTGGCGGCGTTGCTCGGCGGACGCGTGGCGCAGTTCTATGCGCTGGACAAGCCGATCCCGCTGATCGGTGCGAGCAACGACGGCAGCGCCAGGATCTGGGCCGAACAGTTGCAGGCCACCGCCGCCGACACCACCGCGCCCCTGCAGTACGGTACGGCCAATGGCTGGCTGGACGGTGCGCCGGCCCTGCTGACCCGGCGCGTCGGCAAAGGCCGCATCAGCTATGTCGGCGGCTGGTTCGACGACGCCACCCTGGATCGCCTTACCGGCGACTGGCTGCGCGACGCCAATGTGCACGCGCCGCTGGCCGACGTACCGGACGACGTGGAGGTGGGGGTGCGCAGCGACGGCGCGCGCCGCATCGTGGTGCTGATCAACCATGGCACCGCCGCGCATGCCGTGCGGCTGCCGGCGCCGATGCGCGCGCTGCTGGGCCCGGCGCCGAGCAACGACACGGTGCAACTGGCGCCCGACGACGTGGCGGTGCTGGAACAGCGCCGCTGAGGCGTTGTTCGGCGCGCAGCGGCGCCTTGCCGGCCAGCAGGTGACGGATCGTGCGGATGGCGCGCCCGGCCGCACCTGCCGTGGTGCGTCGCGCCGCTGCGCCAGGCACGACGACATTCTCTACAATGCAGGCGCCAGCGGGCGTCGCCGCCGCCATCGCGTCGCGGCCTCGTTCCCGTCACTGGAGTCGCGCGTGTCCTTGTCTTCTTCTCGTCCGTTGTCGCCGGTGGGCCGGCTGTTCGCCGCTGCCGCCGTGTTCGAAGGCCTGACCTGGGCCGGCCTGTTGCTCGGCATGCTGCTCAAGTACGGCACCCAGACCACCGAGCTGGGCGTGTGGCTGTTCGGCCGCCTGCATGGCGTGGCGTTCCTGCTGTACGTGGTCGCCAGCCTGGTCGCGGCGCTGCGTCTTCGCTGGCCGTGGTGGGCGTGGGCGCTGAGCCTGCTGGCGGCGCTGCCGCCGCTGGTCACGGTGCCGCTGGAACTGTGGTTTCGCCGGATCGGCCTGCTCGGTGCGCCGCGGCAGCGCGCACCGGGCTAGTGCAGGCGCCGCCGCGCAGGTGAGGCGCTTGCGGATGCGCTGCGTCGGTGGTGCGTTGTGCCTGCGTTCTCCGGCATCGCCCTAGACTGCAGCCCCAACGCAGGCGAGGACGCCATGGGCAAACGCCAACGACGACCGCCCCCTCCAATGCCGCCACGCAGCCGCCTGCAGCGGCTGGTCGAGCGAGTGCAACGGCCGGTGTTGCTGCTGATGGCCTCGGCCATCGGCGCGAGCGCCGTGGTGAAGCTGTCCCTGTTGGTGAAGGCGCTGCTGAGCGGCGTGTAC
Organism: Xanthomonas sp.; assembly: GCA_040509765.1. GTDB lineage: Bacteria > Pseudomonadota > Gammaproteobacteria > Xanthomonadales > Xanthomonadaceae > Xanthomonas_A. Next base: position 1,978 of record JBEVKG010000319.1, read on the forward strand.
ATCGGCGCATCGAGGATCGGGCCGCCACGGATCTATCTGCTGCAGGCCGACCCCGGGCACTATTGGTTCTCGATCGCGTGGGACGGCGTGCTCAGCCTCGTGTTGCTGGCGCTTGCCATCGCCATTGGCTGGTCGGTGATGGCGCAGCGCAAGCCGACGTAGCGCCGCCGCCGGATCGCCGGTTTGTCACCTGTCCAGGCAGCGCTGCCAGCGCTCGGCCACGCGTTGCGCGAACCAGGCGGTGGTCAGCTTGCGGGTGATCTTCGGGCTTTCCAGGGCGATGCCCGGCAGCACCGCGCGCGGCAGTGGCTTGCCGGCATCGCGGTCGGCCAGTGCGAACACCTGGCGATACAGGGCGCTGTCGGCGAAGTCTGCTTCGCTGCCGCGCTGCAGTGCGCGGCGAATCGTGCGCGCGTCCATGCCCAGTTGCGTGCCCAGGCTGCGCGCGGCGCGCTCGGTGGCGCCGGGGGCGTCGAGGTCGGCGCCGGGCGTCAGCAGATCGCCATCGAGGGCGAGCGAGATGCCGCTGGCCCGCGCCAGCGCGGCCTGGAACGCGGCGTTGCGGCTGGCGTACCAGCCGGCATTGAAGTCGGCGAAGCGGTACAGCATCGCCGCCTCGTTCGGGTAGCCGAGCAGGTGGCGGGTGCCGAACCAGATGCCGCCGCGACGGCTGAACACCGCGTGGCGCACGCCGTCGGTCAGCGGGTACGGGTAGCCGTCCGTATGTGCTTCGGCAAAGGCGATGCTCACCTGCATCGGCCCGGCGGTGTGCACCGGGTTGAGATCGCCGAACAGGCGCGGGCCCAACGGCACGCTGCCGGCGATGTCCTCGAAGAGGGCGCTCAGATCCTGCTCGGTGCGCGCGGCGGCCAGACGCTCGGCATAGCTGCGGCCATCCGGCCCGCGCAGCGTGAGCGCCGCATCCAGCGCGAACGCCGGCACATGCAGCGCCGCCGCGCGCCGCTGCAGTTCCGCCCGCGCGATCCTGCCCAGCCCCGGTACCGGTGGATTGGTCTGGTAGGTCGATTCCTGTTCGATCACCGCCAGCACCGCGCAGATCGCGTCGGCGTTGGTCGGCAGGTTCTGCGAGGCCAGCGCCACGTAGACGTCGTCGGCCCAACCGCGGCGGTCGGGCACCGTCGCCGGGATGCGCCGGGCGATGTCGGCCTTGACCGCGCTGGGCGTGCGCTCTGGCGCGCGCGGTGCCTGCGTGGCGCAGGCGCCGAGCAAGGCGGCGCTGCACACGGCGAGCAGGCGGACGAAGACGGCGGTGGACATCGGCGCGGCGGTTCCAGTGGAGTGGCGGTCGCCTGCATCCTACAGATGCGATGTCGGCACCGCGCCTACGCCGCCGGCGTCGACGCTGTGCGGTCGGAGGTCTCCGCCGCTTGCGCGTCCACGTCGTCCACATGGATGCCGAAGCCGCTGCGGCCCGGCGCGAGATCCTCCCGCAGCGTCAGTGCAGGGATCGCATAGTCGCCGCCATTCTGCTTGCGGAACGCGATCGGCGCGGCACTGAACAGCGCATCCAGGCGCTCGCCCAGCGCGGTGCTGGTTTGCGCAAAGCGCGCCGCATCCATGCGTCCGCTGCGGTAGACCACGAACGGCGGCAGCACCTCGAATCCTGGGTAGTGCAAGATGCCGTGCTGGATCGGGAACAGCAGGTCGTCGATCGGGCCGTTGATGCCGCGCGGCGCGTAGTGCGATTCCCAGCCGCCGGCGGTGACGATCAGCATCGCGCGCTTGCCGGCGAGCATTCCTTCGCCGTAGCGATCGCCCCAGTGCGTGTCGGAGTGTTCGCCGACGCCGTAGGCGAAACCGCAGGCATACACCCGATCCACCCAGCCCTTGAGGATGGCCGGCATCGAGAACCACCACAGCGGGAACTGCAGCAGCAGGGCGTCGGCCCAGCGCAGCTTGTCCTGCTCGGCGGCGATGTCCTCGCGCTGGCGGCCGCTGGCGAAGGCGCGCTGCGAGTCGCGCGAGGGATCGAAGCGCGCCTCTGCGGCGCCGTCCAGGCTGTCCTGTGCGTCGACGGTGGACTTCCAGTCCATCGCGTACAGGTCCGACACCTGCACGCGATGGCCGGCCTCCTGCAGGCGTTGCACCGCCACCCGCTTGAGGGCGCCATTGAGCGAGGCGGGTTCGGGGTGGGCGTAGACCAGCAGCACGTTCATTCGGGTTCTCGACGAGGGGATCCCGCCACGCTAGGCCGCCGTTGGCTATAGTGGAAATGAATTGCCTTAATGCTGGTTATTACGATGGTTGATCTGCGACGTCTGGACTTGAACCTGCTGCTGACCCTGGACACGTTGCTCGACACGCATAACGTGACCCGCGCCGCGGCGCGCCTGCATCTGTCCCAGCCCTCGGTCAGCGTGCATCTGGCCAAGCTGCGCGAGGCGCTGGACGATCCGCTGCTGCTGCCGGGGCCGCGCGGAATGCGCCCCACTGCCCGCGCCGAGGCGCTGCGCGCCCCGTTGCGCGAGGCCTTGCAGGCGCTACAGCACGCGGTGGCGCCGCAAGCGCCGTTCGATCCGGTGCGCGCGCAGACGCTGTGGCAGGTGGCGGCCACCGACTACGGCGCCTCGACCGTGCTGCTGCCGGCGATCGCCGCCTTGCGCCGGGTGGCGCCGGGCTCGCGGGTGGCAGTGCTGCAACTCGCGCCGCCGGCGATCGCGCAGCAGGCCGAACAGGGCCAGATCGACCTGGCCCTGCACACCGTCGCCGACGCGCCGCCCGGCCTGCACCGCCGCACGCTGTTCGCCGAGCGCTATGTGCTGGTCGGCCGTGCCGGCCATCCGCGACTGCGGCGGCGGCCGAGCCTGGCGCAGTTCTGCACGCTCGAACACGTCATCGTCTCGCCCGACGGCGGCGGCTTCAGCGGCGTCACCGATGCGGCCCTGCGCGCGCACGGGCTGCGGCGCCGCGTGGTGCTGTCGGTGCCGCACTTCCTGTTCGTCGTCGCCGCGCTCCAGCGCAGCGACCTGGTGGCGATGCTGCCCGAGCGCCTGGTGCGCGACCAGCCCGGCTTGCAGGTGTGCGCGCCGCCGCTGGAACTGCCCGGCTACGAGATGGCCATGCTCTGGCACGAGCGCGTGCATCGCGATCCGGCGCACCGCTGGTTGCGCGAGCACCTGCTGGCGTCGATCTGACGCGGCGGACGCGGTACCGCCTCAGCGGCGCGTGGCCAACACCCCGTCCAGCGCCAGGTTCGCGGCAAAGCCGGCCTTCTCCAGGCGCCTGGCCACCTCGCGCGGCACATCGCGGCCGCTGGTGAGCTTGTTCGGCGTGCCGGTGTAGTGGAACAACCGGCCACCGCGGCGCAGCACCCTCGCCAGTTGGTCGTAAAAGGTCTGCGCGTAGAGTTCGCCGGCGATGCCGAAACGCGGCGGGTCGTGCAGGATCGCGTCCATCGACGCGTCGGCGATGCCGCCGATGGCGGCGCCGACATCGCCATGGGTCAGTTGCAGGCGACCGTCGCTGGCGGCCGGATCCGGCGACCACGGATTGAGCGTGCGCAGCCACAGCACGTCGGCGTTCTTCTCGAACGAGTGCAGCTGCGCCACACCGGCCTCCAGCGCGCAGGCAGCGAAATAGCCGAGGCCGCCGCAGGTGTCCAGCACCTGCTTGCCGCGCGGCTCCACCAGCGCCACCTTGCGCCGCGCGTCCTCGAACGGCGACACCTGCGCGCTGGGCAGCATCTTGATGCCGTCGATCTCGAAGGTCGGCGCGCCCCACTCGGTCGGTACCAGCTTGATCAGCGCGCCGCCGAAGCGCGACACCGCGGCGAACGCGTCGCCGTCCCAGTAGTAGAGCGTGCGGTCCTTGAGCTTGCCCGGATAGGGATAGTCGCGCTCCTGCCACTGCCAGCGTTCGGCGCCAAGCAAGGCCTGGCCCTGGCTGCGCTCCAGGTCGAGCGAGCCGGACCAGGTGGCGGCACCGGCATCGCGTGCGGCGAGCAGCGCGGCGGCGAGCGGACGGGTGAGCAGGGGGCCGGAATAGCGGGTCACGGGATCACAGATTCGCCACCGACGCGGGAACCTGCGTGGACGGCAGAGACGGAGGGGCTGCATCGTACCCGACGCATGGCTGAAAAAGGGAGTGGCCGGCGAGCACAGCCGGCCGGCACTGCGTCTGCGGCCGTCTCGCGCGGGGTTGTAGATGTAGACATTCGTGAGCGTAGCCGCATGCGCCGATGCGCCGTCGCTAGAATTCGACCTGCATCGGTGGCAGGAGTACGGCATTGAATCAGGAAGAACAGCGGCGGATTCTCCAGGTGTTGCAGCATTGGCACGCCCTCGAGTTCTTCATCCCGTTTGCGTTGGACCAGCGGCTGGGCGATCTCGAGGACTGGCAATGGTGCTACCTGACGCGCGATGCTCTAGAGAGCGCGAACGGACAGCACTGTCTGCACATCGATCCGCCGGCGGATAAGGAGGTGCAGGGATTCGATCTCTATCTGGGCGTGTTCGATGCATCTGCGATTCTGGACATGATGCGCGACTGCCTGCCGCCGGCGGCAGGCGATGGCATGACTGACGAGGAAGAGCAGCAGCGCGCGCAGCTGGAAGGCACCACGTGTTTTGCGAAGCTACGGCTTTCACCGCAAGGCCAGTTGCAACTGGATCGAATTTCCATCTCCACCGTGCCATGGGCGATCGGCCAGGTCCGTTCGAGTGGGCTGAGATCGCTCAGCCACGCGGCGTTCGAGGCAGCCAAACAGCGCTTGCTCGGTCTGTTCGGCGACTTCATGGCCCATCGTGGCGATCGCGCGGATGCACCGCTCGGTGCGGAGGACATCCTGCGCCTACATCGCATGCTGTGCGAGTGGGCGGGCTTCATGCCAGATCCGGCGGCGCCAATGGCGGTGCTTGAAGCACGGGTGCGCGACAGCGCGGCAGCAGCGGACGCGGCCGCTGAGGCAGGCACGGCGACGGGTGCCCAAGACGCGTCAGAAGCCACCTTGTCTGCAACCGAGACTTCCACCGGTGAGGCGAATGCTGATGTCGAGGCCGACGATACGGAAGACGAGGTGGCGGCGGATACCGAGATCGACATCCTCAACAGCTTTTTCCTCGTCGATCTCGAGCATGCGATCACTTCGGTTCAAGCCGGGACTATTCCCGAGCCGCTCCGGCGTTATCTGATTCCGTTGCCGAAGCAAGACAGGGTCGACCTGTATACCGATGCCGGTCGCGGGGAACTGCTGCGGGCGCTGCACCCTCGACACCTCAATGCAGGCCACTGGCTGTCGGATCCCGAGCATGCGATGAGCCTGATGCAGCAGTTCGCCATCAACACCGCTCTTTCGGAGCTTGAGACTGGTGGCCTGTTTTCGGTCAATGGACCGCCCGGGACCGGCAAGACGACGCTGCTGCGCGACGTGTTCGCCGATATTCTGGTGCGCCGCGCCCGCGTTCTGGCGGGATTGCCTGATGCCGGAGCCGCCTTCGTCGGTACCAAACGCAAGGTGGCGTTCGATGGCGATGAAAAGCCCAGTTATTTGCAGCAGCTCATCGAACCGCTGCTGGGACACGAGATGGTCGTGGCGTCCTACAACAATGCCGCTATCGAGAATATCTCCGTGGCCTTGCCCAAGCGCAGAGAGCTGTCGCCACCGTGGCGCGATACTGTCCGTTACCTGCAACCAGTTGCGCACAATCTGGCGATCAATGCGGGCAAGCGTTTTAACGTTTCGCCTGAAGGCGACGAGATGCCATGGGGGTTGATCAGCTGCGCGCTTGGAAACTCCCGTAACCGCAAGCGTTTCCGCGAGCGCTTCGCCTTCTCCTCGCTCAAGACCTCAAGCGAAGAAGTGCCCAGGAATTTTTGGGAGTGGCGCAAGCAGGCCCCGGCGTTGAGCTTTCCGGAAGCGGCTGCCAGCTTTCGCGAGGCCGATCAGGCGGCCGCGACCGCACTGTCCTTGCGCTGCGCCTATGCCGATTCCCAGGCGCGATCGCAACAGCGGGGGCTGCAGCTGGAGTCTTTGCATCGCGCAAGCGGTCAGGCACGCCAGGCGGTCGAGCAAGCCGAGCAGGACCACTCGACGGCACAGATGGCACTGGCTCGCCTGGAACTGGAGTCGGCGCACCTGCGGGAGCGAGAACGGTTGATTCGTAAGACCCGGCCATCCTGGTCGCAATGGCTGTTCGAGTTCCGCGCCGCGCTTCGCCGCTGGCGTTCTGCCGAGGTAGATCTCAAGGCCAACGCCGATCAGCAACTGCAGAACTTCAAGGCACTCGAAGCAAAGCGTCTTGAAATGGCCGCCGCGCAGCAAGCGATAGCATCTGCCCGCGCCCGGCTGGATTTATGCCGTGTCGCCGAGGCTGAAGTACAGCGCGAGCACGAAGCTGATCTGCGGCAGCTGCGCGAACTGGCGCAGGCCATGCCGATACCTTCGCTGCCGGACACCCCGCAACAACTCGAAACCGACATCTTCCAGATCAACGGAATCTGGCACGATCCGGAACTGGCGCAGTTGCGTTCGAACCTGTTCGCTGCCGCGATGGCGCTGCACGAAGCGTGGCTGCACGCGGTGACCCAGAGCCACGGCTTCGGCAGCAATGTGGTTGCGGTGACCAAGTGGTTGCAAAACAAGCGGCCGCAGCACGCGGACGATTATCTGCCGATCGTCCGCAGCCTGTTCATGATCGTTCCGATCGTGTCCACGACGTTCGCTTCGTTCGCTAACCAGTTTCGCGGTATTGGCCCGGATGCGATCGGCTGGCTGTTCATCGACGAAGCGGGGCAGGCAGTGCCGCAGGCGGCGGTGGGCGCACTGTGGCGCGCACGTCGCGCCGTTGTGGTCGGCGATCCATTGCAGATCGAACCGGTCTTCACCTTGCCAATCCACTTGATTGCCGCGCTCGGCGCGCTCTCCGATGCGACGCGCGACGAAACCTATGCGCCGCACCGTACGTCCGTGCAGCGCCTCGCCGATCAGGCCAATCGATACGGAACCCTGGCGACGACAGGCGATGAGCCGCTGTGGATCGGCAGTCCGTTGAGAGTGCACCGGCGCTGCATCGAACCGATGTTCGGCATCGCCAATCGCATCGCTTACGCTGGCAAGATGGTCTATGGCATGCCTGACCGGCACGCGCCCGATGCGCCGCCGTTGCCGGTTGCCAGTTGCTGGCTGGATATTCCAGGCAACACTGAACGTCGGCAGGTGGTGCCCGAGCAGATCAAGTTCGTGGCCGAGTTAATCGTCCGGCTGTATCGGCGTGACGGCGCGCTGCCGCGGCTGTACGTGATCTCGCCGTTCAAGGCGGTCCGGCAAGCTTTGCACGATGCGCTGCGGGGGGACGTCTGGGATGCGATGGGCAACGGGCCACGCCCGCAGGCGCGCCCCCTGAGCGACTGGCTGCGTGCCAGCGTGGGCACCGTGCATACCTTCCAAGGCAAGGAGCAGGACACGGTCTTGATGGTGCTGGGTGCCGATCGCCAGCATCTTGGGTCGGCCGTGTGGGCCTCGTCCAAGCCCAACCTGCTCAACGTCGCGCTGACCCGGGCCAAGCGCCGCTGCTATCTGATCGGGGATTTCGACGTGTGGAGCACGCTGCAGTATTTCGATGCGACCGTGTCGGGCGAGTTCCCGCTGCCGCGCCGCTCGGCGCCGGAGTTCCTGAGAGAGCTTGGCATGGTGGACGTGGCACCCGTCCCGCCCCTGAGCGGCGTGCCATGACAGCGGGTGGCATGGTCGCAAGGTGATGCGGCGGGGATGTGTCCAGTCACGCCGGCCTTTTCCGGCGCCACACCCCCGGCAAAAGAGGGATACTGACCATCCCCCCCCACGTACGCCGTCGCAGCGCCGCTGCCGGCCAGGATCGTCCATGCTCAAGGGTGTGCTGCTCGGTTTCGCTTGTTACGCCGCCTATTCGATCAGCGATGCCTTCGTGAAGGGGCTGGAAGGGTCGCTGCCGGCCTACGAGGTGGTGTTCTTCGGGGCGCTGCTGATGCTGTCCGCGCTGCCGTTCCTGAAGAAGCCGGGCGATCGCTGGCGCGAGGTCGTGGTGGCGCAGCGGCCCAGCATCTGGCTGCTGCGGGCCTTCACCGGCGCGGCCGGCAATCTGTCGGCGGTCACGGCCTTCACCCTGCTGCCGATGGCCGAGGCGTTCGCGCTGATCTTCCTGATGCCGATCTTCGTCACCTTGCTGTCGGTGCTGCTGCTCAAGGAGGAGGTGCGTTGGCGGCGCTGGCTGGCGGTGATCGTCGGCTTCATCGGCGTGCTGGTGGTGCTGCGGCCGGGCTTCCGGCACCTGGGCCAGGGCCATGTCGCGGCGATCGTCTGCGGCCTGGTGGGGGCGGTGTCGGTGATCAGCCTGCGCATGGCCGGGCCGGGCGAGAAGCGCCTGACCCTGTACGGCGCCGGCGTGCTCGGCCCGCTGCTGATGGGCGGGCTGCTGATGCTGCCGACCTTCGTCTGGCCGACCTGGCAGCAGTGGATCCTGCTGGCCGGCTATGGCCTGCTCGCCGGCCTGGCCGCGATCTTCATGATGTACGCCTCGCGGGCGGCGCCGATCAGCGCGGTGGCGCCGACCCAGTACAGCCAGATGCTGTGGGCGATCGGTTTCGGCTACTGGCTGTTCCACGACCACCTGGACTGGCCGATGGTGGTGGGCATCGCCCTGATCCTGGGCGCCGGCCTGTTCACCTTGGTCCGCGAGGAGAAGGTCACGCAGTGGTGGCGGCGCACCAAGCTGGTGTGAGCGCCGCCGGCTGAGCCGATCTCGGTCGCCGCACCGGCACCGATCAGGAAATCGCCGATACGGCCGCGCAGGCAGCGCGGCGATCCTGCCCGTTCACGGACGAGGCAGTGCAGGCGCGTGGCCGCGAGGGATCGCGGCGGTGGCGCGCCATCGGACTTTCCTTATCAAGATCGGAGAACGGCATGACCAACAATGCGATGGGGCAGTTGCTCGACGCCGCCAGCCATGCGGGTGCGGCGGGTGCGGCGGGCGTGCGGGTGGTGGCAGGCGTGGTCGGCGCGGACGGTGCGGTCCGCAATGGCGCGGGGTACACGGTGGCGCACGTCAGCACCGGGCATTACCTGGTGAGCTTCCAGCCGCCGTTCCAGGCGCTGGACGGGGTCTCGGTCACGCAGATCTACCCGGGCGACGGCAACACCTGCGACAACGCGGTGATCATCCGCCTGGATGCGGGGCAGGTGCTGCTCAAGACCGGCGACGGTGGCGGCAATCAGTCCGACCGCGACTTCAGCTTCGTCGCGATCGGGCAGGGCGGCGCGCTGGCCTGAGCCGGCGGCGCCCACGGCGTCCCGGCGGCATGCGGCGCGGTCCGCACCGCCGCGGGCGCCACCTTCGTGACGTGCGGCTGGCGCGGGCTGCCGCCTTCTTCTATGTTTGCAGGCTAATCCCTCGCGATGGCCTGCGCCCATGACCGATCCGTCCGCCCAGCCCGACCACCTGCAGCGCAGCCTCTCCAACCGCCACCTGCAGCTGATCGCGATCGGCGGGGCGATCGGCACCGGCCTGTTCATGGGCTCGGGCAAGACCATCAGCCTGGCCGGGCCGTCGATCCTGTTCGTGTACCTGATCATCGGCGTGATGCTGTTCTTCGTGATGCGCGCGATGGGCGAGCTGCTGCTGTCCAACCTGGAGTACAAGTCGTTCATCGACTTCTCCACCGACCTGCTGGGCCCCTGGGCCGGGTTCTTCTGCGGCTGGACCTACTGGTTCTGCTGGATCATCACCGCCATCGCCGACGTGATCGCGATCGCCGCCTATGCGCAGTTCTGGTTCCCGACGCTGGCGCCATGGATCCCGGCGATGCTGTGCGTGCTGTTGCTGTTGGGGCTGAACCTGGTGACGGTGAAGCTGTTCGGCGAAATGGAATTCTGGTTCGCGCTGATCAAGATCGTGGCGATCTGCGCGCTGATCCTCACCGGCGCCGGCCTGGTCGCCTGGGGCTTCCAGTCGCCGTCCGGGCACGTGGCCTCGCTGGCCAACCTGTGGAACGACGGCGGCATGTTCCCGATGGGGCTGGGCGGGTTCTTCGCCGGGTTCCAGATCGCGGTGTTCGCCTTCGTCGGCATCGAACTGGTCGGCACCACCGCTGCCGAAACCGTCGACCCGCGCCGCAACCTGCCCAAGGCGATCAACTCGATCCCGGTGCGCATCCTGGTGTTCTACGTGCTGGCGCTGGTCGCGATCATGGCGGTGACGCCGTGGCGCGAGGTGGTGCCGGGCAAGAGCCCGTTCGTGGAGCTGTTCGTGCTGGCCGGGGTGCCGGCCGCGGCCAGTCTGATCAACTTCGTGGTGCTGACCTCGGCCACCTCCTCGGCCAACAGCGGCATCTTCTCCACCAGCCGCATGCTCTACGGCCTGGCCGAGGAGCGCCACGCGCCGCGCGGCTTCGCCCGGCTCTCGCGCGCGGCGGTGCCGGCGCGCGGGCTGTTGTTCTCCTGCGCCTGCCTGCTCGGCGGCACCGTGCTGATGTACCTGATCCCGAACCTGGTCACCGCCTTCACCCTGGTCACCACGCTGGCCGCGGTGCTGTTCATGTTCGTCTGGTCGCTGATCCTGTGCGCCTACATCGCCTACCGGCGCAAGCGCCCGCAGCTGCACGCGGCCTCGGCGTTCAAGATGCCCGGTGGCGTGGCCATGTGCTACGTGTGCCTGGCGTTCTTCGCCTTCGTTCTGGTGCTGCTGACCCTGCAGGCCGATACCCGCCAGGCGCTGTTCGCCAGCCCGGTGTGGTTCCTGCTGCTGGGCGTGGGCTACGCGTTGAAGCGCCGCAGCGCCTGAGCCTGAACCGGTGCGCGCGGCGGTCGTTGACGCTCTGCGCGCGCTGACGGATGCTCGCGGCCTTTCCTGCGCGAGCCCGTCCCGATGATCACCATCCACCGCCTCGGCGGCACCTCCGATACGCCGGTGTGCTGGGTGGACCTGTGCCGGCCGAGCGAGGCGGAGCTGGCCGAGGTCGACCAGAAGGTCGGTTTCGCGGTGCCGACGCGCGCAGCCATCGGCGAGATCGAGTTCAGCAGCCGGGTGCGGGTGGAGGGCGAGGTGCTGTTCCTCAACGTGCCGCGCTTCCAGGACGAGGACGGCCCGACCGCGCCGCTCGGCTTCGCGGTGTCGCCGCGGGTGCTGGTGACCCAGCGCGAGCAGCCGATGGGGTCGCTGGACGCGGTGGCCGCGCAACTGCAGCACAGCCCCTGCCGCAGCAGCGACGACCTGCTGCTGCGCCTGCTCGACCAACTGGTCGGGCGCCTGGCCGATCGCCTGGAAGCGCTGGAGGCGCAGATCACCGAGACCACGCGCGTGGCCTTCGACCGCCCGCATGCGCGGCACAGGTCGCGGCATCTGGAGCGGATGCTGCACGACGTCGGCGACATGGGCCGGCGCCTGGGCGGCATGCACAACGCCGGCCACGGCCTGCTGCGCCTGGCCACCTACCTGGACGACGCCGCGCCGGACTGGTTCGGCGAGGACGCGGCCAGGCGCATCGGCCTGCTGCACAAGGATCTGGTCACCCTGAGCGAGTTCGAGCAACAGTTGAACGACCGCATCGAGTTCCTGCTCGACAGCGTGCTGGGCATGATCAACGTCGACCAGAACAACGTGATGAAGGTGATGGCGGTGGCGTCGGTGGTGGGCATTCCGCCAACGGTGCTGGTCGGCGTCTGGGGCATGAACTTCGCGCATATGCCCGAACTGAAATGGCACGACGCCTACTACTGGGCGCTGGGCGTGATCGCGCTGAGCATGCTGCTGCCGCTGGCGTGGTTCCGCCGGCGCGGCTGGATCTGAGCGACAGCCGCACTCAGTCCGGGCTGCGCCGCACGCCGCGACGTTTGCGCAGGTGTTGCCTGGCCAGGCGTAGCGCGCGCAGTCCCGGATAGGCCCACTGCAGCGCTCGCGGCAGGGGCGTGGCCAGGCGATCGTCCTCGGTGGGCGCCAGCAGAAACGGGATCAGCTGCAGGCGGCCGCGCCAGGTCGACTGCAGCGACAGCAGGCGCAGGGTGTAGCGCGCCATGCCGAGCCGGGCCGCCAGGTCGGCGCCGCGATCGGAGCCGAGCGCATCCAGGTGCGGCAGCAGCGTGTCGGCCGCGAAGCGCGCGCTGCGCAGCAGCGATGCCTGTTCGCGCAAGGCCGCGGGCAAGGGCACGCCGAGCGTGGCCTCGGCCAACAGGACGCCCAGGGCCAATTGCCGTTCCACGCCCAGCTGCCGTGCCAGCGCCAGGGTGGCCGCCCAATCCTGCGACGGGCTGCGCAGCGCCTGCGCGAGATCCACCAGCCAGAAGGCGCGGTGCCAGTTGTGCTTGGTACCGTGGAAGGCGGCATAGACCACCGCCAGCGGCGGCGCCAGCGTGGTCACCTGCATCCCGGCCACGCGGACGAGGGTGGTGTGGTGATTCCACAGCGCTGCCGGTTGCAGCGGGAATTCGCGGGCCCTGTTGGCCAGACGCAGATGCAGTTCCAGCACCAGCCCGCTGTCGGCATGCCGCAAGGACAGGGCGTGATTGTCGCGCGTGTATCGCTCGAGCCTGCCCGCCGCATCCGGATCCAGCACATAGTCCAGGTCTTGCAGCAGCGCCAAGGCGCGGTCGCGGTCGGCCGCATCGATCAACAGATCGATATCGCAGGCCTCGCGATTTTGCGGGGTGCCGAACAGGGCGGCGTAGCCCTGGCCCTTGAGCAGGCAGTGGCGCAGTCCGGCATCGTCCAGGCACCGGACGATCTGCTGCAGCGCCGCGGTCTGTCGCAGCGTGCGCAGGAGGGTGCTGCGTTGGCGTTGGCGGAGCGTGTCGCGCAGCGGCGTCGGCATGGCGCCATCCAGTGCGTCGGCCGGCGGTAGCGCGAGCGCCAGGCGATGCTGCGCAAGCACGCGTGCGAACGCGCGTGGATCGATCGCGCTCGCACTGCAGGCTGCTGTTTCTGAGCGCAGGACGCGCAGTGCGTAGTCGAACGCGGGCGACCAGGCGGCGCACGTGCGCGTCACGGCGCGAGCAGGGCCGCGTTGCGCGCGCGATCGGCAATCGTGGCCACGACTGGAGGCCGATCATGCATTGCAGCGGACTTGTACTCGTACGTAGACAAAATTTGCATACGAGGCCGCATCGCGCATGCCGTGGAAAGTGCTAAGTGGCTCAGCGCACACATGATTCCTCTCTGTTCCCCGTGATTCTTTCGGCGCGCATCAGTCCTTGACTGATGGATCGGTCGCTCGCGCGCTGTGTAGCATACCTTCGACCTGCGGCGCGACGCTCTGCGCAGCTTGAGGGACGGGGGGACGCGTGCGATCGGGGATACGACGCGCGCGCCAGTGCTGACATTTGAGGAGCCGCACGATGAATGAGACCGATGCGTTTGTAGGCGAAATTCGCCTGTTTCCGATCGACTGGGCGCCCGCCGGATGGTTGCCATGCGATGGCCGCTCGTTGCCGATCAACAGCAACGTCGCGCTGGCCTCGCTGCTCGGCAACCAGTATGGCGGCGACGGCAAGACCACGTTCAATCTGCCGGACCTGCGCGGCCGCGTGCCGGTGGGCCAGGGCGTCAATCCGCTCACCACGCCGACGGTGGTCTACACGGTCGGCACCTATGGCGGCCTGGAGGGCGTGGCGCTGACCGCGGCGCAGATTCCGCCGCATACGCACCTGGTCAACGCGGCCAATACGGCGGCCACCACTGGCGCATTGGACGGGAACGAACTCCTCGCGCAGACACCGACACCGCACAATCTGTACGCGCCAACCGGCACGTTGGTCGGTCTGGCGGCTGACTCCGTGAGCCAGCAAGGTGGCGGTGCCGCCCACAACAACATGCAGCCATCGCTGGTGCTGAATTTCTGCATCTGCACGGTCGGCATCTACCCGCAGCGCCCCTGACGCGGGCCACAAAGGAACCACACCATGGATGCCTATACCGGTCAGATCATCCTTTTCGCCGGCAATTACGAACCCGAGGGCTGGGCGTTCTGCGACGGACGCCAGCTGCAGATCAATACCTACATGGCGCTGTACTCGCTCATCGGCACCACCTACGGCGGCGACGGCAGGGTCAACTTCAATCTGCCGGATCTGCGCGGCCGTGTCGCGGTCTCGCAAGGGCAGGGCGTGGCACGCGCGCCGGCGCCGCAACTGACGGCGCGCGTATTGGGCCAGAAGTTCGGTACCGAGACGGTGTCGCTGCAAACGGCGGAAATGCCGGCGCACAGTCACACCCTGCAGGCAGTGACCGCACCGGCGTCTGAGCTGACCCCTGTGGGCAATCTGCTTGCCGCACCTCAGAACTCGGAAGTGGCGTACTTCATCCCGCCCGCGGGGACGACCGATTCCATCTACCCATTGGCACCGACGGCGGTGAACGTGAGCGGCGCCAATCAGCCCCACGACAACCACATGGCCACGCAGACGCTCAACTATCTGATCTGCCTGAACGGGTTCTACCCGCAGCGGCCGTGACCGGCCATCGCAAAGGAGTTCGACATGTCCAATAGCTTTATCGGCGAAGTGCGGGCGTTCCCTTACAACTTCGCGCCCGATGGCTGGCTCGAGTGCATGGGGCAGACGGTCAGCATCCAGCAGTATCAGGCGCTGTTCGGAGTGATCGGCTTTGCCTACGGGGGCGACAAGCAGAATACGTTCGGACTGCCGGATCTGCGCGGCCGCGCGGTCACCGGCCAGGGCCAGGGGCCGGGGTTGACCAACACCACCATGGGCCAGTTGCAGGGCGCCGACACCGTTGCGTTGACTTCTTCGTCGCAATTGCCGGCACACACGCACACCATCTCCACGCAGTTCGTCAGGCCGGCCACCGCCCTGACGGCCTTCGTCAATACACCGAGCGCGGCCGCTTACGTGACGCGCTTGCTGAATCTGACCCTCACGCCGAGACAGACGTATCTCGCGTATGCGCCGGCCGTTGGAACGCCTGTCGGCCAGATGTCGCCCAATACGCTGACGCCTTTCCCCGCCACCTCCACATCGGTGCAGGCACACGAAAACCGTCAACCGTTCACCACGGTGCGCTACTGCATCTGCGCCACGGATGGCATCTATCCGCCCAGGCCGTGATGTCGCTGCACGTCGCCTGCCCGGCGCCATTGTCGGCGCTGGGCATGGCGATCCGCCCCGAGTGCGCGGCGGACATGTCGGCGCTGCGCGCCCTGCTCCGGGAAGAGCGCTGGGCCGAATTCGCGATGCTGCCGTGGGACGATACGGCAAAGGCCGCGTTGCTCGATCAACAGTTCGAGGCACAGCGCCGCCATTACGCTGTGCTGCATCCCGATGCCTTGTTTCTGGTGCTGGCGCACCAGCAAAGCGTGATTGGCCGTCTCTATCTGGCGACGACGGATGAAGGCGATCTCCGCGTGCTGGACATCCTGTTGTCATCCGATCACCGCCGCCAGGGGATCGGAACGATCCTGATCGGCGCGGTGCTGAACCAGGCGCGTGCCGACGGGCGGCGCGTGCTGCTCGAGGTGAAAAAAGGCAATCCTGCGGTCGGGCTCTACCATCGACTCGGCTTCCAGGAATTTGCCGATGCCGGTATCTCCTGGCACATGGCCTGGCGTCCTGCCTTCAGCGATAGCCAAGCCAGTCCATGACCACGCCGTGGTCGGCGACCAGGCGCTCTGCCTGTTCCGTGGTGAGCGCGGAGCGCCATGCGCCAGCGCGGCCTTGGCGAAAGAATCGCGCCTGCTCACGGCTACGCTCGGCGAATCCGTGACGCTCCTCCACGCTGCGTAGTGTCTCGAAGCGGCAGGCGGCGACCGCGCGTGCCACATGCGATGGGTCGGCGGGCAGACCCAGGAATTCCGCAAGACGTGTCGTCTCCCGCATGGGCTGCGCCAGAAGAGCCTCGTAGTGCAGGAGCAGGCGTGGCCCTGGAGCCCGCTGCAGCCATGAGGCGGCATGCCCTGACCAGGACCCATACCATTGCGGCGTCTGGGTGCGGAACGAGGGGCCGGCACGGCTCATGGTCAGGCCGGCGTCGCACATCTGGCGGATGGCGGCGTCGACGTCGATGTTCGTCTGGTCGGCCCAGGAAGGCGCGATATCCCGTGGGTCGCGCACGATGTACACCGTTGCGAGCGTCGCATCTTCTGGAAACAGCGTCGCGTCGTAGCGATCGTGCACTTTGAGCAGCTCCAGCGACTGTGCCGCGCATTGCCGATAGGCGCTGCTGCGCAGAAGACGAAGTTCGCTCGGTGCGAGGTCGCTGCTGTCCACGTCGACGAATTGCTCGAGCCAACTGCGCGAGGCCGCGTACGGCAGACTGCGGCCGAGCGTATCGATCGCCACCTCGGCTGCGCCGGTCTGCAGGCTGGAGATCAGGCAGCGCACCCAGGTATTGCCGGATTTCGGATAGGACGCCAGCCAGATGATGCCGCGCCGGCTCATGTCCCCAGGTGTGCTTCGATCAATTCGACGCCGGCGTCCAGCGCATCGAAACGCAGTGGGCGCAGCAGGTGCCAGACCGGCACCTGGCGCGCGATGGCGGCGGCTTGCGCAAAGGTCGTCGGCCACAGGCCGAGCCGCCGGGCGGCCTGTGGCCGCGTCAGGTAACTGTGCAGCAAGGGCAGCGCGGCACCGGGGGAATGCCGCTGCATCCTCGGTTCCGGTGCCTCCTTCAGGATCAAGATCGCATCCAGCGGCGCGGGAGTCGGGTCGAATCCGGATTGCGGGCGCAGGTCGAACTTGTCCATTCCCGGGCGTATCTGCGGGAGCCCGGCGTGGGGCATCTGCAGGGAATCGAGCGTATCGCGCCAGAGTTTCAGGCGTGGGAAGGCCGGCAGCACCTCGATGCGGCCTTCGGTGCGGAGGACCGTTAGATCGTCGCTGAGCAAGCCATGGCCGCGCCTGAGGAGGGCGGCCGACAGTGTGGACTTGCCGGCGCCACTGTGCCCGGCGATGGCCACGGTGCGGCTGCCGATCCGCAGGCAAGCCGCATGCAGCGGAAACAGGCCGCGTTGCAGGCACAGGTAGCCGAGCGCCGAGCCGAGCAGGAACAGCCGCCAGCTCTCATCGTCCTGGCGCAATCGCTGCACCTGGATCGAGCGTCCGCCGCGCACGAGGATGCGGACCAGGTCTGGGATCTGCAGCAACACGGAACCGTCGGTTCCGATGCTCAGCCAGGTATCGGTGGGATCGGCCGAATCGAGCCGGCTGGGGAGCGACGCGTCCTCGATCACCACATCCGCATCCTGACGCCCGGCAGCCGATGCCGGCCAGGGCGGCAACTCCGGAAGGGCCAGGGCGCTGCGCACATGCCAGCCGCACAGCAGGTAGTGGTGCTGGCCTTCCGACAAGACCCGTGCCGCCGGATTTTCGTGGATGCGGTTCAGGCGCGGATCTCGATGGTGCCGGCACTGCGCAGCGTTTCCAGCAGCGCTGCTACGTCGGTCTCGATCCTGGATCGTGTCGTCGCGTAGTCGGCGCACAGCCGATCGCACAGCACGACGAACGTGCAGGGCGATGCGAGATGCGTCCAGATGTCCTTGCCCACCGCGTCAAGGGAGAAGTACAGCCCGCGTTCGGTGTTCATGACGACCAGTTCTTCGCCCATTTCCGCGGCCAGGCAACCAGGCGCCTGTGCGATCAAGGCATTCGGATCGATGGGCATGGCGAACCATCCGTGGAAGGACTTGGAACCTTAACCGGGAACCGTGCGTCTTGGAAGGCGGATAACCGCTGGATCGGCTGCCATCGCCGACTCAGTGGCGTGGATGCGCGCGACGCCGGAATACCACTTCGTCATCTGACTGAACTGGCAGGCGCAGATTGTCCGGACCGAAGAGGGGGGTATCCGCTTGCGCCGGTGTCGGAATGCGAAGGACCGGGTCGAACCAACGCGCTGCTGCCGTATCACGGAGGCGGAAGTTGGCGTGGCGCAGCGCCAGCAAGCCGCCAGGGCGCAGGCAGCGGGCGAAGTCCAGCAACTGTGCCTGCACGTCCTCGAAGCGAATCAAATGGTCGCAGCGTTGGCCGGTATGGAAGGCCAGATCGCCCCGTCTCAGGACGGCCAGGCAGAAGATCGCATCGTAGGAGGCGTCGGCCTCACCGGCCGTAGTGCCCGCCAAGCGGAACTGCATACGGGCATCCGGTTGCGTCCGAAGCCGGAGGGTGCACGCCGAGATATGGTCGGGATGGATGTCCAGTCCGGTGATGGCGGCGTCCGGGAAGTAACTGCGTAGCGTGAGCACTTCCTCGCCGCTGGCACAGCCGAACGACAACAGGCGCAGGTTCGCAGTCGCTCCCAGTGTGGTCTGCACGAAGGCGAACAGCGTGGGATAGCGATGCATGGCGGTCGTGCCGTAATCCTGGAACACGGGCGCGGCCGAGGTAAGGCGCAACCACGCATACAGCCGGCCCTCGCGGTTGCGCAGGGCGCGATACAGCAGCTTCATCTGCGCAACGGGCCACCTGCTTCGCCAGCGGGAAAGAATCGGGATCATTCCATTATGTGATGCGTATCTAGAAAATCCCGGCACCTGGCGGCGTGCGGCAGGCCGATGGACGCATTCGCTGGTGTTGGCAACGTCATCGATCGTAGGATCATGGAATCAAGCGACCAGCTTGAGTGGGAATTGCTCCAAGCGTAGCCGGGAGCACCCACAAACGACACGGCCCGCAACGCGGTGCGATGTCAGGCGCGTCGGATGTACGTCGTTGACGCTACGTGCAGTACGGGAGGCGACGCGTTCGCGAGCCGCAGGTGACGCTAACAAAACGGGAGTGCGCAATGTACGAGAACGATCAGGCAGTGCCGTCCGAGGTCTCCTCGCAGCACGGGCGCAAGGTATGGACGACGCCGATGGTGTCGTTTCTTGCCATCGATGAGACCGCAAACCAGACCTTCGCCGGCAACGACGGCACGGGGACTGGCACCGGCTCCTAAGCCGGTTTAGGCGATCGAGGTGAGCGATTTTGCGGGGATCTGGCGTCTCGACGGCGCTCCGGTTTCCCCCGCGGATCTGCTGCGCCTCGATCGCGCGCTGGAGGCGCGCGGGATCGGCCCGGCGCGTGTCTGGCATGGCGGTGACATCGCCATTGTCCATCGCCAGCATTGCTTCACAGCGGAGGATGCGTTCGAAGCGATGCCGTGGGTGGGAGCGTCCGGGGCGGTCCTTGCCGCAGATGTGGTGTTGGCTGCGCGTGGCGAACTGGTGGCGGCGCTAGGGGAGCCCAGCAGCACCTCCACCCCCGATGGCGCCCTGTTGCTGGAGGCCCTGCAGCGCTGGGATGTCGACGCGTTGCCGCGCGTGTACGGATCCTACGCGCTGGCCTTGTATCGGCCCGACCAGCGCCGGCTGCTGCTGGCCCGCGATCCCGTGGGCATCCGCTCGTTGTTCGTGCATCGTGGTTCCAATCTGATCGCGTTTGCCACCCGCTTGCGGGCGCTGCTGGCCTTGCCGGAGATTCCCTCCGATCTTGATGAGCAGGCGCTGGCCGATCGGCTGCTGATGGATCGAACGCGGGCGACCCGCACCATCTATCGATACATCGACCGAGTCCCGATGGCGCATGCCCTCAGCGTGACGCCGGAACGGGCGCACCTGCAGCGATGGTGGGCGCCGCCGCAGGCCGGTACGCTGCAGCTGCGCAACGATGAGGACGTCGAGGCCGCCGCTGCCGACGTGTTGGACCTGGCCGTCGCCGACGGCCTGCGCGCGCCTGGTCGTGTCGCCATGTGCCTGACCGGTGGCCTCGATAGTACGTCGGTGGCACTCTCCGCCGCACGACAACACACCGCAGCGCCGTTGCTGGCGCTCACGCGTGCTCCGCAGACAGCGACCGCAGTGGCGAGCGCACGCCATTACTACGACGAATCGCCGCGTGCCCGCCTGCTGGCGGAACCCCATCCGGGCATCGACTGGCACATGATCGGCGACGATGGCCAGGACTGGGGCGAACATGACGCCGAGCGCTGGTTGCAGGAAGGTGGCCAGCCGACGCGCTCGCCGCTGAACATGGCGTGGTTCTTTCCGCTCTATCGTGTCATGGAGGAGCGCGGCAGTCGGGTCCTGATCGGCGGAGAGTTGGGTAACGCGTTCTTCAGCTATGACGGCTTGTCCCGGCTGCCGGAGTTGCTGCGGCAACGCCAGTGGCGCGCGTTGCTTGTGCAAGCGCGGGCGCTGGCGGCCACGGAAGGGTTGAGCGTGCGCAAGGTGCTGCAGCGCCATGTGCTGCGCCCGTTCGCGCCGATGGCGGTGGTGCGCCGCTGGCATCGTCTGCCGGTCGACGTGTGGAGGTGCAACGCCGCGTTGAACCCTCAGTGGGCGCGAGAGCTGGATCTGCGCCGCACTCTGGATCTGCGTCGCTACCGGCTTTGTCTTGGCGCGAACCATCCTTCCCTGGCCGTGCGGCGGGAGTGGTTTTTGAGCGACGCCGCGGCGATGGAGACCTATGGGGTGCTTCGCGCACTGTCCGGTGTGGATCT
Source organism: Xanthomonas sp. (assembly GCA_040509765.1). Lineage (GTDB taxonomy): Bacteria > Pseudomonadota > Gammaproteobacteria > Xanthomonadales > Xanthomonadaceae > Xanthomonas_A. The sequence continues at coordinate 22,392 of JBEVKG010000319.1, forward strand.
GCGCATGCCGCTCGCCGACCGGCGGGTGATCGAGTTCTTCGGCAGCCTCCCGCTGGATCAGTTCCTGCGCGATGGCGTCAGCCGCTCGCTGCCGCGCCGCCTGCTCGCCGCGCGCGGCGCACCTGCGGAGATCTTCGCCAATCGCCAGGTCGGCGTGCAGCATGGCGACTGGTTCGCGCATCTCAGCGCGCAGCGCGCCAGCCTGCAGCAGCAACTCCACGCGCTGCACGATTCTCCCCTGGCACGCCGCGTGCTCGACCTGCCACGGCTGCAGGGCCTGATGGACACCTGGCCGCGCGACGCGCAGGCCGCCGAGCCGAGGCGCGAAGCCTATCTGCACATCCTGCTGTACGGCCTGCAGACGGGGCGGTTTCTCGCGTGGCACGAGCGTGGCGGCGTCTGAGTGGACCGCAGCGCACGGACTGTCGTGTCTGTGGGCGGGCAGACGGTTGCGCTGCCGCTTCGTGTCCCGTCCCGCGTTGTCGGAGGTGCAGGCGAGTGCGATCGACACGCCACCGGCAACCGCGCACTGCGCTGGCCGCTGCCATCGGACTTGCCGCTGGCCATGCCAGGCGGCAGCAGGTGGCGCTGACCGCGCGGATCACGCGGATCACGCGGCGAGGCTGTCGGCCTCCGTTGCGAGCTCCGTCCCGTCGTGCTCCTCGCCGCTGACGTGCTGCACCGCGGCGATGTCCCACGACACCGTGTCCGGATCGATCAGGGCGTGGATCGCCGCGCCATGCAGTTCGCGCATCAGCCGCCGTGCGGACGCGGTGCCGTGCGCGACGCTGTCCCACAGCACCATGTCGACCACGCTGCCGTCGCGGCGGCGGGCGATGCGCCGCGAGCGGAAGCCGGGCTGGCGCTGCAGCCAGGCATCGACCTCGGCGTTGGCGCGCAGGAAGGTGCGCCAGGTGCAGTCCAGCAGGCGGAAGGTGGCGATTTCCAGGGCTTCGGTATGGGGATGCATCGGTCTCTCCTGCGGTCTGCGTCGCCCGCATGGCACGCTGACGGCGACGCGGCAGCGCGACGAGGGGCATGGGGGAAGGGACAGGGCCGAACGGCCGGAACAGGCGGGCGGGGGCGGGCGTTCCGGGACGGCGCCGGGATGGGAACCGGCCGACACAGCATGCTGGCGCGCGCCGCGGGCGCGTTAGCGCGATCCAACGGAATTCTTGTACGATCCTGCAAGCCGCGTCGCGCCGTGGTCCGTGCCGGCGCAGCATCGTGCAAGCTTCCCTTCCTCCTCCGCATGCTACGGCGCCCTTGCCGATGACCGCGCTCGCCCACCGCTACCAGGAAATGGCCGCCCTGGTTGCCCGATTGGCCGTCCCCGATGGCGACCACGAGACCGCCATCGAGGGCTTCTTCTGTTCCTATCGCTCCGCGCCGTCGCCGAAGACGCATACCGCGCAGTGGCCAGTTTTCGCGCTGGTGTTGCAGGGCGAGAAGTGCCTGACCCTGGGCAGCGAGGAATACCGCTACGGCGTCGGCACCTATCTGCTGGTGACGCTGGATCTGCCGGTGGTCTCGCGCATCACCCAGGCCAGCCCGGAGCAGCCGCTGCTGGGCGTGGGCATGTCGATCCGGCCGGACCGGCTGCGCGAACTGCTCGAGCGGATTCCGTTGCCGCCGCAGGTCGGTGCCGAGCGCCCGCGCGGGGTCTCGGTCAACACCGCTTGCCCGGACTTGCTGGATGCCACGTTGCGCATGCTGCGGCTGCTGGAACGCCCGGCCGACATCGCGGCGATGGCGCCGCTGATCGAGCAGGAGATCCTGTACCGCCTGCTGGCCGGGCCGTGCGGGCCGAACCTGCTGCGCATCGCCCAGGAGGACAGCCCCAGCAACCGCATCGCCAAGGCCATCGCCTGGCTGCGCCAGCACTACGCCGAACCGCTGCGCATCGAGGACCTGGCGCGCCAGGTCAACATGAGCGTGTCCTCGCTGCATCACCATTTCAGCGCGGTCGCGGCGATGACGCCGCTGCAGTACCAGAAGCAGTTGCGCCTGCGCGAGGCGCGGCGGTTGATGGTGGTGGAGCGCATGGATGTCGGCGCGGCCGGCTACCGCGTCGGCTACCAGAGCCCGTCGCAGTTCAGTCGCGAGTACAGCCGGCTGTACGGGCGTTCGCCGCGCAGCGATCTGGCCGAACAGCTCGGCCTGGCCGGCTGAGCGGGGCTGGTACTGCGCGGGCCGCCTTGCGCATTTGACGTGCCGCTGCTTGATCGACGACAGCGCATCTCGCATCAATCCGAAGCGTGTCCTGTAGGAGCGGCTTCAGCCGCGATCGGCTTTACCGGGAACGCTCCGTCGCGGTTGAAGCCGCTCCTACGGAGAAAGCTGCATCCGGCGTGCGTGTCGTGGGATCAGATGATGCGAGGTGCGCTGCAGACAGCGCGGCATCTTGCCTCTGTGCCCGTGCAGGACCGCTGCGATCCTGCACGGGCGGCACGCACTACTGCAGTTGCTTGAGCCGCGCGACGATCTCTTGGGCGTGGCGTTCGATCAGGCCTTCGGAGGTGCCCCAGGCGGTGCTGTTGGTCGATTCCACATCGAACTGCGCGGCGGTCTTGCCGTTGGCATCGGCGATGTCGACGCGGCTCTTGATCTTGTCGCGCCCGGCCATGATGCCGGCCCAGAAGCGGGCGCCGTTGCTGCGCATGTAGTAGTGGTCGATGACGATGGTCATCTTGCGTGCGTTGGCCTGGCCCTGCGCGCCGTGCAGGTGCGCCGCGTCCAGTTGCGCGTCGAGCTGGCGGCGGAACATGGCCAGGCTCTCGGCATCGGTATCGGCGTTGCCGGTGAGCTGGTACCAGTAGGTTTCGGCGGTGGTCGCCTTGTAGCTCTGATGCACCACGCTGTTGGTGGCGCAGCCGGCGGCCAGCACCATCACGCCCACCAGCGCCAGCGTTCTCCATTGCAGTTTCATGCTCTCTCCTTGTTGAGGTCCCCTAGGCCGGTGCGAACGCCGCCGGCCGCGGCAGCATAGCGGCTGCGCGTGGATAGGCGGCAGACCTACGGCGCCGTCTCCGGGTCGCCCAGCCACGCGGCCACGATCCGCGCATAGGCGCCGCTGGCCTTGCTCAGGTGCAGCCACTGGTCGACGTAGGCCTTCCAGGCCATGTCCTCGCGCGGCAGCAGGAACGCCTTCTCGCTGTACTGCAGCGGCCGCTGCGGGTCCACCGCGCACAGGCCGGGCACCTGGCGCTGCTGGAAGCGCGCCTCGGAGGCATCGGTGATCATGACGTCGGCGCGGCCCTCGTGCAGGTCGCGGAAGATGGCGGGGTTGTCGTCGGACAGGATCAGCTGCGCATGCGCCAGCTCGCGTCGGGCGAAGGCTTCGTTGGTGCCGCCGCGCGGTTCGATCACCCGCACCTCGGGACGGTCGATCTGGGCGATGGTGCGGTAGCGCGCGCGATCGGCGCAGCGTACCAGCGGGATCTTGCCGTCGACCTCCAGCACCGCGCTGAACCAGGCCTGGCGCTGCCGCGGCAGCGACACCGAAATGCCGCCCACGGCGATGTCGCAGCGGTCGGCGCGCAGGTCCGGCAGCAGGGTCGGCCAGCGCGTGGGCACCCATTGCACCTCGACCTCCAGGCTCTCGGCCAGCGATTGCGCCAGGGCGATGTCGATGCCCTCGTAGCCGCCGTCGGCGCGCAGGCGGCTGTAGGGCGCGTAGTCGCCGGTGGTGCACACGCGCAGCGTGCCGCGTTGCAGGACCCTGTCCAGGTGCGAGGGGGCGGCGTGTGCCGGCAGCGCCAATGCGGCGCCGAGCAGGCCGGCGGCCAGGCGTCGGATCATGCGGTTCTCCTGCGGCAGGGCGGGCGCACGTGCCCGCTGGCTGTACGCCGGCTGTCGCGGTGCCGGCGCGCGCCACCTTAGCCGGTTTCCCTGCGCATCGGCGCAATCCCTGGCGGGACAAGGCCTTGCGTGCGCGGCGCGGGCGCAGGTGGCGCCGAATTGCCGCCTGCCGCGCGCGGCGCCACGCGCTGGCAACGGAACTCACGGCACGCTGTACCGGTCCGTCCCCCACATCCGCTCTCGCCGCCTGCCCATGGATCCCCGACCATCGTGACCGCCCCTCCTGCGCAAGACCGTTGGCAGCAGCTGTGGGCGGCACTGGCGACCGCGATGATCCTGGTCTTGCTGGGGCGCTTGCTGTGGGGCGCACCGTCGGTTCCGCCACGCGCGGCGGCCGAGGATGCGCTGCGCCTGGCGTTCCTGCCGCGGGAACCCGCGCGTCGCGCGCCAGTCCCGCCGCAGGCCGCCACGCGCGCGCCGTCCGCGGCGGCGCGTGCGCCGGCGGCGAGACGGCAGCCGCCACCGGCCGCCACGCCCCCGACCGCGTCGACGCCGACCGCGCCGGCCGCGGCCGATACGCGCATGGCCGCGACGCTGTACACCGGCGATGGCCATCCGCGCCTGCCGGACGGGGTGGCGGTGGATCCGTTCGCGCAGGCGCAGGACACGCCGCCGGGGACGCTCAATCCGCGCGACGTCGCCAAGTCCAAGCGCCTGCTCGAACGGCCCAATCCGATCGACTACCGGTCGACCCGCTTCGACAAGGACTGGGCCAGCGACGGCACCCTCGGCGACGTCGCCGTGCAGGGCATCGACCGGGCGATCAAGCAACTGTTGCCCAAGAACACGCATCAGTCGGCGGTGGCCCGGCCGCCACCGGACGTGCGGTTCAACCCAGCGCTGCACGAACGCGCCAGCGACCTCGGCAGCGAGGCCACCGGCGATGCCTACAAGGCCGCGCCGATCGCCTTCGAAAAGGCCCCGGGGCTGGACGGCGAAGCCAGCCGGCGGATTCGCCAGGCGCTGGTCGACCTGCAGCAACGCCGCGGCGCCTGTCCGGCCGCACAGCGCGAGCGCCTGCTCGCGCCGGTGCAGGAGCACCTGGAGGCGCTGCTGCAGGTGGAAACCGCGATGGCCAAGGGCGCCGACCCGATCCGCGCGCAGCAACTGCTGCCGCGCGAGGCCGACAGCGCCTATGACCTGGCGCGGCGCGCGCTGTGGTACGCCGACCAGAAACTGGCGGCGTGCGCGCCGTAGGCGGTGATTCGACCTTGGCCGCCGTCGGGACTGAAGTCCCTCCCACAGTGCACCCCGCCAGCTTGTTGCGGATTCCTGTAGGAGCGGCTTCAGCCGCGATGGCTTTCCAGGGAAGGCCTCGTCGCGGCTGAAGCCGCTCCTACGGGTGCGCTCCCCTCGGGTTGTCGGAAGTGCTCTTCAGCCGCGCAAGCGGACGATGCGGTCTATTCGACCTTGGCAGCCGTCGGCACTGAAGTCCCTCCCACAGGGCACCAGCCAGCTTGCTGCGGATTCCTGTAGGAGCGGCTTCAGCCGCGATGGCATTGCAGGGAAGCCGTGGTCGCGGCTGAAACCGCTCCTACGAGGGAGGAGCTGTCGGACAGCGTACCGAACGCCGCCATCACTCGCCTCGACACGCGCTGCGCGATGATGCGCGCCCGTCCCGTTCGATCGTCTCGCCGATGCCGCTTGCCCGTGCCGTGCTGTGCCTGCTGCTGTGCTGTGGCGTCGTCGCCGGCGCGTCCGCGCGCACCGTGTACCGCTGCGTGCGCGACGGCACGGTCAGCCTGGCCACCGCGCCGGAGCCGGGTTCGCGCTGCACGCCGAAGGAGCTGGACGATGCGGCGATCGCCACGCCCAACCTGTGGGGCAGCATGGGCGTGTTCAGCGGTACGCTGTACGAGCGCGAGCAGGACGGACGCCTGGTGTATTCCACACGCAACCTGCCGGGCTCGCGCCCGTATCTGCGCTTCACCGCCGTCACCCCGCCGGGCGAAGCGGCGCATCCGGGCCTGGGCAAGGTCGGTGCGCCGCAGTTGCACGTGCATGCCCGGCAGTTCCGCGCCGCGTCCCGCGCCACCGGCGTGGACGAGCCGTGGCTGCGTGCGATCGCGCATGCCGAGAGCGGGTTCGACGCGGCCGCGGTCTCGCCCAAGGGCGCCCAGGGGGTGATGCAGCTGTTGCCGGAGGTGGCCAGGGAATACGGCGTCAGCGATCCGTTCGCCGCCGACCAGTCCATCGCCGGCGGCGCGCGCTACATGCGCGCGCTGCTGCGCCGCTACGCCGGCGACCGGGTGCTGGCGGCGGCGGCCTACAACGCCGGCATCGGCACCGTGGCGCGCTACGGCGGCGTGCCGCCGTACGCGGAGACACGCGAGTACATCGACAAGGTGATGGCGCTGTACCAGCGCTACCGCGCGGCGATGGGCATCGTGGTGGAGACGCCGGCGCAGTAGCGGGCCCGGGCCGGCCCGGTGTCGGCGCCGCTCAGCGCAGGCGTTCGATCAGCCTGGACAGCGGCCTGCCCAAGGCGAACGGGATGCGCCCGATCTGCGTGGCGCTCAGGCCGTCGATCCGCGCGAGCAGCCGGGCGAACGTCTCCACCTGCTGCTGCGCATACGCCGGATCCAGGCGCGCGATGCCGCCGTCGGGCAGGATCTGGCACAGATAGTCGGGAATCGGGCAGCTCGCGACGACCGGGATGCCGGCCTGGTACAGCGGCTGGCCCTCGCCGAGCATCGCCAGTTCCAGGCGCGGCGACAGGGTCAGCGCGCGCAGTTTGCTGCGTCCGGCGCAGGCCTGCCGGTACAGCGCGTCCAGGACCGGATTGGCCGTGTACACCAGGTCCAGTTCCAGTTTGCCGGTCGGTGCCGGTGCGCCGGCGGCCAGGTCGTCGCGCCACTCGGTACAGCCGAGGTGCTCGAGGGTGACGCCGGCCACCGCCCGGGCGTGCCCGCCACGGCCGTCCCACAGCTGCGGATGCCGTTGCAGCCAGGCCGAGGTCGCCTGGCGCCCGCGCACGCCGATCTGCGGCAACTGGAAATGGCCGCTGACCAGCACGAACACCAGGGTGCGGCGGCGCGCGGCGCGCGGCAGCGCGGCGAACGCCCGGGCCAGCGCCAGTACGCCCGCGGCGCCGTTCTCCTCGCAGGCGTTCGGTCCGTCGGTATGGGTGTTGACGATGACCGTTTCGGCGTGCGCGCGGCCGGGCAGCACCGCGTACAGCGTGTCGGTGGTGGTGTCCTGCAGGCTGGCGTGCAGGACCAGCCGCGCCTGCCTGCGCTGGGCCGCCGCGGCGCGCAAGGCGCCGGCGTGGCGGGCGCTCACCCACACCGCGGGGAGGTCGCGGTACGGGGTGGTGAACGGCAGGACCTGGCCCTGCAGTTGCGCCTCGGAGACGCCGTCGAACACGCAGATCACCGCGCGCACGCCCTGGCGCCGCGCCTTGTCCAGGGCCACCGCCTGCAGGCCGGTCAACAACGGCGTGGCGATGGGCGGGGCCACGAAGTCGGCGTCGCCGTCGGGCAGCCGTGCCTTGCGCTTGAACGCCAGGGTCAGCAGCGGACGGCTGAGGTCGCGGCGCCGCAGCACGACAACCGCGATCTTGCCGCGCGCCTTGCGGAACGAGCGCGGGCGACCGTCGAACCACACGAGGTCGCCGCTGATGCCGGCCTCCGGCGTGGTGCCGGAATAGGGCAAGGGCGCCGCCACCGCGATCGCGCTGCCGTCGTCCAGGGTCAGCTGTGTCGCGTGCGCGCTCCAGTGCCGCAACGGCATGTGGTCG
>JBEVKG010000320.1:0-3497 GCA_040509765.1 Xanthomonas sp.
GCCGCGCAGCGGCGGATGAGGGTCCGGGCGCAGCCACGTGTCATTTCGACTGCACGAGGCTTCGCCCGGACCCTCACCCCAACCCCTCTCCCGCCGGGAGAGGGGCCTTTATCCTTGCTCCGACGGGAGTGGCGTGGCTTCGACCCCGCGCGCCGCATAGAAGGACCGCCGGAACTGGGCAAAGGTTCCCGCGGCGATCGCCGCGCGCATGTCGGCCATCAGCTTCTGGTAGTACCAGAGGTTGTGCAGGGTGCCCAGCATCGGCGCCAGCATCTCGTTGCAGCGGTCCAGGTGGCGCAGGTAGGCGCGGGTGTAGCCGCCGCTGCAGGCGTGGCAGCCGCAGCCCGGCTCGATCGGGTCCAGGTCGCGCTCGTAGCGGGCGTTGCGGATGCGCACCGTGCCGAAGGAGGTGAAATAGTGCCCGTTGCGCGCGTTGCGGGTCGGCATCACGCAGTCGAACATGTCCACGCCGCGGGCCACGCCCTCGACCAGGTCCTCCGGGCGTCCGACGCCCATCAGGTAACGCGGGCGGTCGCCCGGCAGGCGCGGATGCAGGTGTTCGAGCATGGCGTTGCGCTCGTGCTCCGGTTCGCCCACCGCCAGGCCGCCGATCGCGTAGCCGTCGAAGCCGATCGCCTGCAGCCCCTCGATCGAGCGGGTGCGCAGGTCCGCGTGCACGCCGCCCTGGACGATGCCGAACAGCGCCGCGTCGTTGCCCAGCGCATCGTGCGCGTCGCGCGAGCGCTGCGCCCAGCGCAGGCTCAGCTCCATCGAGCGCCGCGCCACGTCCTCGGTGGCCGGGTACGGGGTGCACTCGTCGAAGATCATCACGATGTCCGAATCGAGCACCCGCTGGATCTTCATGCTCTCCTCCGGCCCCAGGAACACCTTGGCGCCATCGGTCGGCGAGGCGAAGGTGACGCCCTGCTCGCTGATCTTGCGCCGGTGCGCCAGCGAGAACACCTGGAAGCCGCCGGAATCGGTGAGGATCGGCCCGTCCCAGCGGGCGAAGCCGTGCAGGCCGCCGTGATCGCCGATCACGTCCAGGCCCGGGCGCAGGTACAGGTGGAAGGTGTTGCCGAGGATGATCTGCGCGCCCAGCGCCTTGATCTGCTCGGGCAGCACGCCCTTGACCGAGCCGTAGGTGCCCACCGGCATGAACGCGGGAGTCTCGACCGTTCCGCGCGGGAAGGTCAGGCGGCCGCGGCGCGCGGCGCCGTCGGTGGTGTGGAGCTGGAACTGCAATCGGGACATGGTCTGGCGCATCTCGGTGAGCCGCGCATTGTCGCATTGCCGGGCGGCGGGCGCCGCCCCCGAACGCGGCACGGTGTCCTGCCCCACGTCGTCAGCGCCGCCAGGCACGCCCTGCCGCGCCACGGTCGCATGGCGCGGCGCGGCGCTTAGTCCGCCGCGACGAAGCCGCCGGTCTGGCGCGCCCACAGGCGCGCGTACAGGCCGCCGCGGGCGACCAGTTCGGCATGGGTGCCGGTCTCGACGATGGCGCCGCGGTCCATCACCACCAGCCGGTCCATCCGCGCGATGGTGGAGAGCCGGTGGGCGATCGCGATCACCGTCTTGCCGGCCATCAGCTCGTCCAGGCTGTCCTGGATCGCCGCTTCCACCTCCGAATCCAGCGCCGAGGTCGCCTCGTCCAGGATCAGGATCGGCGCGTCCTTGAGCAGCACGCGGGCGATGGCGATGCGCTGGCGCTGGCCGCCGGACAGCTTGACCCCGCGCTCGCCGACCTGGGCGTCGTAGCCGCGCTGGCCCTCGCCGTCCTGCAGTTGCTCGATGAACTCGTCGGCACGCGCCTTGGCCACCGCCGCGCGCAGTTGCGCCTCGCTGGCGTCGGGGCGGCCGTACAGCAGGTTGTCGCGGATCGAGCGGTGCAGCAGCGAGGTGTCCTGGGTGACCAGGCCGATCTGCTGGCGCAGGCTCTCCTGGGTGACGCCGGCGATGTCCTGCCCGTCGATCAGGATGCGGCCCTGCTCCAGGTCGTACAGCCGCAGCAGCACGTTGACCAGGGTCGACTTGCCGGCGCCGGACGGCCCGACCAGGCCGATCTTCTCGCCCGCGCGTACCTGCAGGTCGAGCCCGGCGATGACCCCGCCGCGCTTGCCGTAGTGGAAGTGGATATGCTCGAAGCGCACCTCGCCGTGCTGCACGCGCAGCGGCACCGCGTCGGCGCGGTCCTGCACCTGCGCCGGCTGCGCGATGGTCTCCATGCCGTCCTGCACCGCACCGATGTCCTCGAAGATGCCGTTGACCGTCCACATGATCCAGCCGGACATGTTGTGGATGCGGATCACCAGGCCGGTGGCCAGGGTGATCGCGCCCACGCTGATCTGGCCACGGCTCCACAGCCACAGCGCCAGCGCGCAGGTCACCGCGATCAGAAAGCCGTTGATGATGGCGATGGCGCTGTCCATCGCGGTGGTCATGCGGGTCTGCCCGCGGTGCTTGACCGCCAGTTCGTCGATCGCCTCGCGCACGTAGGCCTGCTCGCGCCCGGCATGCGAGAACAGCTTGAGCGTGGCGATGTTGGTGTAGCCGTCGACGATGCGGCCCATCGCCTTGGAGCGCGCGTCCGAGGCGATCCAGGCGCGGTGCTTCATCCGCGGCACGAAGTAGACCATCAGCGCCACGTAGGCCAGCACCCACACCAGCAGCGGCGCCATCAGCCAGGGATCGGCCTGCGCGAACAGGTACAGGGCGCTGCCGGTGTAGACCACGATGTACCAGAGCGCATCGACCATCTGCACCGCCGACTCGCGCAGCGAGGTGCCGGTCTGCATCACCCGGTTGGCGATGCGCCCGGCGAAGTCGTTCTGGAAGAAGCCCAGGCTCTGCCGCACCACGTAGTTGTGCATCAGCCAGCGCGCGCGATTGCTCAGGCCGGGCACGATGGCCTGGTTCACCAGCAGGTTGTGCAGGGCCACGAACAGCGGCCGCGCCACCAGCACGATGAACGCCATCCACAGCAATTCGCCGGCATGGCGCTGGAAGAAGTCCGGCCCCGGCTGCTCGGCGACCATGTCGACGATGCGGCCGAGGAAGTCGAACATCGCCACTTCCACCAGCGCCAGCGCGAGACCGGCCAGCAGCGTGGCCAGCAGCAACGGCCACAGCGGGCGCAGGTAATGCAGATAGAAGCGCACCACCCCACGCGGCGGCATCTGCGTCTCGACCTTCGGGAAGACCTCGATCAGGGACTCGAACCAGCGGAACATCGCCACGCCACGCTTGAAAGGGGCGTCAGGGTAGCGTATCGGGCGTCACGTCTCGTGACGCGGGGAATGGGGAACAGGGAATCGGGAATCGCAAGAGCGGCCTCCCGCCCGCATGGCCTATGGCTTTCTGTTGTAGGAGCGGGGGGGGCGCCCCCCGGCCCCGCACCGGGAACACACCCCGCCGGGGGAGACCCATCCAGACAAACCCCCAACCCACAAAACCACAGAAAACACAAAAACAAGACCCCCCAGCAACCACACACAAAA
>JBEVKG010000321.1:0-3212 GCA_040509765.1 Xanthomonas sp.
ATGTGCGAGCTCTTCGATCCCGGCGCCGAGCGCACGATCGAAGGCTACAACGGTATCGCCTCGCAGCTGAGCCCGGCCAGTCGCGAGCGGTTCGCCAACGCCGTCGCCGATTTCCTCGTGGCCTCCGCGCAGAGCCCGCCGCAGCCGTACGACCCCGCGCTCGCGCAACAGGCGTTGAAGGCCGCCGGCGTGCGCGCGGCGATCCTCAACGACGGATTCCTCGCCGGGCTCAACGGCAACGACCATCCGGCGCGTTGCCGCTCGGTGGGCGCATTGCTCGATTCACTGCAAGCCCGCCCGGTCGCCGAACGCGCATCGGTGATGCGCTTCCTGCTCAGCCAGGGCCTGGACTACCTGGCGCTGTCAGGCGCGGTGCGCTGATCGACCGCGGCATGATCGACTTCGAACATCACCCGGTGCTGGTACGGCGTGCCCAGTAGCTCGGCGCGATAGCCCAGGGCGGCGATCCGCGCCTGCACCAGCGGCCAGTCCTGCTGCTTGCACACCCAGACCACGCCGCTCTCGTGCTCCGCCAGTTCAACGGCCAGTGGCTCGTCGTAGGGCGGATTGAAGCGCGGCTGGTGCAGCGCATCGAGCGAGATCTTCTCGATCTCGGTGCCGGTGCCCAGGTGCAGGTGCAGGCCGTAACGGGCCATGTCCTCGACGAACACCACCTCCTGCACCGGTACGCGCGAGCGTTCGCGGATGGCATCGGCCCATGCACTGGCGTCCTTGTGCGTCGGCCACCACGCCAGCGCCAGTTTGAGCGCGAGCAGCACCGCCACCCACGCCAGGAGCCATCGCCAGCCAGGGAGCGAGCGGCCTTCGCGCTGCCATTGCTGCGCAACGATCACCGCCATGGGAACGAACAACGGCAACACATACAGCGGCATCCGCGAGCGCGCCACGCAGAACACCAGCAGCGGCAGCAGCAACCACAGGCTCAGCAGCAGCCAGGGCGCGTCGGCCAGTCGTTGCTCTGGTCCGGTGCGCCATCGGCGGATCGATGCGGGAAGCGTGCGTGCCCAACGCCATAACGCTGGCGTCCATGGCAGCGTGCCGAGCACGACCGTGGGTACATAGATCTCCAGCCAGCCATACCACTCGCCATGGCGGCCGAACTCCCCGGTGGTCACCCGGTTCACCAGTTCGTCGCCGACGAAGTAACGAAACAGCCCCGGGTTGCCATGGAACACCGCCAGGTACCACGGCAACGCCAGGACCGCGAACAGCACGATCCCGGACCATTGCAGCGTGCGATGCAGGCGCCGGCCGGGCAGCAGGTAGTTGAAGAGCAACACCACGGGCAACGGCAACAGTCCGGCCGGTCCCTTGGTGATGAACGCCAGTGCGAATCCCACCCACATCAGTGCGATCCAGCGGCGTGTCTGGAGGCCATTGCCGAAGCGCGCTTCGACGAAGGCCCACATCGCCAGCGTTTCGCAGGCCGCCAGCAGGTAGTCGGTGGTGATCAGCTGCGACGCGCCGACGGTGAAGAGCATCGTGGCGTAGGCGAGCATCGCGACGTGCTCGCTTCCTGGCGACAGTCGCCTGGCGATGCGGCCCGTCAGCCACACGCACAGCAGGTACGACAATGCGGCGGGCAATCGCGCCGCCCAGGTGTTGGCGCCGAACACGGCGATGCTCGAGGCGATCGCCCAGTAGGTCAGCGGCGGCTTGGTCCAGTGCCCGACTTCGTGGTTGCGGTGCGGGTTGAGCCAGTCGCCGCTGGTGAGCATGTTCAAGGCGACGTTGGTGTAGCGACCCTCGTCCGGGTCCCACATGCCGCGCGTGCCGAGGAAGCACAGCGCCAGGACCACCGATGTCAGCGCGATCCAGAGTGAAGGCGAACGCAGGACGGCAGGGGGCATGCAGGGTCACCTGCGGTGCGGTGGCGCGACTCTACGCGGGGATCTGTAAATTGTTTGTCGGAAGAGCCAGCCTGTGTCAGCCGCCAACCTGCGCGATCCAGTCTTCGAGGTTGTAGTAGTTGCTGACGCGCTGGATGCGGCCGTCGTTGACTTCGAAGAACGCGCCGCCGGGCAGTACGTACTTCTGTCCACGCGCTTCGGGCAGGCCGGTATCGCTCACCAGGTACTCGCCATGGACGATGTACTCGGCCGCGGCGCGGGCGCCGTCGGGCGACACCATCACCACGATGTCCTGCAACTGCTCGCGGTAGCTGCGCGCCATGCGCTGCAGGAACGAGGCGAACGCCTCGTGGCCGATTTCGCGCGGGCCCTGGTTGAGGTCATGGATGATGCCGTCGCCAAGCAACGCCAGCATGGCGGCCCAGTCGCCGCGATTGAATGCAGCGTAGTAGGCCAGGATCAGTTCCGTGGCGCGGTCGTTGCTGCGGGTGCCGTCGATCTTCATCATCGCGTGTCCTTGCGGGGCAGCCGGCGGGAAGAGGGGGCCGGCATGGCGATCATAGCGGCGCAGCGGGTGCCCGAGTACGTGACCGGTGCCGCCAAAAGCCTTGCCAACGCAGCGTCGGCCGGGCCGTCAGCGTTAACGATTTTCCGACATCGGCCTTTCCGGCATCGCCGGTCAGCCGCGCGCGAACAACGCCGGCAGTGCGTCCGGATCGACATTGCCGCCCGACAGCACGATGCCGACGCGCTGGCCGGCAAACAGGTCGCCATTCGTCAGCACGGCCGCCAGCGCCACCGCCGACGACGGTTCGATGATCTGCTTGGTGCGCTGCCAGAGCAGGCGCATCGCCGCGACGGTGTCGCGATCGTCGACCCGCAGCACTTCGGCGCGGTGCTGGTGGAGCATGCGGAAGTTGGGGTCGCCGAGCGTGCCGCGCAGGCCGTCGCAGATGGTGTCGGGAGTGAAGCGGGTGACGCGCTCGCCCTGCTGCAGCGAGGCCCAGGTCTCGGCCGCGCCGCTCGGCTCGGCCAGGATCAGTCGCGTGCTGGGTGACAACGCGGCCACGCTCAGTGCCGTGCCGCCGGCCAGCCCGCCGCCGCCGACCGGTACCACCAGCGCGTCGAAGGCACCGTTGTTCGACAACAGCTCCAGCGCCGCGGTGCCCTGGCCGGCGATCACGCGATGGTCGGTATACGGATGCACCAGCTCGGCGCCGGTCTCGGCCTGGACCTGGGCGCACTTGGCTTCGCGTGCCTCGATGGTGGCCGCGCAGCGGTGCAGCACGGCGCCGTAGGCTTCGATCGCCGCCACCTTGGCCGCGACCGCGCCTTCGGGCA
>JBEVKG010000322.1:0-6897 GCA_040509765.1 Xanthomonas sp.
CCCCCCTCCGTGGGGGGCGGGCGCCCCGCGCGCGGGGGGCGGGCGGGGGTCCCGCCGGGGGGGGCCCCCCCCGCTCCTGCGGAATCGTGCGAATGCGATGCTGTCTACTAGCCCATCGCGGCCCGAATCAACCGTTCCACTGTACCGCCGTCACGGCGTCACGGCGACGGCGCATACGGCGCCAGCGCCACCGCCTGCAGCACCTGCGGCCACGGGAAGCGCGGTCCCGGATCGCGCTTGCGCTGCACCTGCCGCGCCGGATCGTCGCTGGCCGGCTCCAGGCTGCGGTCCAGCGCGTCGTGTCCGGCGATGTGGTGCAGTTGCGGCAGCTCCGCGCGCAACTGCTGCAGCAGCCGGATCAGCGCCTGGACCTGGGCCGGTGGGTAGGCCTCGGTCATCGCCTGGTGGCGCGAATCCAGCCACAGCGGATAGCGCCCGCGATTGACCAGTTCGATGCCCAGCGACTGCCGGTTGTAGCCGCGCACGTGGTGCGCGATGCGCTGCAGCGGCACGTAGCGGTGCACGCTGCCGTCGCGATCGATGTAGAAGTGGCCGCTGTTGCCGGTGCCGGACGGATACAGCACGCGTTCGCCGTACAGGCGCGCGCTGGCCAGGTCCGGCAGCTCGGTGCAGTGGATCACCGCCAGCGTGATGCTGTCCGGCGCGCGCTCCTCCAGCAGTCCGACGTAGGGCAGGGGCGCATCGTGGATCGGCAACGGCGAAGTGGGCGGCATGCGCGGATGCTAGCATTCGCCGATGACCCTGAATTCCGAAAGTCCGCTGGCGACCCTGCTGGCCACACTGCCGCGCGCCGGACGCGTGGAATGGATCGGCCTGCGCCCGGCGCGCGACGTGCCGATGCACGAAGTCGACGCCGCCGCCGCGCAGACCGATGGCGGCCTGCACGGCGACCGCTACGCCGGCCGCAACGGCAAGCGCGGTGTGACCCTGATCCAGGCCGAACACCTGCCGGCGATCGCCGCGCTGGCCGGCCATGCGGCGGTGGCGCCGGCGACCCTGCGGCGCAACGTGGTGGTCTCCGGCATTCCACTGATCGCACTGAAGGGGCGGCGTTTCCGCATCGGCGAGGTCGAGCTGGAAGGCATCGCGCCGTGCGATCCGTGTTCGCGCATGGAGCAGGCGCTGGGACCGGGCGGCTACAACGCCATGCGCGGCCACGGCGGCCTGTGCGCGCGCATCGTGCAGGGCGGCACGCTGCGGCTGGGCGATGCGGTGGTGGCGCTGTGAGCCGCGGCCACTGCATCCTCTCGCACGGCTTCGAGAGCGGGCCGGACGCGATCAAGGTGACCGCACTGGCCGAGGTCGCGCAGCGCCTGGGCTGGAGCCACTCGCGTCCCGACTACACCGACCTGGACGCGCGCCGCGACATCAGCCCGCTCGGCGACGTGCCGACGCGCCTGCAGCGCCTGCTGGCGCTGGCGCAGGCCGCGGCGCAGCGCGGGCCGCTGGTGTTGGCCGGTTCCAGTCTCGGCGCCTACATCGCCGCGCAGGTGTCGCTGCACGTGCCGGCGCGCGGCCTGTTCCTGATGGTGCCGCCGACGCGGATGGGTCACCTGCCGGCGCTGGACGCGGCACCGGTGCCGACCTCGGTGGTGCATGCCTGGCGCGACGAACTGATTCCCGCCGGCGAGGTGATCGCCTGGGCGCAGGCGCGCGCCGCACGGCTGCTGCTGGTCGACGACACGCACCGCCTGGGCGAGCACGTGGCGACCTCGGCGCAGGCCTTCGCCGAGCTGCTGGAGCGCCTGTGAGCGCTTCCGACGCACTGCTGTTGCGCGCCGAGCGGCCCGCCGACGCGGCGGCGATCGAGGCGCTGACCCTGGTCGCCTTCTTCCGCGTCGCGCACAGCCGCCACGACGAGCAGGACGTCATCGAACGGCTGCGCGCGGACGGTGCGCTGACCCTGTCGCTGGTGATCGAGCATGAGGGCTACGTCGTCGGCCACGTCGCGGTGTCGCCGGTGAGCCTGTCCGACGGCAGTCGCGGCTGGTACGGCCTGGGGCCGCTGTCGGTGGGGCCGGGCCACCAACGCCAGGGCCTGGGCGCACAGCTGGTGCGCCAGGCGCTGGCGCAGTTGCAGGCGCTGGGCGCGGCCGGCTGCGTGGTGCTGGGCGACCCGGCGTACTACGCGCGCTTCGGTTTTCGCCAGGAGCCGGGGCTGACCCTGCCGGGCGCGCCGGTGGACGCCTTCCAGGCGCTGGCCTTCGGCGAGCGCCTGCCGCCGATGGCCGAGGTGGCCTACCACCCGGCGTTCCTGTCCGCACCCTGAGCCAGCGCGGCGCAGCGTGGCCCGTCGGGGGCCGGGTGCGCTAGCATCGCTCCGCGTCCACCCCATCGAGGATCCACGCCGATGCGCCATTGATGCCGCCGTCTTCGCGACGGCCTTCGTCCTTCCTGCCGAGCGATCGGCGGGCACGACCGGCATCCATGGAGGTTCCCATGACGCATCCGCTGCTTGCGCTGGACAGCGCGACCCATGTCCTGCCCGATGGCAGGACCCTGTTTTCCGACCTGCACTTCGCGCTCGATGCGCGCCGCACCGGCCTGGTCGGCCGCAATGGCGTCGGCAAGAGCGTGTTCGCGCGCCTGCTCGCCGGCGAACTGTCGCCCAGCGCCGGGCGCTGCGTGCGCCACGGCCGTATCCATTACGTGCCGCAGCAGATCGCGCCGGCGCCGCACGCCACCGTCGCTGACCTGGCCGGGGTGGGCGCGGCGTTGCAGGCGCTGGCGCGGATCGAGGCCGGCAGCGCCGACGCGGCGGATTTCGATGCGCTGGCCGAGCGCTGGGACATCGCCCAGCGCCTGCAGGCGCAGTTGCACGCGCATGAGCTCGGCGCGCTGGAGCCGCAACGGCTGGCGGCCACGCTCAGCGGCGGCGAGGCGATGCGGGTGGCATTGATCGGCGCCTGGCTGGCCGATGCCGATGCGCTGATCCTCGACGAGCCGACCCTGCACCTGGACGCGGCGCAGCGGCAGCGCCTGCGCGAGGCGCTGCGGCGCTGGCCAGGCGGGCTGCTGGTCATCAGCCACGATCCGCTGCTGCTGCAGGACATGCAGCGCACGCTGGAACTGTCGCCCGCCGGGCTGCGCGACTACGGCGGCGGCTACGCGTTCTACCTGCAGTGCCGGGCGCGCGAGCGCGACGCCGCGCAGGCCGAACTGGCGCAGCACAAGCTGCAGCACGCGCGCGACAGCGCCGCCTGGCAGGCGCTGCACGAGCGACAGCAGCGACGCAGTGCGCGCGGCCGGCAGCAGGCCGGCACCGCCAACCAGGCGCCGATCCTGCTCGGCCGGCAGAAGCAGCGCAGCCAGGACAGCGCCGGCAAGCGCGTGCGCGACCACCAGGCCACGCAGGCGCGCAGCCTGGCGCGGATCGCCGAGGCCGCACGCCAGGTGCCGCCGGACGCGCCGCTGGCGCTGTTCGCGCCGCCGCCGGCCGATGCGGCCAGCCGCCGTTTGGTCGAACTGCAGGCGCTGCGGCTGCCGTTCGCGCCGGCGACGCGGCAGCCGCTGGATCTGGTGGTGCAGGGGGGCGCACGCATCGGCGTGGTCGGGGCCAACGGCAGCGGCAAGTCGACCCTGCTGCGCACGCTGGCCGGGCAGGTGGCGGCGCTGTCCGGCAACTGCCGGGTGCGCGCCGCCAGCGCCTATCTGGACCAGGCGCTGACGCTGCTGGATCCGGCCGCCACCGCGCTGGCGCAGGTGCAGGCCGCAGCGCCCGGCGTCGCGATCGCCGCGCTGCGCACGCGGCTGGCCCTGCTCGGCCTGGACGCGCAGCGCATCGGCGTGGCCTGCGCCCAGCTCAGCGGCGGCGAACGGCTGAAGACGGCGCTGGCCTGCGCCTTCTACCGCACCCCGCCGGCCGAGCTGCTGTTGCTGGACGAGCCGGACAACCACCTGGACCGCGAAGCCCGCGACGCATTGCGGGCCGTCCTGCTGCAGTATCCCGGCGCGCTGCTGGTGGTGTCGCACGATGTGCACTTCCTGGACACGCTGCGCCTGCAGCAGCGCTTGCAGGCCGACGCCGACGCGTGGCGGCTGACGCCGTGGTGAGCGGATGCGGCGCCGTCGCTGCGCTGGCGACGTGATCGTGCCGTTCGGCGGCATGCGGCTGTGCCGGCCGATGCCGGGTGCGGCCCAACTGCCTGCCCTGTGGGGCGCTGGTGTCCACGCCGCGCCTCGCGGGCCGGCCTGTCGGCGATCGCTCAGCCGTCGGTGGAACGGCTCACCGCCTCCCACGCAGTGATGTCCGCGCCCAGCCGCTCCAGCTTGTCGCGCACCAGGGCCAGCGCGTCGCTGCCCAGCAGCAGGTGCGCGGGCGGTGCGGGCGCGTCGATCAACGCCAGCATGGCCTGCGCGGCCTTGGCCGGGTCGCCGAGCTGGTGGCCGCTCTTGGCCTGGCGCGCCTGGCGGATCGGATCGAACAGGGCGTCGTAGTCGGCGATGCGGCGCGGCGTCCTGACCATCGAGCGGCCCGCCCAATCGGTGCGGAACGAGCCCGGCGCCACCGCCGTCACGTGGATGCCCAGCGCGGCGACCTCCTGTCCCAGCGCTTCGGAAATGCCCTCCAGCGCGAACTTGCTGGCGCAGTAGTAGGCGATGCCGGGCAGGGTGATGAAGCCGCCCATCGAGGTGATGTTGACTAGATGCCCGCGGCGTCGCTGCCGCATGTAGGGCAGGACCGCCTGCATCATCGCCACCGCGCCGACCACGTTGACGTCGAGTTGGCGACGCAGCGCGTCCAGCGGGGATTCCTCCATGATGCCCTCGTGGCCGTAGCCGGCATTGTTGACCAGCACGTCCAGCGGCCCGACCGTGGCTTCGATCTCGGCGACGACGCCGGGAATGGCGTCGACCTCGGTGACGTCCAGCACGCGGCCGACCGCCGCGGCGCCCAGCGCCTCGACCTCCTGCCGCGCCTGCGCGCTGCGCACCGTGCCGACGACCCGATGTCCGGCCGCCAGTGCCGCCTGGGCCAGCGCGCGGCCGACGCCGCTGCTGACGCCGGTGATGAGCAAGGTTTTCTGCAGCGCCATGGCGCGCTCCTGAGGGGATGAGGGGCGAATGATGCGATGATCGACGCGCCGCTCCGATGCCGCGATCTCTGCGATCCTTGCCTGTTTCTATGACTGCTGCCGTCAGCTCCGTGGAAGTGCTGCGCGCCCTGGCGCCGCAGGAGGGCTACAACCTGACCGCATTGCCGGACGTGCGGGTGCTGCGCTCGGACCGGCCGCTGAGCGACACGCCGGTGCTGTACGACCCGGGCATCGTCATCGTCTGCCAGGGTGCCAAGCGCGGCCATTTCGGCGATGCGGTGTTCGTCTACGACGAGCAGCACTATCTGTCCGTCGCCGTCCCGGTGCCCTTCACCATGCAGTCCGATGGCAGCCCGGAGCGGCCGTTGCTGGCGCTCTACCTGCATCTGGACTTCCAGCTTGCGGCGGGGCTGCTGCTCGAGCTCGACCAGGCCGGCCCGGTTCCGCTGGCGCAGGCGCCGGCGAGCATGGTGTCCAGCCCGATGGACGACACGTTGCGGCAGACCGTGCAGCGCCTGCTGCAGGCGCTGAGCTGCCCGCTGGACGCGGCGATCCTCGGCCGCGCCCTCGTGCGCGAGGTGTACTTCCGCGTGCTGACGGGGCCGCAAGGCCACGGGCTGCGCGCGGCCTTGGCGCAACAAGGCCACTTCGGCCGCATCGGTCGCGCCCTGCAACGCATCCACCGCGACCACGCCCGGCGGCTCGACGTCGCGCAGCTGGCGCGCGAGGCCGGGATGAGCACGCCGTCGTTCCATGCGCATTTCAAGGCGGTGACCCAGGTCGCGCCGATGCAGTATCTGAAATCGATCCGCCTGCACCAGGCGCGCCTGCTGATGGCGCGCGAGGGGATGACCGCCGCGACCGCCTGCCATGCGGTCGGCTACGAGAGTGCGTCGCAGTTCACCCGCGAGTTCAAACGTCTGTTCGGCCGGCCGCCGATGGCGGAGGCACGGCGCCTGCGCGCCGATTTCGCGGTGCCGCCGGCCATGCCCGGCGCCGGATTCGTGGCCTCGCATTGAGCGATGCGTGGCGCGCCACGGCAACGGCCGGGCGCGACTGCAGCGCCGCCTGCACCCCTGCGCCGGGGCGGTCGCGAGGCGAGCGGCGGGCGACGTCGCTGCGCGCACGCGTCCAGGAACGGCCGCGGCGCGCAGGACGCCAGGGCGCCGCGCAGCAGGCGGGGGCGCACAGCCCCTGTGGTATTCTGCGCGCCGTTCCGGTGCGGTGCGTTCGCGTGCGCACCCCCGATCCGCGGCCGCGGCCGCGGCAACGCCGGATCCGGCGCTGCGATGCGCCACGCGCGCGGTCCGCCGTGCCTCCCTCCCGTCCGTCCTGGTCCGCCTTCCGTGAAATTCTTCGTCTCCTGCGCCAAGGGCCTGGAATACCTGCTCGTCGACGAGCTGCTCGCGCTCGGCGTGGCCCAGGCCACCGCCACCGTCGCCGGGGTCAATGCCGAAGGCACCTTGCAGGACGCGCAGCGCGCGGTGCTGTGGTCGCGCCTGGCCAGCCGCGTGCTGTGGCCGCTGCAGTCCTTCGACTGCCCCGACGAGGCGGCGCTGTACGCCGGCGTGGCCGCGCTGCCGTGGCGCAGCCATCTGGCGCCGCAGCACACCCTGGCGGTGGATGCGCATGTGTCCGGCACCGGCATCACCCATGCGCGCTTCGCCGCGCAGCGGGTCAAGGATGCGGTGGTGGACACGTTGCGCGGCGAGGGCCTGGAGCGTCCGTCGGTGGACGTGGAGCACCCGGACCTGCGCCTGAACCTGTCGCTGCGCAAGGGCCGCGCGACGCTGTCGGTGGATCTGGGCGGCGGTTCGCTGCACCGGCGCGGCTGGCGCCA
>JBEVKG010000323.1:0-7011 GCA_040509765.1 Xanthomonas sp.
CGCTGTGGCTCCAGCCGGGGGCCAGATGCGCCAGCGGAGCGAGCCGCCCGGGCCGGCCGCGGGCGTCGCGGCACACCGGCAGCAGCGCCGCCGGCACCCCCAGTTCGCCGGCCAGCAGGCGCCGCGCCTGCGCCTCGCCGGAGGTGCGCGGCGGATGCGAGCGCAGCCACAGCGCGACCGGGCCGACGCGCCAGTCCGGCGCCTCGGCGCCACCGTCGCCGGCGACGGGCGGCAGCGACATGCTCACGCCGCGCCCACAAAGCGTAATGGCCGCTGCGCCGCGGGGCCGGCGTTATACGGTCGCTTCACGGCGGCGCTCCTTAAATGGCGCGCACCCCACCGCTCCTGGTGCGGGCCGAACCGAGGAGTCTGACGCATGGGCATCATCATCTGGTTGATCGTCGGCGGCATCGTGGGCTGGCTGGCCAGCATCATCATGCGCCGTGACGCACAGCAGGGCATCATCCTGAATATCGTGGTCGGCATCGTCGGCGCGCTGATCGCCGGCTGGCTGTTCGGCGGCGGCATCAACCAGGCGATCACCCTGTGGACGTTCTTGTACTCGCTGATCGGCGCGATCATCCTGCTGGCGATCGTCAACCTGTTCACCCGCGGCCGCGCGCGCTGACGCAGCGCCCTCGCCGCTTGCGCAAACGCCCGGTTCGCCGGGCGTTTTGCGTTTGCGGCCCCGCTCACGGCGCAGCGCGGTCGGCGGGATGGCGCACGCCGTCCTCGATCGGCACCGCGATGGCCAGCGCATACGGGTCCACGCCCTCCAGGCAGCCGACGTTGTAGCCGTACAGGCTGGGATCGGAGCGGCGCCGATGATGCGTGTAGATCCCGCAGGTGCCGCAGAAGTAGTGCTGCGCGGTGTGGGTGTGGAACTGGTACAGGCGCAGCGCCTGCTCGCCCTGGCGCAGGTGCAGCGCAGCCAGCGGCACCGAGGCGACGATGGCGCCGCGGCGCCGGCACAGCGAGCAGTTGCAGCGGCGCGGGTCGACGATGCCCTGCGGCAGCTCCAGGTCGATCTGCACCGCCCCGCAGTGGCAGCTGAGCCGGTGCAGCGGCGCGATCGCGGTGTCGCCGACCTTGTCGATGCAGCGGCGCACGTGGCGCTCGCTCATGCCTGCGGCTCCAGTTCGACCCAGGCCGGCGCATGGTCGCTGGGGCGGTCCCAGCCGCGCGGCTCGCGGTCGATGCCGGCATCGCGGGTGCGTGCCTTCAGCGCGTCCGACACCAGGGTCAGGTCGATGCGCAGGCCCAGGTCGCGGCGGAAGCCGGCCTGGCGGTAATCCCACCAGCTGAAGATGCCGCCGTCGGCGTGGTGCAGGCGGAAGCCGTCGTGCAGGCCCAGCGCAAGCAGCTTGTGCAGGGCGCCGCGCTCGGCGGTGGAGGTGAGGATGTGGTTGTCGCTCCATACCAGCGGGTCGTGCACGTCGCGCGCGTCCGGGGCGATGTTGAAGTCGCCCAGCACCACCAGCCGCGGATGCCGCTGCAGTTCGTCGGCCAGCCAGGCGTGCACCGCCTCCAGCCAGCGCAGCTTGTAGGCGTACTTGTCGGTGCCCACGTCCTGGCCGTTGACCACGTACAGATTGACGATGCGCAGGTCGCCGACGGTGGCGGCGATGGCGCGCTTCTGCTCGTCCTCCAGGCCCGGCACGCCGATCTGCACGTCGCCGATCGGCAGGCGCGACAGGATCGCCACGCCGTTGTAGGTCTTCTGCCCGGCGAACACGCTGCGATAGCCGGCCTCGGCCAGCGCCGTGTCGGGAAACTTGTGGTCT
This sequence comes from Xanthomonas sp., assembly GCA_040509765.1. Taxonomy (GTDB): domain Bacteria; phylum Pseudomonadota; class Gammaproteobacteria; order Xanthomonadales; family Xanthomonadaceae; genus Xanthomonas_A. The sequence goes on from JBEVKG010000323.1 coordinate 1,785, forward strand.
TCCAGCTTGGTCTCCTGGATCCCCACCACCTCCGGCGCGAAGGCGGCCAGCCACTGTTGCAGGTGCGGCAGGCGCACGTTGAGCGAGTTGACGTTCCAGCTGGCGATCTTCAAGGGAAATCCGGGACGGGGAAGCCGGCCGCTATTCTGACCGCAGCCGCGGCAGCGGCCAAACCGGCGGGCACCGGCCCGTTCAGCGCCGCGCGCAGCACTGCGCGAACAGCGCCGGCGCCAGGCCCAGCGCCTGCTGGCGCTGCGCCTCGTTCAAGCCGTCGAGCAGTTCCTCGGCGCCGAGCGCCTGCTCCGGCGGCGGGAACGGCCGCTCCGGCGCCTGCCGCGCAGCCAGTTGCCAGGCCGCCGCGTACGGGGGATCGGCCACCGCCAGCCAGGGCGCGCGCAGCAGTTGCGCCAATGCGTCGATCACTGCGCGGTCGCGGTGCAGGGCGCGATCTTCCAGTTGCGTCACCACGTCCTCGGCGTCGCGCTCGTCGGCGGCCGACAGCGGGGTGCGTTGCCCGTCCGCGTCGACACGGCCGGCGCGCGCGAGCAGCTGCGCCACGCGCTGCGCCAGCAACTGGCGTTGCGCGTCGGCATCGCCGCGCGCGGCCGCGCTGCGCAGTATCGCCTCGATCTGCGCGGCATCGAGCCGGGCGACGCCGCGACAGGCCGCGAGCCGTTGCCGTTCGGCCAGCCGGCGTGCCGTCGCCTCCTGCCTGCTGTCCTCGTCCATGCCTGGCGGCAGCACTGCACTGGGTGCCGGCGCCTGTGCGCGTTGCCGGCAGTCCAGCGCCAGCAGCGCGGTGGCGGACAGCCGCTGCGCCTCGCTCGCGCCTGCCGGCAAGGCAGGGGCGACGACGGGCACGCTGGCGGCGGCCGACGCTGGCGGCGACGGCGAGGCGGAAGCGGTGCGCGCCGGCGCCGCCGTGGGTGCCGCCGCCGGCCAGCACAGGCGCGCGGCAAGCGCCGTCGCCAGCACGGCCGCGCTCCCGAGCCAGACTGCAGAACGCCGCAGCATCGGCCTGCTCAGCGCGCGGCCGCGGTGTAGGCGTCGCGATCGAACGCCATCGGCTGCGCCTGGCGCAACCGCTGCATCGCGTCGGCCGCGGCCTGCTCGCGCAACTGCAGGTCGATCTGCCCGCGCACCGCCTCGAAGCGCGCAGGGGTCTTCGCATCGAGCCGGATCAGGTGATAGCCGTCGGGGCCGCGCACCGGCTCCGACACCTGCTCCACCGCGAGTTGGCGGATCGGCGCGTCGAACGCATCGGCCAGGTAGCGGCCGAAGGTCGGCGACAGCTGCCCGCCCTCGCCGGCGGTGGCGGTGTCGTCGGACTCGCGCATGGCCAGGGTGGCGAAGTCGGCGCCGCCATCGAGCTGGCGCTTGAGCGCCTCGGCGCGCTGCAGCGCCTGCGCCTCGGTCAGGGGGTGCCCGCTGCGCGGCCCGCCCTGCGGATGCAGCGCGACGAACAGGTGGCGCAGGTGGTACTCGGTGTAGTCGTCCGGATGTGCGGCGAACTGCCGGCGCAGCATCGCCTCGTCGATGTGCGCGTCGGCGCCGAGCCGCGCCTGCGCGGCCTCGGCCAGGATCGCATCGGTGGCACGGCGCAGGCGCGCGGCCACCACCGGGTCGTCCTGCAGGTGCTGCTGCCGGGCCTGGTCGAGCAGGATGGCGCGGTCGGCGAAGCGGCGCACCACGGAGGCATCGTCGATGCCGGCGTCGCCGCGCGTGGCGTCGCCGGCCAGGGCGCGGTATTCGCTGGCGGTGAACTGCTGCGCACCGACGCGCAGCACCACCGGATCGGCGGCGGCGGTCTCGGCGACCGGCGCGGCCAGGGCGGCGCAGGCGGCCAGCGCGCAGGTGGCCAGGATGACGGACTTGGCGACGGCGGACGTGGCGAAAGACAGGGACATGCGCTTCTCCAGGGAAAGGGCGGCACGCGGCGCCGAAGCGCCGCGGCCGCGACAAGGCGGCCGACGCAGGGCCGGCCGCCAGGACGTGCAGGGACTCAGTCGTGTTTGCCGCGCGCCTTCAGGTAGGCGATCGCCGCCTTCGGATCGTCGGTGGTGATCAGGCTGAATGCCTCCTGGTTGACGATGAAGTTGAGATCGCCGCGGTTGTCGGCGGTGTCGCGACCGCCGGAGTAGGAGAAGTACAGGTCCGACAGGCGATAGCAGCAGGCGCCGCTGTTCTGGTAGAACTGCCCGGCCAGCGGGCTGTCCGGAATCGCCTGGAACACGCCCACGCGCGCGCCGCGCTCGCGCACGCGGTCGGCCTGGTCCTGCAGCAGGCCGCCGAGCTGCTTGACGTTGATCTCCATCGCTTCCTTGGTGTCGAGCCAGGCCGACACGGCATTGTCGACGTTGATCTTGGTCAGCATGTTGGTGGTGAACACCGGGATGCCGACCATGCTGCTGCCGTCGGCGCGGAACGCCGAGCGGGTCGGGTACAGGGTCGCGTTGACCTTGGCCGCGACGAAGTTGGACGAGGCCACCGAGAACGCGGCATCGGCCGCACGCGACACCGCCCGGACCGCGTCGGCGGTCTTGATGTCGAACACGATCGGCGTCTTCAGGCCATGCGCCTTGAAGTAGGAGAACAGGTCGTCCACGCGCGGCACGTGGTAGCCGGTGGTGGTGCGGCGGTCGGGGGTCAGCAGGAACAGGCCGCTCACCACCGACCACGGGGTCACCGTGATCGACGGGTTGTAGCCCTGGTTGTTCATCGGGTCGTACTTGGTTTCGCCGGCACGGCTGGTCCAGACGTTGGTGGTGCGGCCGAGGTTCCAGTCGTGCAGCACCACCGGCACGCCGTCACTGGTCATCTTGATGTCCAGCTCCACGCCGTCCATGCACTGGTCGTTGGCGAGCTGCAGCGCACCGCGCGAGTTTTCCGGCATGTCGGGGAAATTGCCGTACTTGCCCCACAGGCCGCGGTGGGCCAGCACCACGGCGTCGCCGCTGCTGTCGCCGAACAGGATGTTGCTCATCTTGGTGCCGACGGTGTCGTTGCAGTTGGCCATGGCTAGCTGCGGCACGACGGCCAGGACCGTCAGGGCGGCGAGCACGCGACAGGCGCGCGCCAGGGGCGAGGGAACGAATGCGATCTTCATTGGGCTGCGTCCGGTTCAGAGGGAAAGGGGGAGACACGGGGGACGAGCGCCGGTCAGGTCGACGCATGGCGGCATCTCGTTTGCTGCGCTCCGCACGGACGTCTCGCGCAGGAGCCTGAGCCACCGTGATCGGCGGCGGCGTCGGGCGAGAACCTAATAACTTACTGTGAATTATTTATTTCCACGGCGCGACCCGACGATGGACTGTGGACTGCGCCCCAATTTGGTGCGGTGCGGTAGCGATTTGTCCCATCGATGGGGGCGTCCGACGCCGCTGTGGACGCGGCTGGCGCGCGCGACCATGGGAGTCGCGGCCCGGGCCTGGCATGCATCGAGGGGCTTCGCCAGTCGCGGCTAAAGCACGCTTCTAGTAACGGCGTGCTGTTGCCGCAACGTGGCAAGACACCCCGTCACCTGTCCCCCCGTAGGAGCGGCTTCAGCCGCGACAGCTTTCCTGGGACGGCCGCGTCGCAGTGGAAGCCGGGCCTACGCGTGCGCTCCCGGGTGATGCGAGGTGCCCTTCGGCCGCGATGGCTCTACCGGTAACGCCGCGTCGCGACAGAAGCCGGGCCCACACACACGCGCCCCATCGCCACGCCCTGCGCCCGCGCCCGGACCTCGGCTGCGCCCCTGCTCACCGCACCAGGAACGAGAGCATGCGCGCGATCCGCGCGTACGGCGGCTTCAGCAGGTCGCTGCCGGCGCGGCGCGCCTGCCACAGGATCGGCAGGGCCTTGCTGAAGGCGTCGAAGCCGGCACGGCCGTGGTAGGCGCCCATGCCGCTGGGGCCGATGCCGCCGAACGGCAGCGCGTTGGCGGCGAAGTGCAGCAGGCTGTCGTTGACGGTGACGCCGCCGGCCAGGGTGGCGTGCAGGATGGTCTCGATCCGCGCGCGGTCGTGGCTGAAGGGATACAGCGCCAGCGGCCGGTCGCGGCTGTTGATCTCGGCGATGGCCGCGTCCAGGGAGCGGTAGCTGCGCACCGGCAGGATCGGGCCGAAGATCTCCTCCTGCATCAGCAGCGCGTCGTCGCCCGGCTGCAGCACCAGCGTGGGCACGATCAGCCGCTCGCGCTCGGCGCGTTCGCGCTCCACCGTGGCCAGCTCGATGACCTCCAGGCCGCGCGCACGGGCATCGTCCAGGTAGCGGCGCAGGCGCCGGTACTGGCCGTCGTTGACGATGCGGGTGTAGTCCTCGGCACTGGCGAAATCGCCGTAGCGCGCCAGCACCTGCGCGCGCAGCGCCTGCACCAGCGCCGCCTCGCGGCCGGCGTCGACCAGCACGTAGTCCGGGGCGATGCAGGTCTGCCCGGCGTTGAACCATTTGCCGGTGGCCAGGCGCGCGGCGGCCTGCTCCAGCGGGTAATCGGCGCAGACGATGGCCGGCGACTTGCCGCCCAGTTCCAGGGTCAGCGGGGTCAGGTTGGGGGCGGCGGCGGCCATCACCTTGCGCCCGACCGCGGTGGAACCGGTGAACACCAGGTGGTCCAGCGGCAGTGCGGCGAACGCCGACGCCACCTCGGCCCCGCCCAGCGCCACCGCCACCCGCTGCGGCGGGAACACCTCGGCCAGCAGCGACTGCAGGAACTGCGCGCTGCGCGGGGTGTGCTCGGAGGGTTTCAGGTAGACGTGATTGCCGGCGGCGATGGCGGTGGCCAGCGGGATCAGCGCCAGGTTGACCGGATAGTTCCAGGGCGCGATCACCCCGACCACGCCGACCGGCACCGGCCGCACTTCCGCGCGCGCCGGCCACAGCCGCCAGCCGGCGCCGACCCGCTGCGGGCGCATCCAGCGCTTGAGATGGCGCAGCAGGTGATCGATCTCGCCGAGCACGGTCATGCCGTCGGCGAGCAGCGATTCGTGGCGCGAGCGGTGACCGAAATCGGCGGCGATGGCATCGGCCATCTCCGGCAGCCGCCGCTTCAGTGCCGCGCGCAATCGCAACAGATCCTCGCGGCGCTGCGTGCGCTGCGGCTTGGCCGATTGCCAGGCCGCGCGCAGGCGCTGCAGGGTGACTGGCAAGGCGGCCAGCGGCGTGTCGGCGGGAGCGGCGTCGGCGGCGGAGGTCGGCATGGGCGCACTATACGATGGCGATCGCGGCTGTCGTGCGCGCCGCCGTGTCG
>JBEVKG010000324.1:0-4205 GCA_040509765.1 Xanthomonas sp.
CTCCCCCGCGGTGTCTCCCCCCCCCGCCGCGCCCCCGACCGCTGGGTGTGTCCGGTCTCCCCCCGCCAATGTTTTTTGGGTTTTTGGCTGCGGGGCACACGCCGCTCCTACACCCGTGTCTTGCTCACTGCCCGGGTCCTGGTTCTTGCCTCCCTGTCAGCCGCCGACCCTGCGCGGCAGCGTGCCCACATTGACGGCGTGCAGCCGCTGGTCGAGGATCGCCGTGCCGCGCCTGGCGGCTCGAGGTGTCCGCGATCCATGAGGGGAATGCGTTTTCTGTGTGCGGTCGGGCTGTGGTTGAGCGCGTTCGCCGCCATCGCGGATGCGTCGCCGGTGGGCACGGTCCAGGCGTTCTATGCCTGGGCGATCGCGCCCCAGCACGCCGACGGCGACGCTGCGCAGGTGCGGCATCTGCTGGGGCGCGAACTGTTCGCGGCGCTGCAGGCGCAGCGCGCCTACGAGGCGGCCTGCGCCAAACTGGTGCCTGCAGACGTCAAGCCGCACATGCTCGACCAGAGCCCCTTCTTCCTGTGGCCGGACCAACCGACTGCGTTGGTCTCGACGACCGCACAGGTCAAGGCCGACACCGCGCGGGTGCGCGCCCGCCTGGCCGTCGACGGCCTGCAGTGGACGGACACGGTGGTGCTCGGCCGCCAGGACGATCGCTGGGTGATTCTCGACATCGCCTGGCAGGAAGGCACGCTCACCCGACGCCTGGCCGCATTCGCCGCGCAGCGCTGCACGCCTTGATGCCACCGGCGCAGACGAGGGAAGGCGCGGTGGATGAGTTGGGTCGCCGCACCGCGTTCGACCTTGGCCTCGCGGTCTGCGGTACACGGTGACGCGCAGACCCGTTCGGACGATCGGGCGTGTGCAGGCCCAGGCATGTCCACGGCACGCACCTGGCGCGACGACGACCGGTCACGCGCCGTCGCCCGGTGCGGCCTGCGCCGTCAGTGCAACGGCGATGCAACACAGATGACATATCGTGCCGCGCTGCGCCACCGTATGGCGCATGCCGTCGCGTGCTGCTGCGCAAGCCGAACGGACTCGATTTTGCGCGCTCAAGGATCTGACATGCTGCATGCCCATCTCTCCCCGCGGCCGCTGACCGCGCGCGCCGCGCCGGCCCGTACCCGCCTGGTGCAGGCCTGCGCCACCCTGGTGCTGGCCTCGGTCGCCGCCGCCGCCGCCGCGCAGGACAGCGCGCCGTCGCTGGCCGGCAGCCAGACCCGCCCGGCCACTGCCGCCGGCAATGGGGATGCGGCGACCTCGCTGGACACCGTCATCGTCACCGCCGAACACCGCGAGCAGAACCTGCAGGACGTGCCGGTGTCGGTGGGCGTGGTGCAGGGCGAGGCCATGCGCGACTTCACCGCCGGCGGCGACGACACCCTGCTGGCGCTGTCCGGCCGGGTACCCAGCTTCTACGCCGAAACCACCACCGGCCGCATCTTCCCGCGCTTCTACATCCGCGGCCTGGGCAACATCGACTTCTACCTCGGCGCTTCGCAGCCGGTGTCGATCATCCAGGACGACGTGGTGCTGGAGCACGTGGTGCTGAAGTCCAATCCGGTCTACGACGTGGACCAGGTGGAAGTGCTGCGCGGCCCGCAGGGCTCGCTGTTCGGCCGCAACACCACCGCCGGCATCGTCAAGTTCGACAGCATCAAGCCCAGCGACGACTACACCGGTCGGGTCACCGCCAGCTACGGCAGCTACAACACGGTCTCGGTCGACGGCGGCATCGGCGGCCCGATCAACGACGTGCTGTCGTTCCGCGTGTCCACGCTGTACCAGCACCGCGACGACTGGGTGGACAACACCTACACCGGCCCCAGCGCCGACGGCACGGTCACCCCGAAGAAGGACGCGATGGGCGGCTACGACGACCGCAACGCGCGCCTGCAGCTGCTGCTGAAGCCGAGCGAGAACTTCTCGCTGCTGGGTTCGTTCCACACCCGCGACTACGACGGCACCTCCACCCTGTTCCTGCGCGGCGCGCTGACCAAGGGCTCCAACAAGGTCGATGTACCGCGCGACCAGGTGGCCTACGACGAGGCCAACGACAACCCGCAGGCGTACAAGACCCACGGTGCCTCGCTGAAGGCGATCTACGACTTCGGCGGCGTGTCGCTGACCTCGATCAGCGCCTACGAGACCACCTCCGGCTACAGCCGCGGCGACACCGACGGCGGCGCCGCGGCCAACTTCCCGGTCAATGGCGTGCCCAACGGCTACGGCCAGTCGATGGGCCAGGTGCGCGATCTGGACCAGTACACCCAGGAACTGCGCCTGGCCAGCGAAGGCGATGCACCGCTGCAGTGGCAGGCCGGCGCGTTCTACTTCGACGGCAAGGACACCACCGACTTCTACCAGCGCGCCTACTTCCTGCAGACCGCCGCGCGCAATCCCAACAACTGGGTGCGCCTGCACAACAGCAACACCTCCTGGGCCGGCTTCGGCCAGCTGACCTACAAGGTCAGCGACGCGCTGACCCTGACCGCCGGCGTGCGCCAGACCCGCGACAGCAAGGAAACCAAGCTGCTCAAGACCGCCGACACCGCGGCCGGCGTGGTCACCTACAAGGGGCGCCGCGACGTGCGCCTGGCCGACACCCAGCCGAGCTGGGACCTGAGCGCGATGTACGCGATCAACCCGAACGTCAACGTGTACGCGAAGGTCGCCCGCGGCTTCCGCGGCCCGACCATCCAGGGCCGTTCGGCGGTGTTCAATTCCGACTTCACCACCGCCGACTCGGAAACCATCCTGTCGTGGGAAGCGGGCGTCAAGAGCAACCTGTTCGACAACCGCCTGCGCCTGAACGTCACCGGCTTCACCTACACCGTCGACGACATCCAGCTCAACGGCAACGACGCCAACGGCAACGGCGTGCTGTTCAACGCCGACAAGGCCAAGGCCTACGGCATGGAAGCGGACCTGGACTGGCGCCCGATCCCCAACCTGTCGCTGACCGCCGGCCTGAGCCTGCTGCACAGCGAGATCCAGGACAAGCGCGTGTACGCGCAGGTGTGCGGCCTGAACGGCGTGGTGGTGTGCACGGTGAAGGATCCGACCATCCGCATCGGCAACAACACCTTCGCCCAGATCGACGGCAACCCGCTGCCGAACGCCCCCAAGTACAACGTCAACCTGGCCGCGCGCTACGACATCCCGGTCAACGACGGCGGCGCCTTCTTCGTCGCCACCGACTGGAACAAGCAGGGCTACACCAGCTTCGTGCTGTACGACTCCACCGAGTTCACCTCCAATGGCAACTTCGAGGGCGGCCTCAAGCTGGGCTACACCGGCGACTACGGCGCGTGGGAAGTGGCGGCGTTCGCCCGCAACATCACCAACGAGAAGAACCTCAAGGGCGTCATCGAGAACTACATGGCGGCTGTGTACAACGAACCGCGCATCGTCGGCGTCTCGTTCAACCTGCACTGGCACTGATCGCAGGCATCGCAGTACACGCGCCGGCAGCACACGCCGGCGCCAGCGGGCGGGAGGGCAGAAGCCCTACCGCCCGTTTGCGTTTGATAGGAGTACGTTGCCGTCGCTGTGACCATAGCCGTTGCCGTTGCCGTTGCCGTTGTTGCTGTCGCTGTTGCCTTGGTTGTTGCCGTGCTTTGGTTTGGGCTGTTGTTTCGGCTTTTGACTTACCGGGTTCCCTTACGAAGCGGCGGCCAGCGCGGGGAAAAACCACGAAGGGGCGGCGTACATGGATGTACGCCGTCCGCGGCAGGGGCAGGATGCCCCTTCCGCGGATCCCCGCGATGGACGCGGACCCGGAGCGCGCAGCGCGGAGGGCGGAGGGCGCGAAGGCAGGGTGTGCTTGACCAGCCTTCGGCTGTGGTAAAGCGCTTCTTTTGGTTACTTTTTTTTGCACAAGCAAAGAAGCGCTTCTCAGCAGCCGAAGGCTGATCAAAGTAACTCGCCCGCAAGGGCGAAAGCCGTTGCTGTTGCTTCAAGCGTGAGTGCCGGACAAGAAGAACTGTAGAAGCGGCTTCAGCCGCGACCGCGACGCGCCAGCCTCGCTATGCCCCTGGGACGATGGCCCCCCGCATTGCGACAGCCGCCGGTCACTGCGTCGGGACTGAAGTCCCTCCCACAACACGTATCTGCGCGTGACGCATGCGTTGGCGCGATGCCCGCCCGTAGGAGCGGCTTCAGCCGCGACGGGCGTTCCCGGTAAAGCCCGT
>JBEVKG010000325.1:0-6803 GCA_040509765.1 Xanthomonas sp.
AGACGGCCCTCGGCGACCAGCGAGGCGACGGCGCGGCTGACGGCGACCTTGTCCATCGCCGTGCGTTCGGCCAACTCGGTGGCGCTGAGGTCGGGGAAGCGGCCGAGCACCGCCAGCAGCCGCCACTCGGTTACGTTCAGCCCGAAGCGCCCAGCATAGAGCCGGGCGATTTCCTGGCTGATCCGGTTGGACAGCACGCTGATCCGGTACGGCAGGAACCGTTCCAGATCCAGGGAGGGCGGGTCGGGCGTCGGGGCGGGCGTGGCGATCGTCATGCTGCATTGCACCTTGCTGGTGGTTTCACTTGTAACTATAACGGAGGATACTACGGCCATTCTCGCGAGTCTGGCGTCCGTCCGCACCCGAAATTTCGGCTCGGCCGCCGCGACCCCGTCCTCCAGGAGACGCGTCATGAGTGCACAACCGCAACATCCGTCGCAGCCGGCCAACCTCGGCATGCAGGTCACCACCTTCGAGAACCCGATGGGCATCGACGGCTTCGAGTTCGTCGAATTCGCCGCGCCGGCCGGGCAGGGCGAGCAGTTGCACGCGTACTTCCGCAGCATGGGGTTCACCGCGGTGCTGCGCCATCGCCAGCGTGCGATCACCGTGTACCGCCAGGGCGGGGTCAACTTCCTGGTCAACGAGGACCCGGATTCCTTCGCTGCCGATTTCGCCGCCGCGCACGGCCCCTGCGCCTGCGGCTTCGCGATCCGCTTCCGGCATCCGGCCGACGAGGTGTTCGCCAAGGTGCTGGAGAACGGCGGCGAAGCCATCGCCGACAAGGCCGACACCCGCGCGGTGCCGGCGCCGGTGGTCAAGGGCATCGGCGATTGCATGCTGTACCTGGTCGACCAGTACGGCGAGAAGGGCTCGGTGTACACCGAGTTCGAACCGGTGCCCGGCGCCGACCAGCATCCGGCCGGCTTCGGCCTGACCTTCATCGACCACCTGACCCACAACCTGTATTTCGGCAACATGCAGCGCTGGTCCGACTACTACGAGCGCCTGTTCAACTTCCGCGAGATCCGCTACTTCGACATCAAGGGCGCCAAGACCGGCCTGGTGTCCAAGGCGATGACCGCGCCGGACGGCGTGGTGCGCATCCCGCTCAACGAATCGTCGGACCCGAAGAGCCAGATCAACGAGTACCTGGACGCGTACCGCGGCGAAGGCATCCAGCACATCGCCTGCTTCACCGACGACATCTACGAGACCGTCGAGCGCATGCGCGCGGCCGGCGTCGCGTTCCTGGATACGCCCGACACCTATTTCGAGGTGATCGACCAGCGCATTCCCAACCACGGCGAGGACGTGGCGCGGCTGGCGCGCAACAAGATCCTGATCGACGCCGACGCGGAGACCAAGCAGCGCAAGCTGCTGCAGATCTTCACCCAGAACTGCATCGGCCCGATCTTCTTCGAGATCATCCAGCGCAAGGGCAACGAAGGCTTCGGCGAAGGCAACTTCAAGGCGCTGTTCGAGAGCATCGAGCGCGACCAGATGAAGCGCGGCGTGCTCTGAGGGCGGGACGCGGACGGCGAGCGGAGGCTGGCTGCCAGCGTGCTCGAAGCCGGCAGATGCCGACAGCGCATCGCGGAGAGTTCGGACAGCGGCATTAGCCCCTCTCCCATCGGGAGAGGGGTTGGGGTGAGGGTACGGTGGGGTCATGACGATCAAGCCGCCGTTGCCCACCGCCACGCTGGCACACGCACGCCAGCTACGTTGCACCATGACCGACGCCGAACGCGCACTATGGAGGTGTCTGAGAAGCGGGCAGTTGCAAGGTGCCAAGTTCCGTCGCCAGTATCCGATCCCACCCTATGTCGCAGATTTCTGCTGCGTTGCGGCAAAGCTGATCGTCGAAATCGATGGTGCACAACACACCGGGCCACGCGATGCCACAAGAACGCGTTGGCTCGAATCGCAAGGCTGGCGGATGGTTCGCTTCTGGAACAACGACGTGCTGCTTTCGAAAGATGCCGTGCTCCAGGCGATTTGCGACGCGACCGAGGCGCCGTACCCTCACCCCAACCCCTCTCCCGATGGGAGAGGGGCTTGATATCTCGAAGGCTCAAGCCTATGCATGACCACCATCGCTACATGTCCGGCTTCGGCAACGAATTCGCCACCGAAGCGGTGCCCGGCGCGTTGCCGGTCGGGCAGAACTCGCCGCAGCGCGTGGCCCATGGCCTGTACGCCGAGCAGTTGTCGGGCACGGCGTTCACCGCACCGCGCGGGGCCAACCGGCGCAGCTGGCTGTACCGCATCCGCCCGGCGGTGATGCATGGCGGCTTCGTCGCCTACGACCGCGCCAGCGCGTTCCACAACGACTTCCAGCGCGGCCCGGTGCCGCCGGATCAGTTGCGCTGGAGCCCGTTGCCGCTGCCGGAGGCGCCGGTGGACTTCGTCGACGGCCTGTATGCGATGGCCGGCAACGGCTCGGCCGAGGCCCAGCATGGCGTGGCGGTGCACCTGTATGCGGCCAACGCCTCGATGCAGGGCCGGTTCTTCTACAACGCCGATGCGGAACTGCTGTTGGTACCGCAGCTCGGCCAGCTGCGCCTGTGCACCGAACTGGGCACGCTGGAGGTCGCGCCGCAGGAGATCGCGGTGATCCCGCGCGGCGTGCGCTTCCGCGTGGAACTGCCCGACGGCGCCGCGCGCGGCTACGTGTGCGAGAACTTCGGCGGCCTGCTGCGGTTGCCCGACCTGGGGCCGATCGGTGCCAACGGCCTGGCCAACCCGCGCGACTTCCTGACCCCGGTGGCCGCCTACGAGGAGGACGAGGGCGCGTTCGAACTGATCGCCAAGTTCCAGGGCCATCTGTGGCGCGCGCCGATCGGGCACTCGCCGCTGGACGTGGTCGCCTGGCACGGCAACTACGCCCCGTACAAGTACGACCTGCGCCGCTTCAACACCATCGGCTCGATCAGCTTCGATCATCCCGATCCGAGCATCTTCACCGTGCTGACCGCACCCAGCGACACGCCCGGCACCGCCAACATGGATTTCGCGATCTTCCCGCCGCGCTGGCTGGTGGCGCAGCACACCTTCCGGCCGCCGTGGTTCCATCGCAACGTGGCCAGCGAGTTCATGGGCCTGGTGCATGGCGTCTACGATGCCAAGGCCGACGGTTTCGCCCCGGGCGGGGCGTCGCTGCACAACGGCATGAGCGGGCACGGCCCGGATGCGGCCACCTTCGACAAGGCCTCGCAGGCCGATCTGTCGCGCCCGGACGTCATCGCCGACACCATGGCCTTCATGTTCGAGACGCGCGCAGTGCTGCGCCCGACCGCGCAGGCGTTGGAGGCCGCGCACCGCCAGCGCGACTACCAGCAGTGCTGGCAGGGCCTGCGCCGGCACTTCCGCGCGCCCTGAGTAGACGCCGGCACGGCCGTGCCGCTCAAGCCGCTGCCGAGGCCGCCGCTACTGCGGACGCCGTCGCTCAGGCGGCTTCCGCCGCGTCCGCCAGCGCACCGTGCAGCGATGCCGGCAGCACCTCCAGCACGCGCTCGCGGATGCGCTGCGCGTAGCGCTCGGAGGTCATCTCCGGCATGGTGCGCAGCGCCAGCGCGATCGCGCGCAGGGTGTCCTGTTCCTCGCGCGCAGCGCGCAATTGCAGTTGCAGGGCGGGCGAGGCCGGATGGCGCTGCAGTTGCAGCAGGTCCAGCAGATACATGCGCGCATTGAGCAGGGCCCGACGCGGGTCGGCCAGTGGTGCGGGCGCACTTGCCGCCACCGGTTCTGCGACGCTGCCGCGACCATCGTCCAGGTAGCCCTGCTGCAGCAGTCCCTGCACGATCGCATCGGCATCGCGTCCACCCAACGTGGCCAGTTCCTCGATGCTGCGCTGGCCGTCGGCCAGGATCAGCACGCGTCGCTGGCGCATGTCCAGCGGCGCATCGTGCGATTGCAGTGCCGCAAGGGCGAGGGTGGTCTTGCGCGGATGCATGGCGGCGGGGTCGGTAGGCGCGCAGCGTGGCGCAGCGCGGTGAAATGCCGATGACAGGCGCGATGCGCTGGCGTGTCGGTGCCGGCAGCCGCAGTGCCAGCGGCCTGGTCGAACCTGACGTCCTGGACGCTGCGCCTGGGTCGGCCTGCACGGCAGCGTCGTGTGGCCGCCGTGCCGTGCAGCGCGAGGACATGCACGCTAGCCTATGTGCTGGTCCAGCGAGGAAGTGCGATGAAGCCGATTCAACCAGGCGTGGCGGTGTTGCTGCTCGCGCTCGCCGCCTGCGACCGGCCGCCGCCGTCGCCGCCGGCCGCGCCACCCGCAGCGCCGGCGCCCGCCGCTGCCGCGTCCGACGATGGCGCCTTGCCGCCGCCGGACATCGACCAGCCCGACGGCGACGTGCCGCCGGCGCAGGCGCCGGCCTCGGCGCTGCCGCCGGACCTGGCCGCGGGCGACCGGCAACTGGCGCGCAGCGACGGCTACGGCGATCTGCGCCTGGGCATGTCCGCGGCGCAGGCGCGCGCGGCCTGGGGCGGCGAACTCGACGGCCAGCCCGGCGCCGGCAGCAGTTGCTACGTGCTGCGCCCGCGCTGGGCCAAGGGCAACAACCAGTTCGGGCTGATGGTCGAAGGCGACAAGTTCGTGCGTTACGACGTGCGCACGCCCAAGGAGACCGCGCCGGGCGGTGGCAAGGTCGGCATGGACCTGGCGCAGCTGCGCGCGCTGTACGCCGGCCGCCTGGAGGAGCAGCCGCACAAGTACGTTGAAGGCGCCAAGGTGCTGCGCGTGCGCGGCGAGCCCGGCCAGCCGGGCGTGCTGGTGTTCGAGACCGACGCGGCCGGCAAGGCCGTCGCCTGGCGTGTGGGCCTGCCGCCGCAGGTGGACTATGTGGAGGGCTGTGGCTGAGGAGCCGGGAATGGGGAATCGGGAGTGGGGAATGGGAAGAGCATGAGGGTCGAGTGACTGAGGCAGTTGCTGCGGCTGTCACCTCAGCGCCGCATTACTGCTTCGCTACTCGCTTTTCCTACTGCCCATTCCCTGTGCCCGAGCCCCGGCCTTCAGGCCACCCGCAGCTGCCGGCGCGCGCGCCGGCGTGCGCGACGGGCGTACCAGCGCTCGCGCAGGCAGGAGAAGATCACGTACAGGGCCGGGGTGCTGAGCAGGGTCAGGCTCTGCGAGATCAGCAGGCCGCCGATCATCGCGATGCCGAGCGGCCGGCGCAGCTCCGAGCCTTCGCCCAGGCCCACCGCCAGCGGCACCGCGGCCAGGATCGCCACCATCGTGGTCATCATGATCGGGCGGAAGCGCACGATGCAGGCCTCGCGCGCCGCCTCCAGCGGGGTCTTGCCGTGCTCGCGCTCGGCGACCAGGGCGAAGTCGATCATCATGATCGCGTTCTTCTTGACGATGCCGATCAGCAGCACCAGCGCGATCATCGAGATCACCGACAGCTCGGTGCCGGTGACCCATAGCGCCAGCAGCGCGCCCATGCCGGCGGCCGGCAGGGTGGACAGGATGGTCACCGGGTGCACCAGGCTCTCGTAGAGCATGCCCAGCACGATGTAGACCACCACGATCGCCGCCAGCACCAGCACCAGCATCGAGTTCGGCTGCAGTTGCACGCCGAAGCCGCCGCCGTCGGCGATGCGGATGTCGCCGGGCATGCGCAGCCCGGCCACGGTGGCGGCGATGATCGCATCGCCCTCGCCGGTGCTCACGCCTGGCGCCAGGTTGTAGCTCAGGTCCATGGTCGTGTACTGGTTCATGTGGGTGATCTGCGACGGCGCCAGGCCCGGCACCTGGTGCGCCACCGCGGTCAGCGGGATCATGGTGCCGTTGCGGGTGGGCACATAGATGCGGTCCAGTGCCGCCGGCGTGGCGGTCTGGTCCGGCAGCGCGTTGACCACCACGCTGTACTGGTTGAGGTCGGAGTAGATGGTGGAGATCTGGCGCTGGCCGAACGCGCCGTACAGCGCGCCGTCGATGGCGCCGATCGACACGCCCAGGCGCGCGGCCAGGGCGCGGTCGATGACGATGTTCTGGCGCAGGCCGGCGTTGTCCACGTCGGTGCCGACATCGCGCAGCTTGGGGTTCTGCTTCAGCGCGGCCTGCAGCTTGGGCAGCCACTCCTGCAACTGCGCGTTGTCGTTGCCCTGCAGCGAGACGCGGTACTGCGCGCCCTGGCTGGTGCCGCCGCCGCCGTCGCTGGGCAGGTCCTGGATCGCGCGCAGGCGCAACTGCAGGTCGGGGTAGCGGTCGGCCTTGGCGCTGAGCCGCGCCAGGACCTCGGCGGTGGTGTCGGTGCGGCCTTCGTCGCGGCGCTTGAGTTCGATGTTGAAGCTGGCGCTGGAGCCCTGGCGGCTGCTGCCCAGGCGCGCGCCGACGATCTTCACCGCCGGGTCGGACATCAGCATGTCGGTGATGCGGCGCTGGCGGCTGACCATGTCGGCGAAGGACACGGTCGCGCTGGAGGTGGCGCGGCCCCAGATCAGGCCGGTGTCCTGCGCCGGGAACGAGCCCTTCTTGACCGCGCCGGCCAGGAACACCGTGGCCACGATCAGCAGCAGCGGGGTCAGCGCCAGCAGCAGCGCGTGGCGCAGCGCGAAGTCCAGGGCCACGGTGTACACGCGCAGCATGCGTTCGTGCATGCGCTCCAGCCAGGCGCCGAAGCGGCCGGGCTGTTCCGGCTCGGCGTGCGCGGACAGGAAGCGGCTGCACAGCGCCGGGGTCAGCGTCAGCGAGATGATCATCGAGACCACGATGGCCGCGACCAGGGTGACGGTGAACTCGCGGAAGAACGCGCCCATCATGCCTTCGGCAAACAGCAGCGGGATGAACACCGCCACCA
>JBEVKG010000326.1:0-14766 GCA_040509765.1 Xanthomonas sp.
GCAGCCGCCGGCGACCATCGCCCGGATCGTCCGCCACATGGCCTCTCGGGCCTCGATGTCGAGGCCCACGGTGGGCTCGTCGAGGAACAGCAGCGGAGGCCGCCCGCAGATCGCCAGCGCGAACTGCACGCGCCGCTGCTGGCCGCCGGACAACTGGCCGTAGCGGCGCGCCATCAGCCCCTCCAGCCCGGCCAGCGCCACGCAATCGGCGACGCTGTGCGGCTGCGGGTAATAGCCACGTGCCTGCAGCAGCAGTTCGCCCACGCGCAGCGTGTCCGGCAGCCCGGCGGTCTGCAGCATCACCCCGGCCTGGCGCCGCGCCGTCAGCGAGCGCGGATCCTGCCCGCACAGCCGCGCGCTGCCGGCATCGGGCGTCTGCAGCCCGAGCAGCACGCCCACCGCCGTGCTCTTGCCGGCACCGTTGGCGCCCAGCAACGCCAGCAACTGGCCGCGGCACAACTGCAGATCGACGCCGTCGAGCGCGACCAGCGCGCCGTAGCGCTTGTGGACGCCGCTGAGCTGCGCCAGCGGCAATGCAGCATGGTCGGACATGGGACACTCCGGTGATGGCAGGGAGTGCCTAGGCTGCGCCGCGGCACGGCCGCCGCCCAGTGCGGGGCGTCAACTGCAGCGGATGACATCTGTCACTGGCAGCGCCCGCACGATTGCCGCATGCTGCGATCCACGCCGAGGGGCGGCGTTCTCCCGCTGCAGCGCACCGCAGAAAGTGACTTCCGGCCATGCCAACGGCGGCCTGTTGCTCGCACACTGCAACGCGCCGACCGTTTCATTCAAGGACACGATGAGTACTGCCTCCGATCTGCTCAAGGAACTCCGTATCGACCGCAAGGCGCCGCCAAGCGAGCCGCCGTCGCGGCGCGGGCTGTGGATCGCGGTGGTGCTGCTGGTGGTGCTGCTCTCCCTCGGCGCCGGCGCCTGGCTGCTGTTCGGCCGCAGCAAGCCGCTGGAGGTGCGCACCGCCGCGGTGGTGGCGATCGCCCCCGGCAGCAGCAGCGCCTCGGTGCTGGACGCCAGCGGCTACGTGGTGGCGCGGCGCATGGCCACGGTCTCGGCCAAGATCACCGGCAAGGTCCGCGAGGTGCGCATCGAGGAAGGCATGCGCGTCGAGGAGGGCCAGGTGATGGCGACGCTGGACCCGATCGACGCCAACGCGCAGCGGGTGCTGTCGGCCTCGCAACTGGATGCGGCGCGCAGCCTGGTCGCCAACATGCAGGCGCAGGTGCGCCAGGCCGATGCCGATGCACAGCGGCTGCAGACCCTGGCCGGCCAGCAACTGGTCTCGCGTTCGCAGTACGAGCAGGCGGTGGCACAACGCGATGCGCTGCGCGCGCAGCTGCAGAACGCGCAGCGCAACGTGGCGGTGGCCGGCAACCAGCTGTCGATCTCCGATCTCAACGTCGACAACACCATCGTGCGCGCGCCGTTCTCCGGCGTGGTCACCGCCAAGGCGGCGCAGCCGGGCGAGATCGTCTCGCCGCTGTCGGCCGGCGGCGGCTTCACCCGCACCGGCATCGGCACCATCGTCGACATGGATTCGCTGGAGATCGAGGTCGAGGTCGGCGAGTCCTACATCGGCCGGGTCAAGCCGGGCATGCCGGTGGAGGCCGTGCTCAACGCGTATCCGGACTGGAAGATCCCGGCCGAGGTGATCGCGATCATTCCGTCGGCCGACCGCGGCAAGGCGACGGTGAAGGTCCGTGTGGCGCTGAAGCAGAAGGACGCGCGGATCGTGCCGGAGATGGGCGTGCGGGTCAGCTTCCTGGAGGCGCCGCAGGCGCAGGCGCAGAACACGCCGCAGGGGGTGCGGGTACCGGGTGCGGCGATCGTCAAGCGCGACGGCCAGGACGTGGCCTTCGCGGTGAAGGAGGACAACACGGTCGAGCAGCGCGCCCTGAAGACCGGCATCGCCCTGGGCGACGACCGCCAGGTGCTGTCCGGCCTGGCCGCGGGCGACACGGTGGTGCTGGATCCGCCGGAGGCCTTGCATGCCGGCATGCAGGTGAAGACGGCGGAGGCTGCGGCGCAGTAGCGCTATGCATTGCGGCGTGCCGCGCACTGCGCCAGCGCATCACGCCTGCCTGATGGAACCGGTGTTGCAGCCGCCACTCAACGCAGCCGCATCGCGCCAGTTCGAGTTGTTGAAGTTGTTGTTGTGGTGCTTTTCCCGAACTTCCTCGGTGCAGTAGTAACAGGGAACGAAGACGCGAAGTGCGCTGTTGCTTTTGCAGTTGCGGTTGCTCTTGCTCTTGCTCTTGCTCTTGATTTTGCTCTACCGGGTTCCCTTCCGCAGCGGCGGATGGACCGGGGAAACACCCGAAGGGCGGCGCACAGGGATGTGCGCCGTTCGCGGCAGGGGCAGGATGCCCCTTCCGCGAATCCCCGGTGCATCCGCGAACCCGGAGCGCGCAGCGCGGAGGGCGCGAAGGCAGGGCGCGCTTTCTTTTGGTTACCTTTTCTTTGCGCGAGCAAAGAAAAGTAACCAAAAGAAGCGCTTTACCACAGCCGAAGGCTGGTCAAGCACACCCTGCCTACGCGCCCTCCGCGCTAACGCGCTCCGGGTCCGCGTCCAGCCCGGGGATCCGCGGAAGGGGCATCCTGCCCCTGCCGCAGACGGCGCACATCCCTGTGCGCCGCCCCTTCGGGGTTTTTCCCCGCGCTGGCCGCCGCTTCGGAAGGGAACCCGGTAAGTCAAAAGCAAGAACAACAGCTACAGCTACAGCTACAGCAGAAGCAACAACTGCACTTGCAACTGCAACTGCGACCGCAACCGCAATCCCCTCGCCGCCAGCGGCGACCACATCGCCTCCACCTCGTCCACCGCCAGGAACACCACCATGTCCACCCTCGTCACCCTGCGCAACGTCACCAAGACCTACCAGCGCGGCCCCGAGAAAGTCCAGGTCCTGCACGGCATCGACCTGGACATCGCCCGCGGCGACTTCGTCGCCCTGATGGGACCGTCCGGCTCCGGCAAGACCACCCTGCTCAACCTGATCGGCGGACTGGACTCGCCCAGCGGCGGCGAGATCGAGATCGAAGGCCAGCGCATCGACCGCATGAGCGGCGGCCAGCTCGCCACCTGGCGCAGCCACCACGTCGGCTTCGTGTTCCAGTTCTACAACCTGATGCCGATGCTCACCGCGCAGAAGAACGTCGAACTGCCGCTGCTACTGACCTCTCTCGGCGCCGCCCAGCGCAAGCGCAATGCCGAGATCGCGCTGACCCTGGTCGGCCTCGCCGACCGCCGCAACCACAAGCCCAGCGAACTGTCCGGCGGCCAGCAGCAGCGCGTGGCCATCGCCCGCGCCATCGTCTCCGATCCCACCTTCCTGATCTGCGACGAACCCACCGGCGATCTGGACCGGCGCTCGGCCGAGGACGTGCTGGGCCTGCTGCAGGAACTCAACCGCAGCCACGGCAAGACCATCGTCATGGTCACCCACGACCCCAAGGCCGCCGAGTACGCCACCCATACCGTGCACCTGGACAAGGGCGAGCTGGCCGACGCGCCGGCCGCGCACTGAGCGAGGCGATGCCATGAAGTATTTCTCGTTGATCTGGGCGCAACTGTTCCGCAGCAAGACGCGGACAGTGCTGACCCTGTTCTCGGTGATCGTCGCGTTCCTGCTGTTCGGCCTGCTCGACTCGGTCCGCGTGGCGTTCACCGCCGGCGGCTCGGTGGAAGGGGTCAACCGCCTGGTCGTGGCCTCGCGCCTGTCGATCACCCAGTCCCTGCCGGTGCGCCTGGAATCGCAGATCCGCAGCGTGCCCGGCGTGCGCGACGTGACCTATGCGATGTGGTTCGGCGGCATCTACAAGGACCCCAAGGACTTCTTCCCGAACTTCTCGGTCGCGCCGAACTTCTTCGACGTGTACAGCGAGTACGCGATCCCGCCGGAGCAACTCAAGGCCTTCCGCGAGACCCGCGGCGGCGCGGCGGTGGGCGAAGCGCTGGCCAAGAAGAACGGCTGGAAGGTCGGCGACGTGATCCCGCTGCAGGCCACCATCTTCCCGCGCGGCGGCAGCAACGACTGGCCGCTGGAGCTGAAGGCGATCTTCAAGGTCAAGGACCGCGCCAACGTGCAGGCGGAAAACCAGTTGATGATGAACTGGAAGTACTTCGACGAGAGCAACGACTACATCAAGGGCAAGGTCAGCTGGTACACGGTGCGGCTGGACAACCCCGAGCACGCCTCGCGGGTGGCGCAGGCGATCGATGCGCTGTCGGCCAATTCCGACCACGAGACCAAGTCGCAGACCGAGTCGGCGTTCCAGCAGGCGTTCGTCAAGCAGTTCGCCGACATCGGCCTGATCGTCACCTCGATCATGGGCGCGGTGTTCTTCACCCTGGTCCTGCTGACCGGCAACACCATGGCGCAGGCGGTGCGCGAACGCATCCCGGAACTGGCCACGCTCAAGACCCTGGGCTTCCAGGACCGCACGGTGCTGACCCTGGTGATCGTGGAGTCGGTGCTGCTGATCGTGCTCGGCGGCCTGCTCGGCATGGCGCTGGCGTCGGCAGCGATCCCGGTGCTGGCCAGCGCCAGCCGCGGCGCGCTGCCGGTGCACGCGGTGCCGGCGCAGACCTGGCTGATCGGCGCGGCACTGATGCTGGTCATCGGCGTGGTCGTCGGCCTGCTGCCGGCGCTGCGCGCGCAGCGGCTGAAGATCGTCGACGCCCTGGCCGGGCGCTGAGCCCGCCCCTTCTCTCCAGCACAGCGATGCCACGGACGGCGACGCAGACCCGAGGAACAACGCAATGAAGATGCAATGGTTATGGAATGTCCTGGCGATCGCGGCGCTGGCGATCGGCCTGGGAATCTGGATCGCCCTGCCCTGGTTCCTGGTCCTGGCGCTGGTGGCGGTGCTGGCGGTCCTGCTGCTGGTCACCCGCAGCGGCCGGCTGTCGCTGGCGGCCGCGCGCATCGGCATCGCCAGCCTGCCGCAGCGCTGGGGCGCCAGTTCGGTGATCGTGGTCGGCATCGCCGGCGTGGTCGGCGTGCTGGTGGCGATGCTGGCGATGGGCCAGGGGTTCCAGGCCACCCTGGACAGCACCGGCGACGACACCACCGCCATCGTGCTGCGCGGCGGCTCGCAGGCCGAGACCAACTCGGTCATCACCCGCGACCAGGTGCCCCTGATCGCCAGCCTGGCCGGCGTGGCGCGCGGCGCCGACAACCGCCCGCTGGTCTCGCCGGAGCTGTCGCAGGTGGTGAACCTGCAGTCCAAGTCCGACGGCACCGACGTCAACGCGCAGTTCCGCGGCGTCGGCGAGCAGGGCTGGGCAGTGCACGACAAGGTCAAGATCGTGCAGGGCCGTCGCTTCAGCCCCGGCCTGCGCGAGATCGTGGTCGGCAAGGGCGCGCAATCGCAGTTCCGCGGCCTGCAGCTCGGCCAGACCCTGACCCTGGGCAACCAGGCCTGGACCGTGGTCGGCGTGTTCGCCAGCGGCGACGCGCACGATTCGGAGCTGTGGACCGACACCCAGACCCTGGCCACCACCTACAACCGCAGCGCCTACCAGTCGATCAGCGTGCGCACCCAGGGCCAGGACGGCTTCCGCCAGTTCAAGGCGGCGATGGACGCCGACCCGCGACTGAAGCTGGACGTGTTCACCACCCGCGAGTACTACCGCAAGCAGGGCGGCAACCTCAGCAAGGTGCTGGAGGTCCTGGGCACCTTCATCGGCACCATCATGGCGATCGGCGCGGTGTTCGGCGCGCTCAACACCATGTACGCGGCAGTCGCCACCCGCGCCCGCGAGATCGCCACGATGCGCGCGCTGGGCTTCCGCGGGCTGCCGGTGGTGGTGGCGGTGATGCTGGAGACCATGCTGCTGGCGCTGCTCGGCGGCGTGCTCGGCGGGCTGGTCGCCTGGGCGATCTTCAACGGCTACAGCGTCTCCACCCTGGGCAGCAACTTCAGCCAGGTGGTGTTCCAGTTCAAGGTGTCCCCGCCGCTGCTGTGGACCGGGCTGAAGTGGGCGCTGGGCATCGGCCTGGTCGGCGGCCTGTTCCCGGCGCTGCGCGCCGCGCGGCTGCCGATCACCACCGCCCTGCGCGCACTGTAGCGGCAGGTCCCGAGGGGCCGGGCCGGGACCGCCGTCCCGGCCCGGCCCAATGGCCGCTGACGCGTCATCGTTTCGTCATCGAAACGCGGTAGAACGGCCGCCGCCGAGGCGCTAGCCTGCGCGGCCATTTGGTTCCACGCCGCCACCGTCCATGTCCTCGCGCCTGCGCCTGTTGCTCGTCCTCTGCGCCAGCCTGTGGCTGAGCGCCTGCTCCTCCACCTCGCTCAGCGACCGCCTGGTCGCGCCGGGCGGCGTGTCGCCGCTGATGGACGAGGAACGCATCCAGAGCCTGCTGGCGACCCTGCCCAACCGCAGCGGCCATGTGGTGGTGCCGGGCGGCATCCCGATCTTCTGGCGCGCCATCGACCCGGGCGACTACCACATGCGCTATCGCTACGAGCACGCCGGCCGCGACGCCAGCGGCCACGAGCACGCCGACTTCGCCATGGACGTGGGCACCCCGGCGCCGGCCACGCATGTCGCCCCGCGCGGCACCGTGGTGCTGCTGCACGGCTGGATGATGGACGGCGACTCGCTGCTGCCGTGGTCGCTGGACCTGGCCCAGGCCGGCTACCGCAGCATCAGCATCGACCTGCGCAACCACGGCCGCTCCGGCGGCGGCCCGGCCGGCTACGGCACCCGCGAGTCCGACGACGTGGTCGCGGTGATCCGCGCCCTGCGCGCCAGCGGCGAGGTGCAGGGGCCGGTGTACCTGTTCGGCGTGTCCTACGGCGCGGCCACCGCGCTGTTCGCCGCGCAGAAGCTCGGCGACCAGGTCGACGGCGTGGTCGCGATGGAATCCTTCGCCAATGCCGGCCGCGGCATCCGCGACATGATCCCGCACATGCTCGCCACCCGCCCGCGCGGCTGGATGGCCAGCGCGGCGATGGACCTGGCGCGCTGGCGCTACGGGGGGCAGAACCTGGATGCGGTCATCGCCAACGCCAACCAGCGCCTGGCGCTGAACCTGGACCAGGTCGACGTCACCGCCGCCGCGCGCGCGGCGCCGGCCTGCGTGCTGCTGCTGCACGGCAGCGCCGACCAGCACATTCCGGTGGCGCACGGCCGCCTGCTGGCGCTGGACGCGCCGCGTGCGCACTACCTGGAGATGCCCGGCGAGAACCACCTGAGCCTGCCGATGCGGCTGGACCTGCTGGCGCCGACCGTGGAGGACTGGTTCGCCGACCTGCCGGCACAGCGCCACGACGGCCGCTGCCCGCAGCCGCTGCCGCCGCGCGCAGACCCCGAGCTGCAGCTGACCGGCGGACCGACCGCGAGCGGCAGCCGCGGCTGAGTCGCGGGATGAGCAGCCATTCGGCTGTGGAAAGCCGGGATTGAGGATTGGGGATTCGCAACAGCGGGCCACGCTGCCGCTTTTGCCAATCCCCAATCCCTAATTCCGACTCCCCGCTCGCCGCCACAGGCTCTCGCCGGCGAACAGCAGCAATCCGATCCAGATGGCAGCGAAGCCGATCGCCTTGCCGGCGTCGAACGGCTCGCGGAAGAACCACACGCCCAGCAGCAACTGCAGGCTCGGCGCGATGTACTGCAGCAGCCCCACCAGCGACAGCGGAATGCGCCGCACGCCGTAGGCGAAGCCGATCAGCGGCACCGCGGTGACCACGCCGCCGAACACCAGCAGCAGGTCGTTGCGCCAGCCCCACGCGCTGGCGAAGCCGCCGCCGTGGCCGGTCTCGCCCCACAGCACGAAGCCCAGCGCCGGCAGGAACAGGTACAGGCTTTCCACGCCCAGTCCGGCCACCGGGTCCACCTGCACCAGCTTGCGCAACAGGCCGTACAGCCCGAACGAGCCGGCCAGGCCCAGCGCGATCCACGGCAGCGTGCCGGCATCGACGGTCAGCCAGGCCACGCCGAGCGCGGCGCAGGCCACCGCCAGCCACTGCAACGGGCGCAGCCGCTCATGCAGCACCAGCACCCCGAGCAGCACGTTGACCAGCGGATTGATGAAGTAGCCCAGGCTGGTCTCGATCACGTGACCGGCATTGACCGCCCAGATGTACAGCCCCCAGTTGAAGGCGATCGCCAGGCTGCTCAGCGCCAGCGTGGCCAGCGCGCGCGGCTGCGCGGCGATGCGCCGCCACCACTGCAGGCGCGCGCTGTACACCAGCCAGGCCACCACCAGCAGCGTGCTCCAGACGATGCGGTGGGCGATGATGTGCGGCGACGGCACCGCCTGCAGCAGGTGCCAGTACACCGGCACCACGCCCCACAGCGCGAAGGTCGCCGCGGTGATCCACAGCCCGCGCCGCGCGTCCTGCGCGGAGGCCGCGGTCATCGTCGGGTCCTCGCCACGGTGATCACCACCACCCCGGCCAGGATCACCGCCATCGCGCCGACGTCGCTGGCGCTGAAACGTTCCTGGCCGAGCCAGCTGCCCAGCGCCACCGCGATCACCGGATTGACGTAGGCATAGCTGCCGGCCAGCGCCGGGCGCACGTTCTGCAGCAACCACACGTAGGCGGTGAAGGCGACGATCGAGCCGAACACGCACAGGTAGGCCACCGCCAGCATGCCCTGCGCGCTCGGCAGGGTGTGCAGGCGTTCGCCGCTGAGCAGGCCGATCGCCACCAGCATCACGCCACCGCACAGCATCTGCCCGGCG
The DNA here is from genome assembly GCA_040509765.1 of Xanthomonas sp. Classification (GTDB taxonomy): domain Bacteria; phylum Pseudomonadota; class Gammaproteobacteria; order Xanthomonadales; family Xanthomonadaceae; genus Xanthomonas_A. Next base: position 8,715 of record JBEVKG010000326.1, read on the forward strand.
GCCGCCATGAACGGCATCGGCAGGTCGCGCCCGCGCGACCACACCGAGCCGAACGCCCAGCCGATCGGCGCGATCAACAGCAGCACCAGGCCAAGTGGACTGGCAGTGAGACTGCTGCCGGCGTTGAGCCACACCACCCCGGCGAAGCCGACCACGATCCCCAGCCACTCGCCGCGGCTGGCATGGTGGCCGCGCAGCGTGCCGAACAGCGCCATCCACAGCGGCACCGAGGCCACCGCCACCGCCGCCAGCCCCGAGGACACCTGGCGCTCGGCCAGCACCACCAGGCCGTTGCCGCAGACCAGCATCAGCGCGCCGAGCATGGCCAGCGGCCGCCATTGCGCGCGCGTGGGCGCGGCCACCCCGCGCCAGCGCAGCACCGCGTACAGCACGCTGCCGGCGATCACGAAGCGGGTGCCGGACACCACGCTCAGCGGCGGCGCGCCACCTTCCAGGGCGAAGCGGATCGCCAGATAGGTCGAGCCCCAGACGACGTAGACCAGGAACAGGGCGAGAACGACGAAGCCGCCGCGCGCAGGCGCGGCAGCGACAGGAGCAGACGGCATCGGACGGCGCCAGAGACAGCAGGGGCGCTATTCTAGAGCACCTGCTCTGCGCGCAAGCCGTCTCACCCGCGCGTGTCGCGCTGCCGCGGCGTGCAGATCACTCGTCGAGAAAGGAGTCGTGAATGACATCGCACCGCACCTGGCTCGCGCTGCCCTTGCTGGCCGCGCTCAGCAGCAACAGCACGGCACGTCCGCCTGCTGCCCCCTGGGACTTGAACGGGCATCAGTTGCTGGAAGCCCCGCTGGACGGCTCGCTGGCAGCCGACCTGGGCCCGCAGCAACCGCAGGAACTGCGGGTCATGGTGTCATCGCGCACGGCGGCGGCGTACATGCTCGGCATCGCCGCCGGCAGCGAGGGCGCGCGATGGTGCCGACCGGCCGGCCAGTCCGGCCCGCCGGATATCCAGGCACTGGTCGCCGATCTCGCCGCGCTGCCCGACGCGCGCCTGGACGCGCGCGCCAGCGACCTGGTCGTGCAGGCCCTGGCCAAACGGTATCCCTGCAAGTCCACGCCGCGCCGCCCGTCGCGCTGAGGGCGCCCGACTGCCTGCAGGATCGCGTCGGCGCGGCGAGGCAATGCTTCGCCGAGACTGGCGCGATGCCCGCACCGGTGCCGGCGGGTCATCCACCGTGGCTGCGCCGCCGCCGCCGTCCGCCGCAGCGGCGCCCGGCGTTCCACCAGCGCCGCCAGGCCAGTGTTGCAGGCCAACATGAGCGCGCAGCGACGCGTCAGCGGCGGCCCTGTGCGCGGCCGTCCCACGCCGCGCTCCAGCGGAGGAAACGCGATCGGTCTCGCGCAGGGAGTGTGCTGCTCAATACAGTTCCGACCCTGATGTCTTCGCCGATGAGTGGACGTCCATGCCGACGTGGCTGGCGCCTGCCCCGGCGCTTCGCGGCAACCCGAAATACCTAAGAGACGGTTCAGCCGCACGGGCGTATCTGTACGCACACACACCTGCTCGCCGAGCACCGCCATGGCCATCGATACCGCACTGTCGCCGCTGGGCACCGTCAACCCGTATGGCGCCTGGCCGTATGGCTTTTCCACCCCCGGCGCCTCCAGCGACGCGGCCCAGGCCGGCAATTCGGTCGTCAGCAGCAACGACCCGGCCGCCGTGCAGCAGGCCGTGGAACTGTCCGGCGACGCCTCGGTGATCTTCGGCCTCGGCGGCCTCGCGGGCACCACTCCGGCCGACACGGGCCTGACCTACAACGCGGCCGGGCTGTTCAACAGCATCGTCAGCGCGGGCCCGAGCGACGCGGGTTCGACCTCGACCACCGGCACCTCCGGTTCCAGCACCGATCCCTCGACGTCGACCAGCGGCACCGGCACCTCGACCCCGACGACCACCTCGCCGTATCCCACCCTCGACCAGGCCACGCAGACGTACGACCAGGGCCTGCTCGGCACCATCACCGCACCGCCGTCGACGCCCGGCTTGTACAACGCCAACGGCGTCTTCAGCAGCCAGGGCCTGACCCCGCAGCTGTCGTCCCTGCTGCAGTCCAATCCCGGCCTCAGCGGCACGGTGACCGGCGATCTGCTCAACCAGGGCATCGTCGGCGGCTTGATCGACACCACTGCCTGAGCGGCGATCGCGCTGTCCGACAGGCCATCTCGGCGTACCCGCGTAGGAGCGGCTTCAGCCGCGACAGCAGTTGCGCTGACACCGCTCCTACGAGGAGCTACGCCGCGACACCCAGCCCGACCGGCACGGCTCAACCAATGTGCGGCGATCGCCGGTCGCATCGTTGAACACGGCATCGGCTCCCCGCCATCGCTCAGCCCGGCATCGCCGGACCACGGCCCTCGCAGGGATCGCAGGGCGCCGGCAACGCGTGCCGCTCCAGCGCATCGGCGTCGCTTCCCGCATCGCCAGCCAGCGCGTCGTTGGCCGCCTGTGCCGCACCTCCCATGAACAGGGAAGCGGACAGCAGCAACATGCGCATCGGGTTCACGGTCACGACCTGGCAACAAGCGGGCCGCACAGTGTAGAGAATGGCGACGTGCCGAGACAGCGCGGCGACGTCTTTCCGTGCGCGAAACCGGGCGGCGTTCAGCGCGCGGGACGGTCCAGCCAGCAGGCCAGGCCCTGCGCATTGAGCTCGATGTCCATGTGCAGCACGCGCTCCACGCCCGCGTCGTCCAGCGGGCAGCCATGCAGCCGCGCCCGCTCCAGATACAGCGCGGTCAGCGCCGCGACCAGGCAACGATGGCGGTCGGAACGCCCGTCGCAGCCACGCGCGATCGCCACCATCGCATCCAGTTGCTCCAGCAGTTCCGCCGCCAGCGTGTCGGCGCCCTCCACCGCACCGTAGTGAGTGAGATACAGCGTCTGCGGCGCGTAGCCGAGCATGCGCTGGATCGAGGCCTGCATCGCCTCCGGCTCGAACTGCACCGGCGAGGAGGTCGGGATCGCGAACGCGCCGCGCGCGCTGTCCAGTTCGCGGTAGGACAGGCCGAAGGTATCGCCGCTGAACCAGCTGCGGCTGCGTGCATCCCACACGCACAGGTGATGCCGCGCATGTCCCGGGGTGTCGATGCACAGCAGCTCGCGCCCAGCCAGCGACACGCGATGGCCGTCCTCGGCCACGACCACACGCTCCGCCGGCACCGGCAGAATGTCGCCATAGCTGCGCGCCATCTCGGCCTCGCCGTACACCGCGGTGGCGCCGGCGATCAGCCGCGCCGGATCGATCATGTGCGGTGCGCCGCGTGGATGCACCAGCAGGCGCGCGTTCGGCAGGTGCTGCAGCAGCGCACCGGCGCCGCCGGCATGGTCCAGGTGCACGTGGGTGAGGATCAGCCAGTCCACGTCGCCCGGCGCCAGGCCGGCTTGCGCCAACGCCGCCAGCAACAGCGGCACGGCGTGGCTGGTGCCGCAGTCGACGAAGGCGCCGCGCCCGTTCTCCACGATCAGGTAGGCGGCATCGAACTGCGCGCGCTGGAAACCGGTATCGACGAGATGGATGCTGGGATCGCGTGGCATGGCGCAGAAGCGTGGCTGGGCGAGGCTCCATTCTATGCGGTATGGAGAGCGCTGCCAGTGCTGCCGACAAGGGCCGGACGGAGGACGAATGACAGAACCGCCCTGACGATCGCGAGCGCCCATTGTGGGAGGGACTTCAGTCCCGACTGCATGCGGCCAGAAAACACACGCGCTTCGGATGTCGCAATGGAACGCGTCGTTTGTCTGTAGGAGCGGCTTCCGCCGCGACGCTTCAACGCCAAAGCGTCGCGGCTGAAGCCGCTCCTACGACGGACCCCCGTGCGAGCGCTCAGCCCGCCTCGCGCAGCCGCGCCAACGCCGCCAGCACCGTCTCGGCCGGCACCGCCAGGGTCACCGGCGCCGCCTGCAGCGCCTCGGCCTGCGCGGCCTGCTTGAGCGCGGCGATGGTCTGCCCGGCATCGCGCGGCGAGGCGAAGCCGCCGCTCTGCAACAGCAGCACGCCCTCGCCGTCGAGCAGCTTGAAATAGAACTGGCCGTCGGCCTCGCGGTACTGCTTGAAGCTCGGCAGCGCCTGCCTGGCCGTCGCCGCTTCGGCGCCGCCGCCGGCCTGCGCCGCCAGGTCGCGCAGGCCCACCGCATGCCGCAGCTCGGCCAGGAACGGGATCGCATAGCGTTCGCGCAGGCGCTGCGCGTTGTCGCGCAGGATCGCCTCGATGTCCTGCGGGCGCGCCATCAGCACCTCGTAGCGCACCCGCATCGGCGCAATCTCGGCCTCGATGCGCTCGAACAACTGCTGCTTGGCCTCGCCCCAGCCGATGCCGGCGGCGAACGCCTGCGCGAACGCGGCCGTCTCCTCGGCGCTGGCGAAGGCCTGGTAGAGCTGGAACAGGGCCGAGCCCTCGGTGTCCTTCGGCTCGCCGGGTGCGCGCGAATCGGTGACGATGGCGAACACCCGCTTCTTCAGCTCCTCGCGCGGAGCGAACAGCGGAATGGTGTTGTCGTAGCTCTTGCTCATCTTGCGCCCGTCCAACCCGGGCAGCGTCGCCACCTGCTCGTCGATCAGCGCATCGGGCAGGACGAAGTGCTCGCGGCCATAGACGTGGTTGAAGCGCTGCGCGAAATCGCGCGCCATCTCGATGTGCTGGATCTGGTCGCGGCCCACCGGCACCTGCTGCGCCTTGAACAGCAGGATGTCGGCGGCCATCAGCACCGGATACATGAACAATCCGGCGGTGACCCCGGCATCGTCGTCCTCGCCGTCGGCGCGGTTCTTGTCCACCGCCGCCTTGTAGGCGTGCGCGCGGTTGAGGATGCCCTTGCCGGCGACGCAGGTCAGGAACCAGGTCAGCTCGTTGGTCTCCGGCACGTCCGACTGGCGATAGAACCACACCTGCGCCGGATCCAGGCCCGCCGCCAGCCAGGTCGCCGCGATCTCCAGGGTCGAGCGCTGGGTGCGCGCCGGATCCTGCGCCTTGATCAGGCTGTGCAGGTCGGCCAGGAAGAAGAAACTCTCGAAGCCGGGACGCCGGCTGGCCTGCAGCGCGGGACGGATGGCGCCGACGTAGTTGCCCAGGTGCGGCGTGCCGGAGGTGGTGATGCCGGTGAGAACACGGGTGGTCATGCGGAATGGACGGTCCGGGGGGAAACCCGGCGAGTTTACCCGCTGCGCGGCAACCCCGTTCCGGCGCACGGGGCGTTCAATCCGTCGTCCCCGTCCTGGAGTCGCCGCGATGCACGCTCTTGCTCCGCCCCTGCCCCGCCGTTCCCGTTCCCTCGCCGTCCTCGCCTTCGCCCTGGTGTGCATCGGCGGACTGTGCGGCTTCCGTTCATGGCCTGCACCGCCGACCTCGGCGGCCGCGGTGCGGTTGCAGGTGATCGATCGCGATGCCGGCGACGATCCGCTGCCCGCGCATGCCTGGCGCGGCGAGCGCTGGATCGCGGCCACGCCCGGCCACCGCTATGCGCTGCGCCTGACCAACCTGACCGGCGCACGGGTGCTGGTGGTGCTGTCGGTGGACGGCGTCAACGCGGTCAGCGGCCAGACCGCGGCCAGCGACCAGCGCGGCTATGTGCTGGCACCGTGGCAACGCACCGAGATCGCCGGTTGGCGCAAATCCTCCGAGGACGTGGCGCAATTCGTGTTCACCGACCTGGACGACAGCTATGCGGCACGCACCGGCCGCCCGCGCAACGTGGGCGTGATCGGCATGGCGGTGTTCGACGAAGCGCGGGCGTGGCCCGAGGCCAGCTTGCGCGACGCGGACGTCGATGCCGGGAGATCGGCCGACGCGCCCCCGCGCTTGGCCACGCCGAACATCCCGCCCCCGAGCGCGGCGCCTGCACCGGCCCTCGCCGAGGGCACCCCCGAACGCCGCGCGGCCGCGCCGCTCGCCGCGGCACCGGCAGCCGACGCGCAGGCGTACGCGCGCTCAGGCAACGCCGCCGTGCAGCAGCGTCTGGGCACCGGCCACGGCGCGCGCGAATGGTCGCCCTCGCACGTCACCGAGTTCCAGCGCGCCAGCGAGGTGCCGATGC
>JBEVKG010000327.1:0-3844 GCA_040509765.1 Xanthomonas sp.
TCGCCGCCAGCCCGGCCTTGGCGCGCTCCTGCTTGTGCGCGGCGTCGGCCACCGGGTCGGCGCCGTCGCGCTGCAGTTCCTCCGACGGGATCTCGTCGAAGAAGCGGCTCGGCTTGAGCCGGATCGCCTCGCCGAAGCGCCGGGTCAGCTTGCTGTAGCTCATCCACAGTTGTTCCTTGGCGCGGGTGATGCCGACATACAGCAGGCGCCGCTCCTCCTGCAGGTTGCCTTCCTCCAGGCTGACCTCATGCGGCAGCACGCCGTCCTCGCAGCCGACGATGAAGACGTAGCGGAATTCCAGGCCCTTGGAGGCGTGCATGGTCATCATGCGCACCTGGTTGCCGCCCTCGTCCTTGTCGTTGCGCGAGATCAGCGCCAGCTGCGAGGCCAGGTCGCCGACGCTGGCGCCGCGCGGGCCGCCCTCGAACCACTCGGCCAGTTCGTCGAGGTTGCGCTTGCGGCGCAGGTAGCCGGCCTCGTCCTTGGACTGGTGGCGCAGGTCGTTGAGCATGCCCGAGCGCTCCACCAGCGCGCGCACCAGCTCGGCGGCCGGCGCGCGCAGCGCCATGTCGCGCATGTCGCGCAGCACGTCGGTGAAGCCGCTCAGGCCGTTGGCGGCACGCGGCGGCAGCTGCTGCAGCGCGCCCATCGACTCGGCCGCGCGCGACATCGGCATGCCGGCGTGCTGCGCCATCTCGGACAGCTTGGACAGCGTGGACGCGCCGACTTCGCGCTTGGGCGCCTGCACCGCGCGCAGGAACGCCGCGTCGTCGTCGGGATTGACCAGCAGGCGCAGCCAGGACAGCACGTCCTTGACCTCCTGCCGCTCCAGGAACGCGGTGCCGCCGGTGATGTGATACGGCACGCTGGCCATCTGCAGCGCCTTTTCCAGCGGCCGCGACTGGAAGTTGCCGCGGAACAGGATGCAGAAATCGCTCCACGGTACCTGCTTGGCGGTGCCGAGGTAGGCGATCTCGGCGGCCACTTTCTCCGCCTCGTGCTCGCTGTCGCGGCACTCCCACACGCGGATGCGCTCGCCGTCGGCCTGGTCGCTCCACAGCGTCTTCAGGTGCTCGTGCGGGTTGTGCGCGATCAACGCGTTGGCCGCGCGCAGCACGCGGTTGGAGCAACGGTAGTTCTGCTCCAGCTTGATGATCTGCAGGGCCGGATAGTCGCGGCCCATCTGCATCAGGTTTTCCGGGTTGGCGCCGCGCCAGGCGTAGATGCTCTGGTCGTCGTCGCCCACGCAGGTGAAGTTGCCGCGCGGGCCGGCCAGCATCTTCAGCAGCCGGTACTGCGCGTCGTTGGTGTCCTGGCTTTCGTCCACCAGCAGGTAGCCGATGCGTTCGCGCCAGGCCATCACGATGTCCTCGTTCTCCTCCAGCACCTGCACCGGCAGGCGGATCAGGTCGTCGAAGTCCACCGCGTTGAAGGTGCTCAGCCGCGCCTGGTAGCGCTCGTACAGGCTGGCCGCTTCCTGCTCGCGGTTGCTGCGCGCCGCGGCCATCGCCTGTTCCGGCGACAGCCCGGCATTCTTGGCGCGCGAGATCAGGTTCTTGGCGTCCTCGATGGCATCGGGCTTGGCCCCGGGCATCAGGTCCTTGATCTGCGCGGCGGCATCGTCGGCGTCGAAGATCGAGAAGCCGCGCTTCAATCCCACCGCGGCATGTTCGATCTGCAGGAACTTCAGCCCCAGGGCGTGGAAGGTGCAGATGGTCAGGCCGTCGGCGGCCTCGCTGCGGATGCGCTTGGCCACGCGCTCGCGCATTTCCTTGGCCGACTTGTTGGTGAAGGTGATCGCGGCGATGCGCTTGGCCGGGTAGCGGCCGGTGGCGATCAGGTGCGCGATCTTTTCCACGATCACGCGGGTCTTGCCGCTGCCGGCGCCGGCCAGCACCAGCAACGGACCCTCGCAATGCAGGACCGCGGCGCGTTGGGGAGGATTGAGACCGTGCATGAAGACTTCCCTTGGCCGCGCATTGTACCGGGCGCCGGCCGGTGCCGACGCCCCGCGATCGCGCCGGCGCTGAACCGGTTCGCGATCCGGCCGGCAGCCGGGGCGCGAGGCCGCCGCGCTAGAATCTGCGGCATGGCGAAACTGTATTTCTACTATTCGGCGATGAACGCCGGCAAGACCACCACGCTGCTGCAGTCGGCGCACAACTACCGCGAGCGCGGCATGCGCACGGCGATCCTGACGCCGCGGCTGGATCACCGCGCCGGCAGCGGCGTGGTCGCCTCGCGCATCGGCCTGCGCGCCGACGGCATGAGCTTCGTCGCCGAGACCGATCTGCTGGCCACCATCGAGGCCGACATCGCCAGCCACGGCCCGCTGCATTGCGTGCTGGTGGACGAAGCGCAGTTCCTCAGCCGCGCGCAGGTCTGGCAACTCAGCGAAGTGGTCGACCGGCTGCGCATCCCGGTGCTGTGCTACGGCCTGCGCACCGATTTCCGCGGCGAGCTGTTCGAGGGCAGCCAGTATCTGCTGGCCTGGGCCGACGAGCTGCAGGAGATCAAGACCATCTGCCACACCGGCAGCAAGGCGACGATGACCGTGCGCGTGGACGAGAACGGCCACGCGGTGCAGGACGGCCCGCAGGTCGAGATCGGCGGCAACGAGCGCTACGTGTCGGTCAGCCGCCCCGAGTTCAAGAAGATCATGCGCGGCGAAGGGCGCATCGATCCGCTGCAGATCGCGCTGCCGCTGTAGTCCGGAGGCACCACCGGACGCACCGCGATGGTGCGCCGGGTCGGGACGCGATGAATGGCGGCTGACGAGTGCCGCGCGGCAGCTGCGCCTATGCCATCAGTCTATGGAGCGCGTCTCGGCGGCGGGCCTAGAATCGCGCCGATCGCACTCATGGGATGAGGAAACATGCTTTCGTTGAAAGGATTTTTCGCCGGCAGCGGCACTGCACTGACCGTCGCGTTGTTGCTCGTCCTGCCCGGCCCCGCCGCTGCGGCCCCGGGCGACCACACCTTCCAGGACATCCCGGCGCAGGTGCTCACCGACGGCTTCCTCGAAGCGCACCTGGACCTGTTCTATCGCCGTGCCGGCATCCGCGCCGACAAGAAGGGCGACTACGCCGAGGCCAGGAAGCAGTACCAACTGGCCGCGCGCTACGCCGACAAGCCGTCGCAGGCGCGGCTGGGCGAGATGTACTGGGAAGGCCAGGGCGGTGCCGCCGATCACGTGATGGGCTTCCTGTGGATGGCCCTGGCCGCCGAGCGCGGCTACGACCAGTTCGGCGCGCGCAAGATGGAGTACTGGAACCAGCTGACGCCGGACGAGCGCAAGCGCGCGGTCAAGCTCGACAAGTCGATGCTCGCCGAGTACGGCGACCAGGTCGCCAAGCCGCGCCAGGAAGCGGTGCTGCGGCGCGAGGCGATGCGCAGTACCGGCGGCCTGCTCGGCCACTCCGGCGCGGCCGGCCCGCTGTCGATCAACGGCCCGCGCGGCGGCAGCATCGATCCGGAAGTGTTCTACGCCAAGCAGTTCTGGGAACCGAGCGCGTACTGGAAGCTGCAGGACCAGGTATGGGACGGCCGCACGCCGGGCCGGGTCGACATCGGCGATGTCGAGGACATCAGTACCGAAGGCACACCGCCGCCGCCGCAGGAGCCGGCCAGGCACTGAGCGCGGTTCCATCCGCGCGTCGGGGCTGAAGTCCCTCCCACAGGAACCCATCGCCAGAACTGCGCGTCCGTGTGGGAGCGGCTGCAGCCGCGACGGACGATACGCACTGCGGTCGCACACGCGACCGCGTCGGAACTGAAACACCGGCGCAGCGCCGCATCCAACCGAGCGCTCGATGCCGGCCGGCACCGAGCGCGTTCACGCCTC
>JBEVKG010000328.1:0-4701 GCA_040509765.1 Xanthomonas sp.
CGTCCGGCTGCGCCGGTTCGATCACGATGGTGCGGGTCGGCGGCGGCACCGCGTCGGCATAGGTCGGCGCCGGCTCCACCACGGTGCGCTGCACCACCTGCACGCGCTGCTGCGGGGTGCTGCGCAGGTGGCCTTGCGCCTGCGCACGCTGGCGCATGACCTGCACCGCATCGAGCACCTGGTTGGGGTCGTGGGCGTAGGCGTCGCCCAGCGCGCGGGTCCAGTCGCCGTTGCCGGCCAACTGGTCGACCACGTCGGGGAAGGCGGTCAGCGCCTTGACGCTGGGGTCCCAGGGTTGCGCCGCCGCCGCCTGCAGACGGTCGGTGGCGGACAGGGTACGGTTGTTGCGCAGCCAGTCCTGCGCGGACACCACCTGGTCCGGATACACCGAGGCGGCGAGGGTCTGCGCCAGCAGCTTGTCCGGGAACAGCGCGATCGGGGCGACCAGTTGATACAGCTGGTCGGCGGTAGGCGGTACGTAGGGCGCAGGGGCGGGCGCCGCGGCGGCGGCGGGAGCATCGGCCTGTGCCGCGGGAGCGGGCGTGTCTTGTCGCTGACAGGCGCCCAGTGCCACCACGCTCAGGGCGGTGAACAGGGCCAGCCTGGCCGGGGGCAGGGGACGGAGATCCATGCGACACCTCATCGAGCGGGGCGAAGGTGGCCGCAGCATGCGCCGCCTTGGGTGTCTGCGACCTTTCTGCGCAGCGTCGTCGCGCGGGCCAGCGAGCGCCCGTTCAGCCGGCGTCGGCGGGCACGCTCAGACCGGTGCGGACAGGCGGAACAGCACCAGGCTGAGCGCCAGCGTGGCCATGCCCGCGACCAGGCCGTACACCGTCTCGTGCCCCTGCGCATAGCGCTTGGCCGCCGGCAGCAATTCGTCCAGGGCCAGGAACACCATCACCCCGGCGATCAGCCCGAACACCGCGCCGAACACCGCATCGGAGAGGACGCGTGCCAGCGCCACGTAGCCGATCAGCGCGCCGATCGGCTCGGCCAGGCCGGACAGCAGGCTGGCGGCGAAGGCATAGGACTTGCGCCCGGTGGCGTAATGCACCGGCACGGCGATGGCGATGCCTTCGGGAATGTTGTGCACGGCGATGGCGAAGGCCAGCGGCATGCCCACCGCCGGGCTCTCCAGCGTGGCGAAGAACGTCGCCAGGCCCTCGGGGAAGTTGTGCGCGGTGATCGCCACCGCGGTGAGCAGGCCGACGCGCTTGACGTAGGCGCGGTTGTCGTCGCGGAACAGCGGGTCGCGGCTGTTGAGGCTTTCGTGCGGATTGGGCACCAGCCGGTCGATGGTCACGATCAGCACCATGCCGGCCAGGAACGCCAGGGTGGCGTAGGCCTGGCCCAGGCGCGGATCGAAGGCCGCGCTGAAGGCGGCGATCGACTTGCCGAGGATCTCGGTCAGCGACACGTACACCATCGCGCCGGCGGAGAACGCCAGGCCGAAGGCGAGCAGGCGCGGATTGGGCCCCTTGCTGAACAACACCAGCAGGCTGCCCAGGCCGGTGGCCAGGCCGGCGGCGAGGGTCACGCCCAGCGCGACCAGGACATTGTGCAGCGGGATTTCCAGCATGCGCCGGCGGCTCCAGGAACGAGGCGTCGATCAAACCCGGCGCGGTGCGGGTGTCGTGTGAAGGCATGCGTCGCGCCGGTGGCAGGCGCGGCGCGAGCTCAGCCGGCGCGGTGGGCCTGGGCGTCCAGCGCGAAGCAGCGATCCGGGCGCGGCTGCGGCGGATTGAAGTTGACCGGCACCTGGATGGTCCACGGTACCGCCTGGCCGTTGCGGGTCGCGGGCTTGAACGTCCAGCCGCGCACGGCGGCCTGCGCCGAGGCATCCAGCTTGGCCTGGCCGCTGCTGGCGACCACGTCCACTTCGGTCGGCTTGCCCTGCACGCCGACCACCACCTTCAGCACCGCCTTGCCGCCGATGCCGGCGCAGGCGACGTCGATCGGATAGTCCGGCGGCGGCGTCTTCACCGCGGCGACCTCGGTCGGCGGCTGCGCCACCGTCTGTTGCTGCGATTGCTGGGATTGGCCGCAGGCGCTGAGCAGCATGGTGCTCAGGCAGGCCAGGGGGAGCAGGCGGTGGGTCACAACGGTCATGGCGATCATTCCGGAAGGGCGGAGGCCTTGGCGGCGCAGATGAAGTCGTTCTCGCTGAGGCCGCCGACATCGTGGGTGGAATAGCGCACCACCACGCGGTCGTAGTGCACGCCCAGGTCGGGGTGGTGGTCTTCGCGGTGTGCGATCCAGGCCAGCGCGTTGACGAAGGCCAGGGTGCGGTAATAGTCGGGGAAGCGGAAGGTGCGGCTGATCGCCGTGCCGTTCTCCACCAGTTCCCAGCCGGGCACCTGCGGCAGCAGTTCGGCCAGGCGCGCCTGGGTCAGTTTGTAGTCGCTGCCCTTGCAGGGCGAGCAATGGGCCTGGGCGAGCGGGATCAGGTCGTTCATGAAGGGTCTCTGCGGCGGAACGGGCGGGGCCGGTCAACATAACGCCCGCGACGAGCGCAGGGCGTGGAAGGGTCTAGAATACCCGCATGATCCAGATCTCAGACAACGCACAGACCCATTTCCGCAAGTTGCTCGAACGCGAGGCCGTGCCCGGCATGGGCGTGCGCCTGAGCGCGGTCGATGCCGGCACCCCGCGTGCCGATGCGCGGCTGGAGTTCGCCGAGCCGGCGGACCTGGCCGGCGACGAATGGGCGATCGACTGCGCCGGTTTCACCCTGTATGTGGCGGCCGACAGCGTCGCCTGGCTCGACGGTGCGGAAATCGACTACGTCACCCAGGGCACCGGCCAGCAACTCACCATCAAGGCGCCGAAGATCAAGGGCGAGGCCCCCGGCGAGGCGGCGTCGCTGGTGGAGCGGGTGCGCTGGGTGGTGGAGAACGAGGTCAATCCGCAACTGGCCCAGCACGGCGGCCGCGTGGCGGTGCAGGAAGTGTCCGCCGACGGCGTGGTGCTGCTGCGCTTCGGTGGCGGCTGCCACGGCTGCGGCATGGCCGACGTGACCTTGAAGCAGGGCATCGAGAAGACGCTGATGGGCCGTGTGCCGGGGGTGACCGCGGTGCGCGACGCCACCGACCACGACAGCGGCAGCGCTCCCTACATCCCGCGCGATTCGGCCGCCTGACTTTCCGCTGCCGGTGACGCGCGCCACCGACATCCTCGATGCGTTGTTGGCGCGCACGCCGCGCAAGCTGCTGCGCGACCGCCGCACCGGCCTGCCGTACGCCTGGGCGCACTGGATCGCGGCGCAACCTGCCGTGCCGCGGCCGTTCGCCGCCCCCGAGCTGATCGCGGCGCTGCCGCCGGCGCAGCCGATTGCGACCCTGCGCCTGCCGGCGTTGCCGCTGTGGCAGGCGTTCCGCCGGCTGTGGTGGCAGCACTGGGACCCGGCGCCATACGACCAGCGCTGGTGGCGGCGCCTGGCCGTGCTGCTCAGCCTGCTGCTGCATCTGCTGTTCGCGGTGTTCCTGCTGTGGGTGGCGTTCGTGCGCTGGCTGCCGCCGCGCGCCGACGCGGACCAGGCCGGACGTGTGCAGGTGGAATTCGTCGGCCGCGGCACGCCTGCCGACAGCGGTGGCGGTGCGCCCGCCGAAGCGGCCGCCGCCGCGGCGGCGGCGCCGACTCCGCCGCGCGCACAACGCGCCGTGTCCGCGCGCGCGCGCCCGACGCCGCCGGCTGCTGCAGCGTCGGCGCCCGCGCCGGCGGCAGCGCCGGCTCCCGCTCCGACCCCGCCGGTGCCCGCGCAGGCCACGGCCAGTGCGCCGCCAGCGCCGGCGGAGCAGCCGCTGCAGGTCACCGAGACGCCCACGCCCACGCGCGACTTCGTGCTGCCGCCGCCACCGAGCGTGCGCGTGCCGGTGCCGACACCGCGCGCAGTCGTGCCGCCCGACGTGCAGGTGCCGGTGCGCGAGGTCGAGGTGGTCACCGACGTGCCGACGCTGGCGCACCTGCGCCCGCGCGAGGTGGCGGTGCCGCGTCCCGCCGCGCCGCCGCTGCAGGTGCGCGAACGCGAGGTGCCGGCACCGCTGCCGCAGGTGCAGGTCCCGGCGCCACAGCTGCGTATGCCGGCGCCCACGCCGGTGCTGCGCAGCGCCGAGGCGCCGCAGGTGCGTCAGATCGAAGTGCCGACACCGAGCACTGACACCGCAAGTGCGCCCACGCCGGCACCGGCTGCCGCTCCGGCCGCCAGCGGGGAGGCGGCGCCGGCCAGCGCGCCGACACCGCAGCAGGCACCGGCGGCCTCGGTCGGCGCCGCCGCTACCGCGCCCGCCAAGCCGATCGCGCCTGCGGCCGGTACCGCGCCCCCCGGCAGCCATGCCGCGGCCCCGGGCAGCGGTCCGGCACCGGTCGCCCGCGATGGCGGCTGGGCCACGCCGCGGCGCGGCGACGACTGGGGCGCGGCCGCGCGCAACCGCCCCGGCGATGCCGGGACCGGTGCCAGCAAGGGCGGCGGCCTGTTCAATGCCGACGGCAGCGTGCGCCTGGCCGATGGCCGGGGCAACGACCAGGCGCCGGCGCGCAGCGCGCCCGGCGCCGAGACCGACACCTGGACGCGCGAGCGCATCGAAAAGGCCGGGGAATGGCTCAAGCGTCCGCCGTACGACTACACGCCGACCGCGTTCGACAAGTACTGGTTGCCGAACGCGACCCTGCTGGAAGAGTGGGTGCGGCGCGGCATCAAGTCGG
>JBEVKG010000329.1:0-10890 GCA_040509765.1 Xanthomonas sp.
GGAGATACCCGGCGCGACCGCGGCGATGCCGGCCTGCTGGCCGCTGTTGATCATGTCGTGCATGGTCACCATGATGCCGAACACGGTGCCGACCAGGCCCACGTAGGGCGCGGTGGAACCGATGTTGGCGAGCAGCTCCAGGTTGCGCTCCAGGCGGTCGACCTCGCGCGCGTAGGTGGCGCGCATCGCCCGCTGCGCGCCTTCCAGCTGGATGCGTGCATCGAGCCGGCGCTTGTCGCGCAGGCGGGTGAATTCGCGGAATCCGGCCTCGAAGATCGCCTCCAGCCCGCCGACCACGCGGTTGCGGTCGGTGGCGCCGGCGTAGAGCTTGCTCAGGTCGGTGCCGGACCAGAAGCGGTTCTCGAAGTCGTCGGCCTCGCGGTTGGCGTCTTTGAACACCTTGCCCTTGCGGAAGATGATGACCCAGCTGATCAGCGAGCCGAGCAGCAGCAGCAGCACGATCACCTTGACCGGCAGGCTGGCCTTGACCATCAGGTCCAGGTAGTTGATGCCGCCGTGGGCGGCGGTGCTGGCGACGGCCTGGGTGGCGGTCTGGGTCACGTCCTGCGGCAGCGCCTCCACCACCGTGTCCTGCAGGGCCAGGAGCAATGCGATCATCCGTCGTTCCTCAGTAATTCGGCTTCAGTGATTTCAAGAACTTTCAATGCATCGTGCAGCGCGTCGTCCATGCCGCGCGGGCGGAAGCTGCCGGCGCTGAGCGCCGCGACCCGCACCTGCGCGCGCAACAGCAGCTCCCCGTCGTCGCGGCGGATCGACTGCGCGAACACCAGGCTGGCGCGCTTGCATTGCGACAGCGCGACGCCGACCTGCAGGGAATCGTCCAGGCGTGCCGGGCGCAGGAAGTCGAGCTGCATCGCGCGCACCGCGAACACCAGATCGTGTTGCAGGCGCAGACGCTCCTGACCATACCCCAGTGCCCGCAACCACTCCGTGCGCGCCCGCTCCAGGAAGGCCACGTAGCGCGCGTGGTAGACCACGCCACCGGCGTCGGTATCTTCCCAGTACACGCGTGTCGGCCAACTGAATAAGCGCTGGGAATGGGGAGCCGGGAATGGGGAGTGGGCGCTCAAGGGCGACGCTCCCGTCGGCAAGTGGATAGGCACGACATGCTAGAACAGCGCCCCCGATTCCCCATTCTCCACTCCCGATTCGCGCATCTTGGGCCGGAGGCCAAGATGCAGATAGGCCTTGTTGGTGGCCATGCGCCCGCGGGCGGTGCGGATCAGATAGCCCTGCTGGATCAGGTAGGGCTCGATCACGTCCTCCAGGGTCCCGCGCTCCTCCGACAGCGAGGCGGCCAGCGACTCGACGCCGACCGGGCCGCCGTCGAAGTAATCGATGATGGTGCGCAGCATGCGCCGATCCAGCTCGTCGAAGCCCTCGGCATCGACCTTGAGCATCTGCGTGGCGGCCTGCGCCACGTCCAGGTCGATCTGCCCGCCGGCGCGCACCTGGGCGAAGTCGCGGACCCGCCGCAGCAGGCGAGTGGCGATGCGCGGGGTGCCGCGTGCGCGCCGCGCGATCTCGGCGCAGCCGTCGGCGTTGCAGGCGATGCCGAGGATGCTGGCGGAGCGGCGCACGATCTGCGCCAGCTCGTCCGGGGTGTAGAAGGCCAGGCGCTGGACGATGCCGAAGCGATCGCGCAACGGCGCGGTCAGCAGGCCGGCGCGGGTGGTGGCGCCGATCAGGGTGAACGGCGGCAGGTCGATCTTGATCGAACGCGCGGCCGGGCCCTCGCCGATCATGATGTCGATCTGGAAGTCTTCCATCGCCGGGTACAGCACTTCCTCGACCACCGGCGACAGCCGGTGGATCTCGTCGATGAACAGCACGTCGTGCGGCTGCAGGTTGGTCAGCAGCGCGGCCAGGTCGCCGGCCTTCTCGATCACCGGGCCGGAGGTGACCCGCAGGTTGACCCCCAGTTCGTTGGCGATGACGTGGCTGAGCGTGGTCTTGCCCAGGCCCGGCGGCCCGAAGATCAGCACATGGTCCATCGCCTCGCCGCGCGCCTTGGCCGCCTCGATGTAGATCGACAGCTGCTCGCGCACCGGCTGCTGGCCGAGGTAGTCGTCCAGCCGCTTGGGGCGGATGCTGGCCTCGGCGACCTCATCCTCGCGGGTGGCGCTGCTGGCGATGATGCGGTCCATGGAAAGCCGGGATTGGGGAATCGGGAATGGGGAATCGAGCGGACAATAGTAGCGGTTGGCGGCACGGCTGGCGCCTACTTTGATGGTCGCCGCAGGGTTTCAGACCGGACGCCGCGGCCGTTGCCTCTCCCCATTCCCCATTCCCGCCTCCTCATTCCCAAGGCCGCGACGCCGTCGCGGCCTCAGATCTCCACCTGCGCGCCCAGTTCCACCAGGCGGTTGCCGGGGATGCGGAAGAAGCCGGTGGCGGGGGCGGCGTTGCGGTGCATGACCGCGAACAGCTTGTCGCGCCAGATCGGCATGCCGCGGTTGGCGCTGGCGACGATGGTCTCGCGGCTGGCGAAATAGGTGGTGTCCATCGGGTCGAAATAGATCCCGCCCTGGTCGCAGGAACGCATCAGCGCCAGCGGCACGTCCGGGGTCTCCATGAAGCCGAAGCGCACGTACACCCGGTAGAACTCGTCGCCGATCGCGTCGATCTTCAGCCGCTGCCCGGCCGCCGCGTACGGCACCTGCAGGGTCTCCACGGTCAGGAACACGTTGCGCTCGTGCAGCACCTTGTTGTGCTTGAGGTTGTGCATCAGCGCGTGCGGCACCACCATCGGGTCGGCGGTCAGGAACACCGCGGTGCCGGGCACGCGTACCGGCGGCGCCAGCATCAGCCCGGGCAGGAAGGTGTCGAGCTTGATGCCGTCCTTGCGGATCTCGTCGTGCAGCAGCTTGCGGCCGCGGCGCCAGGTGCGCATCAGGGTGAACAGGATCAGGCCCAGCAGCAGCGGGAACCAGGCGCCGTCCAGGAACTTGATGATGTTGGCGTAGAAGAAGGCGCAGTCCACCGCCAGGAACACCAGCGCGAACAGCCACAGCAGCGGCCGCGGCACCCGGGTATTGGCGCGCGCGTAGATGACGAACAGCACCGTGGTGATGAGCATAGTGCCGGTCACCGAGACGCCGTAGGCGGTGGCCAGCGAGGTCGAGTCGCCGAAGCCGATGACCGCCACCACCACCAGCGCCAGCAGGCACCAGTTCACCGCCGGCACGTAGATCTGGCCGATGGTGGAGTGCGAGGTGTGGCGGATGTGCATGCGCGGGATGTAGCCCAGCTGCATGGCCTGGCTGGCCACCGAATAGGCGCCGGTGATCAGCGCCTGCGAGGCGATCACCGTGGCCGCGGTGGCCAGCACGATCATCGGGTACAGCGCCCACTCCGGCACCGCCTCGTAGAACGGGTTGCTGACCGCGGCCGGATCGCGCAGCACCAGCGCGCCCTGCCCCAGGTAGGTCAGGGTCAGCATCGGCAGCACCACGATCTGCCAGGAGCGGCGGATCGCCTTGGCGCCGAAATGGCCCATGTCCGCGTACAGCGCCTCGCCACCGGTCACCGCCAGCACCACCGCGCCGAGCACGAATACCGCATGCCAGTTGTGTTCGGCGAAGAAGCGCACGCCCCACCAGGGGTTCAGCGC
Source organism: Xanthomonas sp. (assembly GCA_040509765.1). Lineage (GTDB taxonomy): Bacteria > Pseudomonadota > Gammaproteobacteria > Xanthomonadales > Xanthomonadaceae > Xanthomonas_A. The sequence continues at coordinate 3,635 of JBEVKG010000329.1, forward strand.
GTGCAGCACTTCCGGCGCCCGCGCCATGTTGTAGACGCCGATCGCGCCCAGCGCCACGAACCAGACCAGGGTGATCGGCCCGAACGCCTTGCCGACCCGCTCGGTGCCGTAGCGCTGGGCCATGAACAGCATCCCCAGCACCACCAGGGTGATCGGCACCACGAACGGTTCCAGCTTGGGCGCGGCCACCTCCAGGCCTTCCACCGCCGACAGCACCGAGATCGCCGGGGTGATCACGCCGTCGCCGAAGAACAGCGAGGCGCCGAAGATGCCGAGGATACCGACCACGTACATCGAGCGCGAGCCGCCCGGCAGGGTGCGCTGCGCCAGCGCGGTCAGCGCCATGATGCCGCCCTCGCCGTCGTTGTCGGCGCGCATGATCACGGTGACGTACTTGACCGTGACCACCAGCATCAGCGCCCAGAACACCAGCGACAGGATGCCCAGCACGGTGTCGTGGTCCGGGGTCAGCCCGTAGTGCGGCGAAAACGCCTCCTTGAGCGTGTACAGCGGACTGGTGCCGATGTCGCCGAAGACCACGCCGATGGCGGTCAGCATTACCCCCAGGCCCGGTTTGGCGTGCGGATCGTGGCTGCCCGGGCGGGCGGCGGAACTGGAGGAGCTGGACATGGTGGGAAGAGTAGCGCCAGAACGTGAAGAAAGAGCGGGGAGCCGAGCCGACCGGGGTCAGCGCAGGGCCGCCTGCAGGGCCTTGCGGATCACCGTGGCGACCTCGTCGCCGTCGGCGGCGGCGTCGCGCGCCATCTTCGCCGCCTCGGCCGGCTTGTAGCCGAGCTGCTGCAGCGCCACCGTGGCCTCGGAGACCGCATCGGTGCCCAGCTGCCCGGTGACCGGCGCGCCGCCGCTGAAGTCGGCCGCGCGGTCGCGCAGCTCCACCACCATGCGCTCGGCGGTCTTCTTGCCGATGCCGGGGATGCGGGTCAGCGCGGTGACGTCGCCGGCGGTGATCAGCCGCGCGAACTCGTCGACGCTGACCCCGGACAGCACCGCCAGCGCGATCTTCGCGCCGATCCCGCTGACCCGCTGCACATCGCGGAACAGGCGCCGCTCGCCCTCGCGCAGGAAGCCGTACAGCGACACGCTGTCCTCCTTCTGCGCGTAGTGGGTGAACAGGATCACGTCGCGGCCGACATCGGGCAGGTCGTAGAAGGTGCTCATCGGCGCCTCCAGCTCATAGCCCACCCCGCCCACGTCGATCACCAGCCACGGCGGCTGCTTGTAGGCCAGGATCCCGCGCAGACGGCCGATCATTGGGCGCCTCGTGCGAGGCGCGGGGAATGGGGAAACGGGAATGGGGAATGGAAAAAGCGGAGGACCGCTTCACCGCTTCTGCTGTTCCGACTCCCGATTCCCGACTCCCGATTCCCGGCCTTTTTCATTTTCTGCTCCACGCCTGCTGCGTGCTGACGCCCAGGCGCTGCGCGGTGGCGCGCACGTGGGCATGGGTGATGGCGACGGCCAGCGCGTCGGCGGCGTCGGCCTGAAGTTTGCCGGTCAGGCTCAGCATGAGCCCGACCATGTGTTGCACCTGTTGCTTCTCCGCCGCGCCCTTGCCGACCACGGCGAGCTTGATCTCCTTGGCGGCGTACTCGTGCACCGGCAGCTCGCGCAGCACCGACGCGCAGATCGCCGCGCCGCGGGCATGGCCGAGCTTCAGCGCCGCGTCGGCGCTCTTGCCCATGAACACCCGCTCGATCGCCACTTCCTGCGGCCGGTACTCCTCGATCAGCGCGTCCAGGCCGTGCAGCAGGCGCTTGAGCCGCAGCGAGAAATCGCCCTCGCCGAGCAACAGCAGCGGGGCGTGGTACACGTGCCGGGTGCGGCCGGCCGCATCCACGTCGATGATGCCCACGCCGGTGCGCTGCGAGCCGGGGTCGATGCCGAGGATGCGGGTGGTGGTGGAGCCGGGATTCGGGATTCGGGAATCGGGAATCGGTAACGCAGCGCCCGTGCGGGCAGCGATGCCCGTGGCAGCCATCGACGTCTGCGATGCCTCCGGCACCGGCACGGCGCTCTTCCGGGTCCCGGGCCCCGGGCCCCGGGCCCCGGCGTTCATGCTGTCAGCCCCCGTCACTCAGCGCAGCCTGGTCCACGTTGGAATAGACGTTCTGCACGTCGTCCAGGTCTTCCAGCATGTCCAGCAGCTTGCGCACCTGCACCGCGGTGTCGCCGTCCACGGCGATGTCGTTGTCGGCGCGGAAGGTGATTTCGGTGTGGTCGGCAGACAGCCCGGCCGCATCCATGGCGTCCTTGACCGCCTGGAACGCCTCCGGCGCGGTCAGCACGTCGATCGCGCCGTCCTCGGGGTAGACCACGATGTCGTCGGCACCGGCCTCGATCGCCACCTCGGTGATCTTCTCCTCGTCGGCGCCGGCGGCGAAGCTGAGCACGCCCAGGCGCTTGAACATGAAGGCCACCGAGCCATCGGTGCCCATGTTGCCGCCGCACTTGCTGAAGGCATGGCGCACGTCGGCGACGGTACGCACGCGGTTGTCGGTCAGGCAGTCGACGATCACCGCCACCCCGCCCGGGGCGTAGCCCTCGTAGCGCACTTCCTCGTACTCCACGCCTTCCAGTTCGCCGGTCGCCTTCTTGATCGCGCGCTCGATCACGTCCTTGGACATGTTCGAGGCCAGCCCCTTGTCCATCGCCACGCGCAGCCGCGGGTTGTTGGACGGATCGCCGCCGCCGGCGCGCGCGGCGACGCCGATCTCGCGGATGATCTTGGTGAAAATCTTGCCGCGCTTCGCATCGGATGCGTTCTTGCGGGCTTCGATCGAGGGGCCTCTACCCATGGGGCGTTCCGGACTGTTGTAAGGACAAGGCGCGGATTTTACCTGATGCCGCGCACGTCCCGGGGTCTGGCCGCGCCTGCGACCGACCGGCGCAATCAACCGGCGCGGGCATCCAGCACCCCGCGCGGCGCCTCCGGCTCCGGCGCGCCGGCCCGTGGTGCCCGTCAAACCTTGGCGGACTGTCTACCCATGCGCGCGAAATGCTGCCAGAACTGCAATGCCCCACTGGAACACTGAACGCGCGCCGGTCGCGCCCGCGTTCTATCGCACCGAAGGAGATCCCGCATGTCCCGCAGCACGTCCGCACCCACCCCGTTCCTGTCACTGGCCCTGCGCTGCCTGGGCCTGGCCGCCCTCGCCGCCCCGGGCCTCGCCAGCGCCCAGACCGATGCCTTCAGGGGGCGCTACAGCGCCGGCGTCACCTCTTATGCGATCAGCGGCCAGGAACCCCGCGCGGCGGGCAAGTACCCGGTCTACGTGCACATCGGCGGGACCGGCGAGAACTACCAGAGCAATTGGGCGATGGCGGCGGTGAATGCCGCGGCGGCCAAGGGCTTCGTGGCAGCCTCGGTGGAGTACGACAACGCCAGCTTCGGCAGCTGCGGCGTCATCGGCGGCCGTGCCCGGGCCATCTTCGATGCGCAGAATCTCAACAGCGCCATCGCCCAGATCTGCGCCCGCGACAAGGCCGATTGCTCCAAGGGCGTGGTGACCGGCGGCCTCAGCCAGGGCTCGATCATCTCGGTGCTGGCGCACGACTACGATCCCCGGGTCGCCGCCGCGTTCGGCCAGGGCACCGGCGCGACCTACACCGCCTACTACAACCTGGCGTCCTGCATCGCCGACGGCAACCACTCGCTGCCGTCCGATCGCCTGCGCATCATCAACGGCGAGCGCGACATGTTCGTCGGCGGCACCGAGAACATCGCCCGCACGCAGGCGCAACTGGTCACCGGGCTGCGCTGCGACGGCGCGCAGTCGTGCTTCCGCAGCAACGGCAGCGGCTGGTACATCGTCAAGAACCGGGAGGTGCAGGACCTCTACGCCGACCACTGCTTCATGGGCTTCGGCGGCTATCCCGGCACCCAGTGCGCGGGCATTCTGGTCGACGGCAACTACCGCAGCGGCACCGCCGCCTGGGCGCTCAACCCGACCCTGGACTGGTTGAAGACCTTCGTAACGCCCTGAGCGACGGCATCGTCCCGTGCCGACGCCAGGCGGTCGGGGCGGACACCGCAAGGCAGGCAGGCCGACGCCGCAGGGCGTTCGGTGCTGACAAACCGACTCAGGCGGCGAAGCGCCCGTCGCGCAGGAACGCGGCGGTCTGCCGCGCGGCCTGCGCCGAGAACAGCAGGCCGCTGTGGCTGGCGCGCACCTGGCAGTGATCGCCGAGGCCGGGCACGCAGGTCTCGGCCAGGGCCACGCTGCCGTCGGACGCCGGCCCCAGCGCGACGAAGCGCGCGCCCAGCCCGCGCGCCACGGTGCCGGCGATCATGCCGACCTCGACCGGCCCGCCCCAGCACGCCACACCCTGCTGCAACAGCGCCGCGCTGCGGCCCAGCGCCACGCCCAGCCGCCGCTGCGCCAGGGCGCGCGCCGCGGCACTGCCGGCCAACGGACTGCCCAGGCACACCACCCGGGTCACCGGCAGCGAGGGCGCCTGCCGCAAGGCCTGCAACGCGATCAGGCCGCCGAGGCTGTGCCCGACCAGGGCCACCGGACCGGCAACGGCCAGGCGCTCGATGCGCGCATGCAGCCGTGGAAGCGCGGCGTCGGCGCCGCCGAAGGCGGTCGAATAGCCGAAGCTGGCGACCCGCCAGCCGGCACGGCGCAGGCGCAGCGCCAGGGGCAGCAGCCATGGCCGCGCGTTCCAGATGCCGTGCAGCAACAGCACCTGCGGCGCGCCGGCCATGTGCGGCTCAACCGCAGGTGGTGCGGACGATGCGATTGTTGCCATCCAGGAACACGTTGAGCCGGTCCAGGCGCAGGTCGCGGGTCACCGCCTGGCCCGGCGCGATCGGCCGCACCACGCCTGCCCCGCTCTCCTTCCAGACCCGGCTCATGGTCGCCTGGGTGGCCTCCTGACCCACCGCCCAGGCCACCGCGTCGACCTTGCAGCGGCCGTCGCCCTGCACGGCCGGCCCGGCGCTGGCCGGCTGCATTGCCGCCGGCGGCGCGCACGCGGCCAGCAACGGCAACACGGCGGCGATTCCCATCCACGGTCGGAACATGGCGCGCTCTCCTGCAGACTGGACGAGTCTGCACTCTAGCGCGCCGTCGTTGCCGCGGTGTCGACGCGGCGCCGCCCGGGCCGCGCCCGGCGGCAGGGGTCAGGCCGCGCGCGGCGGCCGACGCAGGATGAATTCGAGATCGCGCACCTGCCCCACCGGGAACTCGTAGGTGCCGACCTTCTCGAAGCCGTAGCGCGCATAGAAGCGCTGCGCGCCCAGGTTCTCCGACCAGACGCCGATCCACAGCGTGCGCGGGCCGTCGCGCTCCAGCCAGGCCAGGGCGGTGTCGAACAGCCGGGCGCCCCAACCGCCGTTCTGGTGCGCGCGCAGCAGATACAGCCGTTTCAGTTCGCCGTCGCCGGGGAGGACCTCGGCATGCGGCAGGCCGCAGGGGCCGGCCGCGGCGTGCCCGACCACGGCGCCGTCGTGCTCGACCAGCCAGATCGCGTAGTCCGGATGCGCCAGCACGACCTGGGCGCGCTCCAGCGAATAGGCCTCGTCGAGGAAGGCCTGCAGGTCCTGCGCCGGATACAGATGGCCGAAGGTTTCGCAGAAGGTGGCCGTGGCGATGCGGGTCACTGCCGCAGCATCGTCCGGCGTGGCGCGGCGAATCAGCACGACTCAGCGCACCGGATGTTCGCCGTCGGTCTCTTCGCCGTCGGCCTCGTCTTCGTCGTCGCCTTCTTCCTCGTCCTCTTCTTCCTCGTCCTCTTCGTCTTCCTCGTATTCGTAATCGTCCTCGCCGAAGTCCTCGCCGTCCCAACGGCCCTCCGGATCCGGCACGAACGCCAGCGGCGCGTTGGCACCGCTGCCGGCGCGCACCAGCCAGCCGCCGAACACGCGCGCGCGCTGGGTGACGATGGCCTCCACTGCGCCCTCGTTGCCGAGGGTTTCCCACTCCAGATTGAATGCGGTCTCGCTCATGTGTCGGCCTGCGTTGCGGTGTGGAAGAAAGGGATCACTGCGCCTGCGGGCGCACCTGCACGTGCACTTCGGCCAGCTGCGCGTCGGCGATCGGCGACGGTGCGTCGGTCATCAGGTCCTGCGCGCCGGTGGTCTTGGGGAACGGGATCACGTCGCGGATCGATTCGGTGCCGGCCATCAGCGCGGCGATGCGATCGATACCGAAGGCGATGCCGCCGTGCGGCGGCGCGCCGTAGTTCAGCGCATCCAGCAGGAAGCCGAACTTGGCGCGCGCTTCCTCGGCGCTGATGCCCAGCAGTTCGAACACCGCGCTCTGCATGTCCGGGCGATGGATGCGGATCGAACCGCCGCCGATCTCGTTGCCGTTGAGCACCATGTCGTAGCCGCGCGACACCGCGGTCTTGGCATGCGTGCGCAGCTCGGCGATGTCGTCCACCGCCGGCGCGGTGAACGGGTGATGCAGGGCCACGTAGCGCTGCGCCTCCTCGTCCCACTCGAACATCGGGAAATCGGTGACCCACAGCGGCCGCCAGCCGTCGGCGACCAGGTTGAAGTCCTTGCCGGCCTTCAGGCGCAGCGCGCCCATGAAGTCGGAGACCTTGCCGTAGGCGCCGGCGCCGAAGAACACGATGTCGCCGTTGCCGGCGCCGACGTGGGCGAGCAGCGCGGCGAACGCGGCTTCGCCGAAGAACTTCTGGATCGGCGAGCTGATCTCGCCGCTGTCGGCGATCTTGATGTAGGCCAGGCCCTTGGCGCCGTACTTGGCGGCATGCGCGGCGTATTCGTCGATCTGCTTGCGCGAGAGGCTGGCGCCGCCGGGAATGCGCAACGCGGCAACGCGGCCGTCAGGGTCGGCGGCCGCGGCGCTGAACACCGCGAAGTCGCTGTCCTTGACCAGCTCGGCCACGTCGGTCAGTTCCAGGGCGATGCGCAGGTCCGGCTTGTCCGAGCCGTAGCGGCGCATGGCCTCGGCCCAGGTCATGCGCGGGAATTCGGCGGCCAGCTCGACGTCGACCACCTCCTTGAAGATGGCGCGCACCATCGCCTCGACGAAGTCCTGCACGTCGCGCTCGCGCACGAAGGCGAACTCCATGTCGAGCTGGGTGAACTCGAGCTGGCGGTCGGCGCGCAGCGCCTCGTCGCGGAAACAGCGCGCGATCTGGTAGTAGCGGTCGAAGCCGGCCACCATCAGGATCTGCTTGAACAGCTGCGGCGACTGCGGCAGCGCGTAGAACTCGCCCGGGTGCATGCGCGCCGGCACCAGGAAGTCGCGCGCGCCTTCCGG
>JBEVKG010000330.1:0-5428 GCA_040509765.1 Xanthomonas sp.
CCCGCCCCGCCGCCGTACTGGGCCGTTCCTGGGGGGGCGGGGCTCCCGCCGCCCCCGGACTTCCCCGATCACGCCGGGGCGCGGCTGACGCCGCTCCTACGAAACGCCCAGCGCCGACGTGCGCCTGGCGAGGCTCAGGTCGCTGCAGGCTTGGCCGCTGCAGGCGCCGCGGCGGGCGTGGCGGCCGCGGCCGGCTTGGCCGGTGCATCCGACGACGCGGCGGGCGCCGCCGCGGGTTTGCTGTCGCCGCCGCCGGTGCTGCCGGACTCGGCGAGGTTGCGCTTCTTGTCGCCGTCCTTCTTGAAGTCGGTCTCGTACCAGCCGCTGCCGGACAGGCGGAACGCCGGCGCGGTGAGCTGCCGCTTGACCGCCGGCGCGGCGCAGGACGGACAGGTCTCCGGATCCGGATCGGACAGTTTCTGCAGGCGGTCGAAGCTGTGACCGCATGCGGCACATTGGAAAGCGTAGATCGGCATGGCGGCAAAAACGCGAGAGCAACGGAGGCGGCCAGTATGGGGGCCGCACGCCGGCTTTCAAGCGCTACCCTTCATACCGGCCCGGGCTGCGGGCGCGGCGCCGTCTCCGGCGCGCCCGCGAGCGGCGTGGGCGCCTGCGCTTCCGGCGCCTGCGCCACCGGCTCGACCGGCGCCTGCGTGGAGGCGGCATCGGCCGGCGCCACTGGCGCCGCTTCCAGCGGACTGACGTCGAACGGCATCCGCAGCAGCAGCGCCGGCAGCAGCGTGGTCAGGGCCGCGTACAGCAGCAAGGCGCCGAACAGCGCGTCGGCGATGGCGAAGCGGTCGCGCAGGATCCCGGCCAGGACCAGGGTGAAGATCAGCGTCGGCGACAGCGCCAGCGACACCCGCAGGCTGCTGCGCGCGCCTTCGCCGAACAGCACCCGCCGCTGCAGCCAGAGAATGCCGATGCGCAGCGGCAGCACGCAGGCGGTCAGGGCCAGGCCCAGGCCCAGCGCCTGCAGGCTCAGCGCCCCGCTCGGCACCTTGGTGCCGGCATTGAAGAAGTAGAACGGCACGAAGAACGAGGCGAACAGGCGCACCGCGTGCAGGTTCTCGTCGGAGGCCAGCAGCGGCATGCGCTGGCGCAGCAACCGCGCCACCAGCCCGGCGATGAACGCCCCCACCAGGTAGTACACGCCCAGCGAATAGGTGATGTAGGCGGCGATCAGGCCGACCATCACCAGCAGCGAGAACTCCGACCCCGGCGCCTGCGGCGCCACCCAGCGCCCCAGGGCCACGAACAGCAGTGGCAGGCCGACCAGCATCGCCACCAGCGCCAGGCTGGAAAGGCCCATCTGCCAGGGATCGCCGGCCTGCAGGATCACGAACAGCGCCGCCAGCGCCAGCAGTTCGCCGGCGATGGCCTTGCTGGTGACCCAGAACCGCTCTTCCTCGTCCAGCCCCAGCCGCCCCAGCGACTCGATGATGAAACCGGTGGACGGGGTCAGCAGGGCCAGCGCCAGCAGCCCGGCCGCCTGCCACGGCAGCGCGGCGTAGCGCCAGGCCAGCCAGCCGACGCCGAACAGGGTGCCGCCGCGCACCAGCAGGTGCAGCAGCAGCGGCCACAGGCCGCGGCGCAGCGCCTTCGGGTCCACTTCCAGGCCGGCGAACAGGAACAGCGAGGAGATGCCGAGCGTGGCCAGCAGGGTCACCACCGGGTCGTGCGCACGCGGCCCCATCGCCAGCATCGCGATGATGCCGAACAGCAGGCAGGTCAGCGGCGCGGGCATCTTGAAGCGCTGCAGCGCGCGCGGGATCACCAACAGGGCGAAGATCAGCAGCAGGTAGATCAGTTCGTGGCTCATCGGGCAGGAGGTTCCATCGCGGGCCCGCCAGCGGCGGCAGCGGCGATGATGCCGGTTTGCCCGTGTGGTCCGCCATCACGGTGGAGCGCCGGTTGCGCCCGCGCGGCGTCTGCGTGCGCCTGCGCGCCCATGCCAGGACATTCCTCCCTGCATCCGCTCCGTACCGCATGCCGGCATCGATGCCCGCCACGAACATCAACGGCGCACACGCAGCCCACGCTAACGCCCTGGCGGACAGCCGCGCACACGCAACGGCGCCGCCTCGGCCGCCGGCCAGCCGTGGCGCGGCGGCTGGCTCCGGGCACCGCGCGGTGCGCGCTTCGTGCCGATTTGCGCATGATGCATGGATCCGCAAGATCCCGGTCACATGCACGAAACCGCTGGATCGGACCATGAGCGCCCCTCACGCAAGCCACGCAACCGATGCACATTTCGGCGTATTTCCGCACCCCCACCCCAACCTTGCTGGCCCTGGCGCTGTCCACCACCCTCGCCTGCGCCCAAACCGCCGAGGCCGGCGACGGAGCCGACGGCAGCGCCCCGGCCGACAGCCGCGACCGGGTTTCGACCCTGGACCAGGTGCAGGTGCTCGGCCAGGCCACCACCTACGCCAAGATCAACGTCAGCAAGGAGGCGCTGGACCGCCAATTCGCGATGAGCAGCGTCAACGACGCGCTCAACGAACTGCCCGGCGTGATCGCCACCGAGGCCGATGCGTTCGGCTCCTCCGACTGGGGCACCCAGATCAGCATGCGCGGCTTCGTCACCAACCCCGACGACCAGCAGATCGGCACCACCATCGACGGCGTGCCCAACGGCGGCTCGGCCTACGGCGGCGGCTCCAAGGCCAACCGTTTCATCGACACGCTGGACCTGGAGACGGTGGAGGTCAGCCAGGGCACGGCCGACATCGCCTCGCGCTCCAACGAGGCGCTGGGCGGCACCCTCAACTTCCTCACCAGCGAGCCGCTGGACCAGCAGCGCGTGCGCATGGCGTTCGGCATCGGCGACAACCAGGCGCGCAAGTACTACGCGCGCTACGACAGCGGCGACCTCGGCGGCACCCGCGCCTGGGTCAGCGGCTCGCACGCCAGCAACGACGACTGGATCGACGGCAGCGGCCACACCACGCGCGACCACCTGGCCGGCAAGTTCGTCAGCGACCTCGGCGCCTGGACGCTCAGCGGCTACCTGTCCTACGACGACGCCAATGAATCCGAATACAGCAGCGTCACCCCGGCCCAGTTCGCCACCGACCCTGACCACGACCTGCTCACCGGCAAGCTCACCGGCATCCCCTACTACGACCAGAACTACCGCTCCGGCTCGCGCGCGCTGCGCAAGAACACCTTCGGCTACCTGCGCGGCCTGTTCGACGGCGGCAACGGTTTCAAGGCCACGCTGACCGGCTATGCGCACCGCATGCAGGGCCGCGGCGACTGGATTCCGCCTTATCTGGTCGACGTCACCGACGATGGCGCCGGCCGGCCCGAGTCCGAATACACCGGCGGCCGCACCGTGTACGGCGGCAGCGCCCTGGGCAAGCTCTACTTCGTCACCCCGGGCGGCGCGGCCGCGAGCATGCTGCCCGGCTGCGCCGACACCGCGACGCTGCCGGCCGAGTCCAACCCGGCCTGCTACCCGGCCGGCTCGCTGCCGGTGCAGTCCTACCGCCACAGCCACTACGACAACCAGCGCGGCGGCGTCACCGCCGACGTGGAATGGGCGCAGGACTTCGGTGGGCTCCACAACACCGTGCGCGGCGGCCTGTGGCTGGAACGCTACGACCGCAGCGTCACCCGCGACTGGCACCGCCTGCTCGACGTCGGCACCAACATCGCCTTCGACCACGTGCCGTACTGGGTGCAGTTCAAGGACGACTACCGCACCGACGAGCAGATGTACTACGCCGAGGACGTGATGCGCTACGGCGACTTCGCCTGGCGCGTGGGCGTCAAGCAGTTCTTCGTCGACCAGACCCGCGACCGCCGCATCGGCGACGCCGCGCACATCGAATCGGATTCGCACTCCGATCCGCTGTTCTCCGCCGGCCTGACCTGGACCACGCCGATCAAGGGCGTGGAAGCCTTCGCCGGCTTCTCGCAGAACTTCGCCGCGATCCCCTCCGGCGTGCTCGGCGAGACCGATCCGCTGGTACTGAGCAAGGTCAAGCCGGAAACCGCCGACAACGTCGAGCTGGGCCTGCGCATGAGCCGCTGGCCGCTGACCGGCAGCATCACCCTGTACGACATCCGTTTCGACAACCGCATCGTCTACGTGCCGGCCAACTTCGTGACCGGCATCGACTACCTGGGCGAGACCGATGGCGTCTACGAGAACTTCGGCGGCGTGCATGCGCGCGGCGTGGAGCTGGCGCTGGGCTACGCCTGGGACACCGGCTGGCGGCTCAATGGCGCCTACACCTACAACAAGGCGACCTACCTGGGCAGCGGCAACGCCGCGCGCGACCAGGCGCTGGAGATCGCACCGGGGTCGCAGGTGATCGGCCAGCCGCGGCAGACCCTGGTGCTGTCGGCCGACTGGCAGGGCCAGCGCTGGCACGGCGGCCTGTCCGGTCGCTACCTCGGCCGGCGCTACCTGGATGCGGCCAACAGCGCGGCGCTGGACGCGGTGACCACCTTCGACGCCAACCTCGGCCTCTCCCTGGGCGGGCTGTCGCCGCAGTTGCAGCAGGCCAAGCTGGACCTGGTGATCAGCAACCTCACCGACAAGCGCTACCTCAACGGCGTGGACGGCAGCGACAGCGCCTTCATCGCGCCGCCGCGCACCGTCGGCCTGACCTTCATGGTCGACCTGTAACCGACGCCGTGGCAGTCTCGCGGCGGCGGCCGGTCCCGGCCGTCGCCGTTTTGCGCTTCCCCGGACCGCCATGACCGACCAGACCCGCCGCCGGCTGCTCCGCGCCGGCCTCACCGCCAGCGCCGCCGGCCTGCTGCCGCCGAGCATCGCCCGCGCCGCCGCCATCGCCCCGGACGTGCGCAGCGGCACCCTGGACGACCTGCAGCACGTGGTGATCCTGATGCAGGAGAACCGCGCCTTCGACCATTACTTCGGCAGCCTGGCCGGCGTGCGCGGCTTCGGCGACCGCTTTCCGATTCCCGCGCCGCCGCTGCCCGGCAATGCGCCGCGCACGGTGTGGCTGCAGCCCAGCGCCGACGGCAGCCGCCAGCTCGCACCGTTCCCGCTGCGCACCGCGCGCGACTTCGCCACCATGCGCGTGCAGGGCACTCCGCACACCTGGCCGAACGCGCAGCAGGCCTGGGACCACGGCCGCATGGGCCAGTGGCCGGCGGCCAAGTGCGACCATGCGCTGGCGCACTACGAGCGCGACGATCTGCCGTTCCAGTTCGCCCTGGCCGACACCTTCACCGTGTGCGACGCCTACCACTGCGCCATCCAGGCCGGCACCAACCCGAACCGCGTGTTCCTGTGGACCGGGCAGAACGATCCGCACGCCCGCGCCGGCGGCCCGGCGATCGCCAACTCGCACGACAACTTCCCGGAACTGGGCGGCGACCCGGACGACTACCGCTGGCCCAGCTACGTCGAGGCGCTGCAGCAGGCCGGCGTGTCGTGGCAGATCTA
>JBEVKG010000331.1:0-7297 GCA_040509765.1 Xanthomonas sp.
AGGGTGGCGCGCAGTTGGCGGCCGAGCGGGTCGGTGGACAGGCCGGTGAACAGCGCCGACGGCGCGCCCAGACGGGCCAGGCCGATGGCCACGTTGAACGGCGAACCGCCCTGACGCGCGGTCATCCCGACCGAGGTGCCGGCATAGCCGTCGATGAAGATGTCGTACAAGGCCTCTCCGCACACCACGAACATCGAACCGCTCCTCGTCAGGTTGCAGCGCGCCGGCCGGCGCGATGGGGCGGCTATTGTGGCGTACCTGCTGCGGCGCGGCGACCGTGCGGGTGGGTGGGAGTGGAGCGGTGGGCTGCGGTGTGGGGTGGAGGCCTGGCTGGCGCCCGTACCCTTGTCCAGGGAGGATGCCTGGCTGGCGCCCGTACCCTTGTCTAGGGAGGATGCCTGGCTGGCGCCCGTACCCTCATCCGCCCCTTCGGGGCACCTTCTCCCGACGGGAGAAGGAAGGGCCGGGCAGCCATAGCCCCTCTCCCCCCGGGAGAGGGGTTGGGGTGAGGGTAGGGCGCGCAGCGCCTCGTGGCCCCGCACCCGCCACACAAGCACCCCGACAGCGCCTTCCCGCTCGCCCTGCGATAGTCGGCTCCTCCCTCGTCAGTCCCCAAGGACGCTCCGATGAAGATCCTGCTCGCCGGCGCCACCGGCCTGGTCGGCGGCCACGCGCTGCGCCAGTTGCTGGCCGACCCCGCCTGCAGCGCGGTGATCGCACCGACCCGGCGCGCGCTGGATCGGGCTCACCCCAAGCTGCACAACCCGGTGCTCGACTTCGACGCGCTGCCAGCGCAGGCGCCGTGGTGGCAGGTGGATGCGGCGATCTGCGCGCTCGGCACCACGATGCGCCAGGCCGGCTCGCGCGAGGCGTTCCGCCGGGTCGATCACGACTATCCGCTGGCGATCGCGCGGCTGCTCCGCCAGCACGGCGCCGCGGCCTTCGCGCTGAACTCCGCGCTCGGGGCGAATCCGCAGTCGTGGGCGTTCTACAACCGGGTCAAGGGCGACCTGGAGCACGACCTGCGCGCGCTCGGCTTTCCCTCGCTGACCCTGGTGCGGCCGGGCCTGATCGGCGGCGAGCGCGCGCAACGGCGCCGCGGCGAGCATGCCGCCAGCGTGGTGCTGCGGGCGCTCGGGCCGCTGTTGCCGCGACGCTACCGGATCAATCCGGCCGAACGCATCGCTGCGGCGCTGGTCGCGTCCGCGCTGCAGCCGCGTCCGGGTGTGCAGGTCATCGAGGCGGCGCAGTTGGTCTAGCGCCGGGATCGGGAAGTGGGGATTCGGGAGTGGCGCCGAGCGCGAGTCCGCAGCATTGCACGTGCGACGCACAGCCAGACCGCCTCGCGGTGGGATGGTCGTCCGCGGCGCGACGCCGACGCCAGGCGACGTCGCCTCCGCACCGCGGACAGTCCAGGTCACGCGCCGCACTGTCCTCGCGCGCCCTGGCCGCGGCAGTGCGCGGCCCGCCTCAGGCGCCCAGCGACTGCCCGCCGTCTATCGCCAGCACCTGGCCGGTGATCCAGCGTGCCTGCGGCGAGGCCAGGAACAACGCCGCGTTGGCGACATCGTCGACTGCGCCGAAGGCGCCGAACGGAATGCTGGCGCGGATCTGCCGGTACAGCTCGGGCTGCTGCTGGCGGCGCTGCTCCCACAGGCCGCCGGGGAACTCGATGGAACCGGGCGCGATCGCATTGACCCGGATCCGCTCGCGCGCCAGCTGCGTCGCCAGGGTGGTCGTGTAGTAGTTCAGCGCCGCCTTGGCCGCCGAGTACGCCGGCACCCGGGGCGTCGGCCGCAGGCCGTTGATCGAACTGATGTTGAGGATGCAGCCGCGGCCGCTGCCGCGCAGTTGCGGCAGCGCGGCGCGGTTGCAGCGCACCGCGGCCATCAGGTCGATGTCGAAGCCGGCCTGCCAGCTCGCATCGTCGTCGCCATGGCCGTAGCCGGAGGCGTTGTTGATCATCACGTCGATGCCGCCGAGCGCGTCTGCGGCCTGCGCCACCCAGGCCGCGATCTGCGCGGCGTCGGCCAGGTCGCAGCACTGCGACGCGACCGGGTGGCCGTGGCGCTGCAACTGCTCAGCGGCCTCGGCCAGCGGCGCGGGACTGCGCGCGCAGATCGCCACCGCTGCGCCGTGCCGGGCGAAGGCGTCGGCGATGGCGAAACCGATGCCGCGGCTGGCGCCGGCGACGAGCACGCGGTATCCCGCGAAGGCGGACGGATCGTTCATCGGTGGCTCCTGCATGACCATGGGGCGTACGCCGATTATCCGCGCAATCCGCAGCGCGCGGCCGCTTCTGGCACCATGGCGGCCCATCGCACGCGCCGCCTGCCGGTGCGCCCGCCGTGCCGTCGCCTTGCGATGGCCGCCGCACTCCCTTTCCAGGATTTCCCGCAGTGAAGAAGACCTACCGGCTCCGCATCGAAGGCAAGCATCCCGACCGCCTGCTCGACGCCGCCAAGCACGACATCCGCAAGTACATCCGCCGCGAGCGGCGCAAGACCCTGCCGGCCGGTGCCGACTACTGGGATTTCGACACCCTGTTCGGCGCCGAGGAAGCCACCGCCGCGGTCCTGCCGCCGGCCGAGCTGCTGCGTGCGGTCGATGCGCTGGTCGCCGCCGGCGGCGAACAGTTCTACGTGGAGATCCGCAGCCGGGCGTGCACGCGGCCGCCGCGGGCCAAGGGCGGCCAGGACGAGAGCGAGCGGGATCCCTTCGAGGACTGAGCGCGATCCGGCGTGCCTGCCGCGCCGGGTGGCGGCACCGCGGCGTCGGCGTGCGACCCGATCGCCCCATCGCCCTGTCGGCAGTGCCGCGGCGCATGTCGCGCGACGGCGCGGGCCTCAGCAGGAAATGCTCCGACCGCGGCACGCGTTGGTGCGGCGAGGCTTCCAGTCGCTCTTGGCCAGGGGCTTGCGGCCATGCCCGCGTCGCATGGCGATGCGGGCGTGCGCATGGTTCTGGCCGGAGACGGTTCTGATCGCCGGACGCGTCCGCTCGGCAAGCCGACGGGGTATCCGTGGCCGGAACGCTTCCGGCCACGCACGCGCTTGCGTGGCGACGCGGTGCGCCGGGACGCGGTGCGCGGGGATGTTGCCGGGCGGAAATGGTTCTGATCGCGGCATGCGTCGGCGTGGCGACGGCGGCCGCGCCGTCGCGCGACACGCCCACCGCGGTGCCGCTCAGCCGCTTGCCGTTGGCTCCTCGCCCTGCGCACGCGCCGCGCGCAGCCGGTCCTTCTTGCTCGGCCGCTTGCCCTTGATGCCGCCGGTGGAGGCTGCCGCGGGCGCGGTCGGCGCGGTTGCCGGCGTCGGCGCAGGCATCGGCTCGAAACCGGGAATGCGTTCGCGCGGCACGCGCACGCCCTGGCGTTTCTCGATCAGACGCAGATGCGCGGCACTGGCTGCATCGACGAAGCTCAGTGCCTGGCCCTCGGCGCCGGCGCGCGCGCTGCGGCCGATGCGGTGGGTGTAGTCCGCGGTGGAGCGCGGCAGGTCGTAGTTCACCACCACCGGCAGCGCGGCGATGTCGATGCCGCGCGCGGCCAGGTCGGTGGTCACCAGTACCCGCAGTTGCTGCTGGCGGAACGCGTCCAGGGTGCGCAGGCGCCGGCCCTGGGCGAGATCGCCGTGCAGCGGCTGCGCGGCGATGCCGGCCTTGGCCAGGGCCGTGGCCACCTGCTCGGCGCTGCGCCGGCTGGACACGAACACCAGCGCCCGCGGCCAGGCCTCGTGGTCCAGCAGATGCTGCAGCAAGGCGAGGCGACGGCCGTCGTCGACCTCGATCGCGCGCTGGCGCAGCGTGACCGGGATCGGCGCGGCGTCGGCGGCCTCGCCGATCCGCCGCGGCGCGCGCAGCAGGCGCGTGGCCAGCGCCGCGATCGGGGCCGGCATGGTGGCGGAGAACAGCAGGGTCTGTCGTGCCGGCGGCAGCAGGTGCAGCAGCCGCTCCAGTTCGTCACCGAAGCCCAGGTCGAGCAGGCGGTCGGCCTCGTCCAGCACCAGGTGCGCCACCGCGTCCAGGTGCAGCGCGCGCTGTTGCAGCAGATCCAGCAGACGCCCGGGCGTGGCCACCACCACGTCGGCACCGCCGCGCAGCGCCAGCATCTGCGGATTGATCGAGACCCCGCCGACCGCCACCACCACCCGCGGCCGCCGCGGCAGCTCCAGGCCCAGCGCGACGAAGGTATCGGCGACCTGCACCGCCAGTTCGCGGGTCGGCACCAGCACCAGCACGCGGGTGGAGCGCGCCGGCCTGGCCGCCTGCGCGCAGGCCTGCAGCAGCGGCAGCGCGAACGCCGCGGTCTTGCCGGAACCGGTCTGCGCCATGGCCAGCACGTCGTGGCCGGCGACGATCGGCGGCACCGCCTGCTGCTGGATCGGCGTGGGCGTCTGCCAGCCGGCGCGCGCGAGCGCGGCGGCGAAGGCGGGATACAGCGCGGGCGACAGACCGAGGGAGGCGAACGGCATCGTGAGCGGACAGCGAGGGTGAGACGGGACAGTATCGCCGACCCAGCGTCGGAGCGGCTTCCGTGGCGACGCCTTCGGCGATCGCGCGTCGCGGCTGAAGCCGCTGCCACAGGGGCGTGCGGCGAGTTCGTCGGGTGCGCTGTGGGAGGGACTTCAGTCCCGACGCATTGCGCCATCGGAAAGCACGCCACGTCGCACGTCGCGGCTGCCTGGCAGTTGACGCCGACGAGGCGATCGGCGAGCGCAACTGCTGCCAAGCCCCAATCCCGCAACACACGGCCATCCATCGAGGATGGCCGTGCGCGCGGGTGCAGGCCTTACTGCGGGCAGCTCACGCCGACGGCGGCGAAGGCATTGCGCACCGCGGTCACCGAACGGCTCAGATCGCTGGCGGCGGTCTGCACGCCGCAGGCGCCGCTGTTGAAGGTGGTGCTGGGCGTCCAGTACAGCTGGTTGGCGCGGGCGAACACCTCGAAGGCACTGCGCGTGTTCCAGCCCGAGGTGGTGGCCAGGGTGTAGAACGCCTTGTTGTAGACGCCCGAGGAGTAATGCACGTCCAGGCCGCTGCGGTAGTTGCTGGCGTTGTCGATCGAGCTGCCGTCCTGGGTCGGGTTGGCCATGTAGCGCAGCGCGCCGTTGGCCTTGAAGATCTCGGTGCCGACCTTGAAGTCGTTGGTGCCCTTGAGGTAGTACTCGGTGGCTTCGCCGGCCATGTCCGAGAACGCCTCGTTGATGCCGCCGGACTGGCCGGAGTAGGTGAGGTTGGAATGCTGCTCGGTGAAGCCGTGCGAGACCTCGTGGCCGGCGACGTCGGCGCTCACCAGCGGATAGAAGCGCGTATTGCCGTCGCCGAAGTTCATCGTCGAGCCGTTCCAGAACGCGTTCTCGTAGCGCGTGCCGTAATGCACGCGCATCACCAGCTGGAAGGTCAGCGGCGCCACGCCCACGTAGCTGCGGTACATCTTTTCGATCACGCCGCCGAAGTAGTGCGCGTCGTTGATCGGCGAGTAGGCGCCGTTGATGGCCTTGTAGGTGTTGCGCGGGCAGGTGAACTGGTACGCGGTGGTGCCGGAGCTGCCGCCGTTGAGGTTCACCGATTTGACGTTGCTGTTCTGCATGCGGCAGTTGTCGTCCACCTCCAGGAAGCCGTGGATGCTGTCGCTGCCGTACTCGTACTGGCCGGTCTTGGCGTTGCCGCCGGGGCCGGTGGCGTCGCGGGTGGTCAGCGCGTCCCATTGCTTGAGGATGGCGCCGCTGCGTGCGTCCACGATCACGAACGGCCGGCTCGGCGCGCCGCCCTGCGGCGCATCGGCGAAGAACGACACCACGTAGGCCAGGTGCGCGCGGTCGCTGTCGTCGAGATAGATCATCTGCGGCGCCTGCGCGCGTTCGATGCGGCGCTCGGCCTGGGCCGCGCCGAGCGCGACGCGCCGGGCCAGGGTCAGCGCGGCATCGGCGCTCAGCGACGCGCTGGCCGCATTGGCGGCGGTGGCCGGCAGTTCGCTGGCCAGGCCGGCGACGGAGCGCCCGAACAGACTGCCGACGCTGCCGTCGGCGCGCTCGCTGACGATCACCTGTTCGCCCCACACCGGAATACCGCGGAAGGTCTGCTGGTAACGGCGGTGCACGGTGCCGTCGGCATCTTCGCTGCTGGTGAGCAGGGTGAGCGCGGATTCGGCATCCAGCCCGATCAGTTCGGCATGGCGCACCGCGGCCGCGGCCGGGATGCCGCCGACGCGGGCGGCGGCGCTGCGGTACTGGGTGCCGAGCGTATCCGGGTTCTTGGCGTGCAGGTCGACGCGTTGCGCGGCATTGGCGGAGGTGGCCGCGAGCGCGAGCAGCAGGGACGGGAGCAGCGCCAACGGACGATGACGAAGCGACAGAGTCATGAGTGGAATCCTCGAACGCAAGAAGGAAGGACGCGCATGCGCGGCAGCGGAGCGGCCGTGGCGCGGTGGGTGCGTGGTATGACGTTCAGGGCAGTGCGGCCGATCGGCGCATTGCCTCCCCCTGTGCGACGACCATAACGGCGCCGCTGCACCGTGTGGTAGACAGGTTGCGTTCAGAATTTGATGACGTCTGGATGCGCTGTGCGCCAGTGGCGCGATGTGTGATGCGCAGTCGAGGCAAGTCGGTGCGGCATCACAGCTTCATGCCGCAACGTCTGGGATCGCCATGCAACGCGTGCACCCCGCTGCGTGCACACGCCATGGCGACATTCCGTACGGACGCATGGTGTGGGCGCAGCGTCGGGGCACCTGCAATCCCGACCGCCCCCCAGCGCCTGGTCATTGCACTGTGGGAGGGGCTTCAGCCCCGACGCGCTGTGCCGGAACTGCGCGGGGAGCATCCTGCGCTCTGTGGAAGACCGCAGAAGACACGCGCGCCTCTATGTGGCCTCCGATCATCCGTCGCAGAAGGGCGTGAGTCCCGGCGTTTTTTGTTTGTCGCGTCGGGACTGAAGTCCCTCCCACAATGGAGGTGCATCCGCTGCTGCAGGCGCAGCAGATGCATGGCCTGGTGTCAGGCAGCTCGCCCGATCTGTACCGAACGCACGCCGGAGCGATCGGCAGCGCCATCCTCGCCGCCCCAAAGCGCCTGGTCATTGCACTGTGGGAGGGGCTTCAGCCCCGACGCGCTGTGCTGGAACTGCGCGGGGAGCATCCTGCGATCTGTAGGAGACCGCAGAAAGCACGCGCGCCTCTACGTGGTCTCCGACCATCTGCCGCAGAAGGGCGTGAGCCCCGACGCCGTTTTGTTCGTCGCGTCGGGACTGAAGTCCCTCCCACAATGGAGGTGCATCTGCTGCGGCATGCGTAGCAGAT